>JACRIH010000458.1 GCA_016235885.1 Planctomycetales bacterium | reverse complement strand
GTTACGAGCATCATTGGCCAACTGTGGACGAAATCAACGACGGAGACGTTTCAGTCATGGATCTGAATCTGCGGGATCATGTGGCAGTTGTGACAGGTGGAACCGGCGGGATTGGGCGGGCCATCGCGGGTGGCTTCGCTGGCGAAGGGGCCAGCGTGGCCGTGTGGGATCGTGGGGCCGAGGTCGAAGCCGTTGCGAGCGAGATTGCCACGGAGTTCGGCGTCAAAGCGGTCGGCATCGCGGTGGATGTGACGGATGAACCGGCAACTCGACAGGCTGTGGCCGACACGATTGCGAAGCTCGGACCGATCGACCATGTCGTGCATGCAGCGGCCATCGGTTCGGGCAAGTTCGGGTTTCCATTCACCAACCTCACGCCCGCCGATTGGCCGCGTGTGCTCGAGGTGAACATCATGGGGATGACGCACGTCGCCCACGCCGTCGCGCCGCCGATGATCGAGCGAAAGCGCGGCACGATGGTCTTCCTGTCGTCGGTTGCCGGACAAATCGGATCGCAGACCGACCCGCCGTACAGCGCGGCGAAGGCGGCGAACATCAATTTCGCACAGTGCCTCGCGAAGGATCTCGCCCCGCACGGCATCCGCGTGAACACCGTCTGCCCCGGCATGGTACAGACTGCTCTCAATCGCAACGTCTGGAAAGGTTGGAACGAACTCCAGCCGCCGGATCGGAAACGGACGTACGAAGAATGGGCCGGTGAAAAAGTCCGAAACGTCATCCCGCTCGGCCGCTGGCAGCTACCCGAAGACATCGCCGACATGATCGTATTCCTCTCGTCCGATCGCGCGAACCAGGTGACCGGTCAGACGATCAATGTCGATGGCGGGTTCGTGATGCACTGGTGAGTGAAGGAATGACGAAGGTCCAAGCACGAATGACGAATGAAATCCGAATGACGAAGGACGAATGACCAAGTCGGTGCTTCGTCATTCGAGCTTTGTCATTCTTTCGTCATTCGTGCTTGGACATTCGTCATTTCTTACCTGCTTCCATAGAATGCCGCCCGTCCGTAGGTCAGGCTTTCCAGCCTGACGTTGTTGCCGGAAAGTGTTTCGTGTCAGGCTGGAAAGCCTGACCTACGTCAAGGACAGAGAATGAGTCAGCCCCCACGAAAGATCCTCGTCACCGCCGCGTTGCCGTACGCGAACGGGCACATTCATATCGGGCACTTGGTCGAATACATCCAAACGGACATTTGGGTGCGGTTTCAAAAGTTGAAGGGCAACCGCTGCGTGTTCCTGTGTGCGGACGACACGCATGGAACGGCGATCATGATCCGGGCGCGTCAGGAAGGGCGCAGCGAAGAGGCTTTGATCGCGGACATGCGCGAGGCGCACATTCGCGACTTCGACGGATTCGACATCGAGTTCGACAACTACGGCAGCACGAACAGCGCCGCGAATCGCGCACTGTGCGGCGATGTCTGGTCGGCTCTGAGAAAATCCGGGCTGATTGTCGAACAGGACGTGACGCAACTCTTCGACGTCCAGGAAGGGACGTTTCTGGCCGATCGGTTCGTGAAAGGAATCTGCCCGAAATGCGGAGCCGTCGATCAGTACGGAGACAACTGCGAAAAGTGCGGCGCCACGTACAGCCCCGGCGATCTGAAAGATCCGGTGAGCACGCTCAGCGGCACCAAGCCCGAGCTACGGTCGGCCAAACATCTGTTCGTGCGGATCGAAGACTTGCACGGATTCCTCGAAGAGTGGACTCAATCGGGCGAACACCTCCAGCCCGAAGTTGCCAACTATTTGAAGGGACATTTCCTCGGCGAACCACTCCGCGACTGGGACGTTTCTCGCCCGGCACCGTATTTCGGTTTCGAAATTCCCGACAGCCCCGGTAACTTCTGGTACGTGTGGTTTGACGCGCCGATCGGGTACATGGCCTCGCTGCGTGAGTGGTGCGAGCGGACGGGCGAGCAGTTTGACGACTGGTGGCCGCGATCGATCTCCCCCTCCGCGGGAGAGGGGAGTGCGTCTGTCGAAATCCACCACTTCATCGGCAAGGACATCACATACTTTCACACGCTGTTCTGGCCCGCGATGCTGAACGCGGCGAGGTTCCAGTTGCCGGCGAGGGTCCACATTCACGGGTTCCTGACGGTCGGTGGCGAAAAAATGTCCAAGTCGAAGGGAACATTCGTGCGCGGCCGCACGTACCTCGACCATCTCGATCCGTCATTCCTGCGGTACTACTTTGCCTCCAAGTTGACGGCGAAGCTGGATGACATCGACATGAACCTCGACGAATTCGTGTCGAAGATCAATTCCGATCTCGTCGGGAAAGTGGTCAACCTCGCCAGCCGCACGGCGAAGTTTGTGCAGGAGACGGGGCTGTCCGATTCGTATCCGGTTGACGGTGGGCTGTTCGCCCGTGCGGCGGCGGAAGGGGATGCGATCGCGGCCGCGTACGACGGCTGTGACTACAACGCGGCGATGCGGTCGATCATGGCGCTGGCCGACCGCGCCAACAAATTCATCGACGACCTGGCGCCCTGGACCCTGCGGAAAGACCCGAACCGAGCGGCCGACGTGCGAAACGTCTGCACGATCGCGCTCAATTTGTTCCGGCAGCTCGCGGTGTACCTGGCACCCGTGTTGCCGCGTCTGGCGAAGCAGGCGGGCGAGTTGCTCAATTCGCCAATCCAATCGTGGGCCGATGCCCAGCAACCCATCGCGGGCACGGCGGTCAGTCCGTTTCAACACATGCTCAAACGAGTCGAACCTGAACAGGTTTCCAAAATGATCGCCGCCAGTCAGGAGGCACCCGCAACCGCCGCGTCAGCGACCACCGTCGATGGCCCAGCAGCCCTCGCCGCCGAACCGCTCGTCGCCGAGACAATTTCCATCGACGAGTTTTCAAAGATGGATCTCCGCGTGGCCCGCGTGGTCGCGGCGGAAGACGTCAAGGAATCGAACAAATTGCTGCGGCTGACACTGAGCCTTGGCGGCGACGTGAACCGCAACGTGTTTGCGGGGATCAAGGGTGTGTACCAGCCGGAGACACTCGTCGGACGGCTGGTCATCGTCGTCGCGAATCTGGCTCCGCGAAAGATGAAGTTCGGAATGAGCGAAGGAATGGTCCTCGCGGCCGGTCCCGGTGGAAAGGACATCTACATTCTTTCCCCCGACAGCGGCGCTGTGCCGGGGCAGCGGGTGCATTGAGCACCGTAGACATCTTGCACCGGCGCTTTTGGAAACTCCCGCCACCCCGCTCGTCGGGGTGGTTCAACGGCTTTTGCGCTACTCGCCTATCCGGAGAAGTTGAATAGTGCAGAAGCCGTCGAGCCACCGGGGCAAGCCCAGTGGCGTTTTTTTATGGTCTCGCCGCGCGTTGAAATTCGGCTCGCGTGTGCGATTGCAAACGGGCTGGTATACTCCCGCCGACGTTCGGCACATCACAACGAGTCAAACGAGGCGAGGTCTCGATGGACGAGCAGGAACAGGACGACGAACAGAACGAGAAGCCGGAAGAATCTGGAGCGCCGCAGAAAAGCGGTCCCGAGACGTTTCATCAGGAACTGCGGCATTCGCAGGTGACGGCCCGCGTGCCCGAAACGGTCGGCAAGGGGATCTTCAGCACCGGTTCGATCGTGATGCAGGGGCCGCACGAATTCGTGATCGACTTCCTGCAAAGCATGGCGCAGCCGCACCGGGTTGCGGCGCGAGTCGTCCTGCCGCCGACGGTGGTGCCGCTGTTTCTGGCGGCTCTCCAGGAGAACCTGAACAAGTTTCAACAGCACTTCGGTCCGCCGCCCAAGCTGCCGACTCCGCCACCGGGTGCCACGCCGCCGCCGATTTCGGACATCTACGAAGCGCTCAAGCTGCCCGACGAAATGCTCGGCGGGACGTACGCCAACGCGGTGATGATCCTACACACGGCATCGGAATTCTGTTTCGACTTCATCATGAGCGCGTATCCGCGCTCGGCCGTGTCGAGCCGGATTTACCTGTCGGCAGCGCAGGTGCCACGCTTCTTCGAATCGCTGTCGCGAGCCTACGATCAGTATCGCAAGAAGCTCAGCCAGCAGCGCCCGCCGGATTCTTCCGAAGAGTGAAGAACATGAGCCACGGATGAAACACGGATTGCACACGGATTTCGACGTTGTCTTTTTTGTCCGTGTTCCATCCGTGGCCAAGATTTGTAGGGTGGATCTCTTACCTCGCCCCACGCGACAGCGGCCTACTCCGCGATCAATCGCGTTTCGTTTTCCTTCGGGAAGTCGGTGGGTGCGGGGAGTGTGACCTTGCCGGTGGCGGCCCATTCGGTGCCGCGGTTCATGATCGCGATGAAACCCACGCACCGAATCGACCGCGTGTCGTTGCCGCCGACGTGGCCCATCACGGTGGTGAACACGCGCCCCTTGCCGTAGGGAATCCACCAGATCATCGGTTCGTTCGCACCGGTGCCACCTTTTTCCTTGGCCGAGTGGGCATACGCGAGCACGTTCATGTCGGCGGCCGGTCCGCGCTGACCGTGGTACAGTTCGTCGTTCGCGTGCAGCCATTTCGTGGGCAATCCCTTCATCACGGGATGCTCTGCGTCGAGCGTTTCGATCGCGAATTCATGCTGCGGTCCGTGTCCCGCGCCGGGACCGTCCCCCTTCGATGTGCGAACCACTTTGCGTTCCTCATTCACTGTCAACCGGTCTCCAAACCCGTTGCCGCGCCAGCCGAGACCGATCATCTTGTTCCACTCCGGCCAGTTTTCGAAGGCATTGTTTGCCGCGTGAATGATGACCAGCCCGCCTCCGCCGCCGACAAACTTTTCAAGCCCGGCCTCGACTTCCTTCGGCCACGGCTGGCCGTTGTAGTTGGAGAGCACGACCTGGTACTTGCCGAAGTCAGGACGAAACGCATTCCACGCTTCGGCCGGAGCCTTGTTGTCCGGCGTCGTCACGACATCCACGACAAACCGCCCGGACTTTTCCAACTCGCGCTTCATCGGCGGAGTCATCGCCTTCCAGTTGTGGTTGTTCTGGCCGTCGATGATGAGCAGCTTGAGCGGATCGGCGGCGGACGATTGGCCGCTGATCGTGGTGACAGCGAGCAGG
>JACRIH010000457.1 GCA_016235885.1 Planctomycetales bacterium | reverse complement strand
GAACCGTTCGTCGCCGGCATCTGCAACTGCTGGCGGAACTGTGCATGCCGGGTGGCACGGTGGTGCTGGTGACGGATGTCGTGTCGTCCACGACCTGCCCGGAACTGCCGACGATTCCCGAGTCGCAACTGGCCGACTTCGTTGGACGACAGATTCAGCAACACAATTTCTTCACGGGAGTTAACCCGTTCGTGTTGCGGCAGCTTTTTGAAACGGACCCAGCAGTGGCTCCGTTGGTGAGCGACGTGCGGCTGAGCTTGCCGTGGCGCTGGCAACTCGGTCCACGCACGTTCGCGGTCGTGGCGCTGACGGCTCGTCGTCGTGAAACAGAATGACGAATGGCGAGCCATCGTTGACTCGCGCTTCTTGCGGTCGTCAACGATGGTTCGCCACGATGAATTCGAGTCGTAGGTTCAGGCTTTCCAGCCTGACTGTCAGGCTGGAAAGCCTGACCTACGCCGACTCCGATATCCGCCTCAGAACACGTCGAGAATGAAGTGGTGTCCCTTATGGTACGGGTGCGGACTGGGATAAAAGTTGTGCCAGTCGGTGCGGTACACGGGAATGCGTCGCTCCGGCGCATAGCGGTAGTACAGATCGTTGTACTGCTGCGGGCGCTGGAAGTTTTGCGGATAGTAAACGTACGGGTAGTAATAGAAGCGGTTCCAGTCGGAGGGCTGGCCGTTGCCGGCCGCTTCGACTCGCGACGGTAATGTCGCGGAACTTCCGGCCAGAACCGTGACCAGCACGACAGCCGACAACAAGATTCGTTTCAGCATGAGATTCCTCCTTGAACTTGGGTCACGACGCAGGCGGGCAGCGCGGATCGCAGACGTCTCGCTCCGCGAGACGAAACGCATCTCACGGAGCGAGATGTCTACGGTTCCTCTGTATTCATCGGCGATGTGTGACTGTCACAACAGGAATATCCGGTCGAATCCACACGACTGGCAGGACCGGCAAGGTGGTATCCGGCCGACTCCGTCTTGTTGTGGTCGGACGGTCGCGAGTAAGCTCCGAGCCGGTTTTGATTTGCACGCCGTTCAGGGACGATTGGGAGAATGCCATGCGTCGAGGGATCGCGGGATTATCGGTAGCCGTTTGGCTGTGCGTTGCCACGGTCGGACGCGGAGATCCGCCTGTCGCGAGCCAGCCGACCCGTTTGAAATCAACTCCCGCGATTTCTGCCGAACGCGTACGGAAGCATGTGGAATACCTCGCCAGCCCGGAACTCGAAGGGCGCGGGACGGCGAAGGGCAAGGGATTGGCCGCGAAGTACATCCGCGAGCGGTTTGCCGAACTGAAGCTGAAGCCGCTATTTGCCGACGACAAGTTCGTCCAACCCGTGCCGGGACAAAAAGACGAGGATGGCCAGCAACGGGTGCTCGGACACAATCTTGGCGCATGGCTGCCGGGGAGTGACGCGTTACTGGACGATGAGATTCTCATCGTCAGTGCCCACTACGATCACCTCGGCATGGACGACGTGACCGGGAAGATCTTCGCCGGGGCGGACGACAACGCGACCGGAATCGCGATGATGCTGGAGGTCGCCCGTGAACTCGCGGGGGCGAAGACGTCTTCGCGGCGCAGCGTCGCGTTTGTCGCGTTCGATCTGGAAGAGCACCTGTTGTGGGGTTCGCGCTGGTTCGCGGCGCATCCACCGTGGCCGCTGGAGCAGGTCAAGTTGTTCATCACCGCGGACATGATCGGCCGTTCGCTCGGTGATTTGCCGCTGCCAACCGTGTTTGTGCTGGGGAGCGAGCACGCGCCCGATCTGCGAAAACTGCTCGACGTCGCCGGAACGCCGGACGGACTGGAAGTCGCTCGGATGGGCGTCGACCTGATCGGGACGCGCAGCGACTACGGCCCGTTCCGCGACCGCAAGGTGCCGTTCCTGTTCTTTTCCACCGGTGAACACCCCGACTACCACACTCCGCGCGACACGGCCGATCGAGCGGACTTCGACAAAGTGGCCCGCGTGTCGAACCTGATCCTCGGCGTCACGCGATCCACCGCCGATGCCAATGTCACCCCCGCGTGGTCGGACCAGCCCGAGCACGAACTCGACGAGGTCCGCGCGCTGCACCGGATTACCGAACTGCTGTTGAAAGTGGACGGACCAAAACAGCTCACCCCCGTGCAGCAGTTTTTCGTTTCGAACGTGCGAACCCGGACGTCGCAAATTTTGAAGAGCGGCACGATGAAACCGGAAGACCGTGCGTGGCTGATCCGGTCGTCGCAGTTGCTGCTGTTGACGGTGTCTTAGGGGTGGATGGTGGATGGTGGATGGTGGATGGTGGATGGTGGATGGTGGATGGTGGATGGTGGATGGTGGATGGTGGATGGTGAGTGGTGGATGGTGAGTGGTGAGTGGTGAGTGGTGAGTGGTGGACGGTGTTGAACGATAGCCGTCATCATTCGCTTGCGTTTCCGTTCACCGTCCACCGTCCACTTTCTTTCCGTGCCGGCGCAGCGTCGCCAACAACTCATCCAGCGTGTCACCGGTCGTCAGCGGATTGATCAGCGTCACGCGGAGAGCGGGAATGCCGTCGAGTGGCGTCGCGGTGAGGTAGAATTCGCCGGATTCGATGACCGAGCGCCGCAGCTTCTGTTGGAATTCGCCGACGCGTTGTGGGTCGGCATCGCGCAGCGCTGGTGGAATGTGGCGGAACGCGACGATATTGCACTGCGGTTCGTGCAGTGCGACGAAGTCATCGGACGCGCGGAGCTTGTTGTGAAATTGTTCGGCCAGGTCGAACGTGACATCGACGAGGTCGGTGAACAGTTGCGGACCAAACAGATTCCACGCGCCCCACAGACCAAACGCGGCCGCGCGCTTCGTGCATTCGACGGTCCGCAGGCCGCTGTCGTATTCCGCCAAACCCGGAGCCGACGGGTCGAACAGGTACGGTGCATTTTGGCGGAACGCTTCGTAGCTGTGGCGGCCGTCCTTGTAGAGCAGGAACGCACATAGCGCGGGGACGAAGAGCATTTTGTGAGCGTCCCACACCAAGCTGTCAGCCCGTTCTAGGCCCGCCACCAGATGCTTGTGCCTCGAACTGAGCACGGCTGAACCGCCATGCGCGGCGTCCACGTGCAGCCAGACGCGATGCTTCTCGCAGAGATCGGCCACGTCGTCGAGCGGGTCGAACGCCCCGATCGGCGTCGCGCAGGCACTGGCCACGACGGCGACGATGGGGCGACCGGTGGATTGCAGTTCGGCGAGAGTCGCATCCAACTTCGCGGGGTCCATGCGCCGGCGGGAATCCTGCCCGACTTTGATGACGTTGTTTGTCCCGAGACCCAGGATGCCAGCCGCGCGAGCGATGGAATAGTGCGCGTCTTGTTGCGTGACGAGCACCGGGGCCGGTCCGTTGTCGCGAGCCGTTCCGCGCTCCCACGCATTACCGAGCGTGACGTTGCGCGCGGCGAGCAGGGCCGTCAGGTTCGCCAGCGACGCGCCGTGAGTCACGACGCCGGCGAAGTGGCCGGGTTGCCAGCCGAGGTATCCGCCCAGCTTGCCGACCAGCGCCTGTTCGACCGCCGTGGCCCACGGACCCATTTCGTAGATCGCCATCACCTGGTTCGTCACCGAGCCGACGGCGTCGAACCAACCGGCGAGTGGGATCGACGCCGGAACTTGATGCCCGACGTAGCGCGGATCGTGCAGGTTCTGGCCGCGGGCGAGAATGTTCGCGACGATGCCGGTGAATCGCGCGGCGAGTTCATCCGGCGCCAGCGGGGCAGGGGAGCGCGCGGCCGAAGCGGCATCAAGTTCACTCGCCGCAAGATCGAGATTGGTTCGCGGGTCGGCCCAATTCAGGACACGGTCCGTCGACGATTCGACTCGCCGCAGGTGATCCCCCAGCAGGCTGGCGAGCCGCAATCCCAGTTGTTCCACGGCCGCGGGATCGTAAGCGGCACGGATGCGGCTTTGCGCCGCAGCGAAATTGGTGTCAGTGGTGTCGGGCATCTGTTGCTCATGATCCAGCGAGAAAACTCGGCAAATCTTAACAGCCGCCCGCATCGGCAGACAGCATGGAAGATGCCGTTCGGTCGCCGGGCCGATTGATATTCTGCAACGGAACGAATCCGAATCGCGGACACGACCGGAAAAGTCGAGGGGTTGAATTTCGAGAAAAGCGGACGGGTTTCTTGCGAGTCACGGCCCCGGAGTTAAACTTTTGGCCGTGGGGTGGGGTTCTTCAAGGTTGGTTCGCTAGTGGGAGAGTGCGATGTCCAAATTACTCGCGCCGGTGCTCGGTGGGTTGATGTTGTTCTGCGGAGCCGCCCGGCTTCCGGCTCAGGAATTGAACTGGGCCGAGAAGATGTTCGACAAGCTGAATCACGATTTCGGCGTCGTGGCGCGCGGAGCCGACACACGCTATCGCTTCACGGTCACCAACAAGTACGTCGAGACGATTCACATCAAAGAAATCCGCAAGACGTGCGGCTGCACCGACGCGAAGCTCGGAGAAAATGTCGTGCAGAATGGCAATTCGCTTCGCAGCCGCGAGACGACGACGATCGAAGTCGCGATGGACACTCGCAAGTTCACGCACGAAAAGAATTCGAGCATCATCGTCGTGTTCGATCAGCCGGTGTATATGGAAGTCACCGTCCCGATCAAAGCGTACATTCGCACGGACGTGGTGGTGACACCGGGAAGTGTGGAGTTTGGTTCGGTCCCGAAGGGTCAGTCGGCCGAACGCAAAATCTCCGTCGCCTACGCGGGACGGGACAATTGGACGATCAAAGAAGTCGTCAGCAAGAACCCCAACATCGAGGTCAAGCTGGCCGAAAAAGGACGCAGTGCCGGGCGCGTGGATTACGAATTGACGGTGTCGCTCAAGCCAGACGTTGCAGTGGGTGAGTTACGGGACCAGATTCAATTGGTGACGGATGACGCCAGCAACCCGTACGTCCCGGTGATGGTTGAAGGGCGCGTCGAAACCGAATACACCGTGAACCCCGACGTGCTGGCTTTCGGCACGCTGGCACCGGGTGAGAAGAAGACAGTCAACGTCGTGGTCCGCGGTCGCAAGCCGTTTACGATCGACAAAATCGAAAGCGACAAGACGGTCGGCATGTTCCAGGTCCGCCTGCCTCCGGAAGCCAAGATGGTCCACGTCCTGCCGATCACGGTCACGGCCCCCGCCGACGCCACGTCGCTGGACGATGTCTTCTCGATCACCATCGGCGGCAACGCCGAAGCCGTGACGTTCAAAGCCACTGGCAAGGTGACTGGTCCCGCGACGACGCAGGTCAAAACGCCTGTGCCAACACCGCAGTGACAATAGAAACTCCCCTCGCCCCAGCAGGGGGAGAGGGGCCGGGGGTGAGGGGCAAGCGTTGCCGAGCCTCAATTCTTTGGCGACATCATCAGCCCGGCTGCTTCAAGCAGCCGGGCTGATTTCTTATCCCGGCCAGCACTGCGTCCCACCGTCAACTCGCAGCACCTGCCCGGTCACGAACGCACCGAGCGGGCCGGCGAAGAAGTCCACGACGCGAGCGACTTCGTCCACCAGCGCGACGCGGTCGAGCGTACCCTCCGTGACCAGCCGCTCTTCGTCCACCTTGCGAGTGCCGAGGTAGCGGCCCGTGCGCGTGTCGCCGGGTGCGAGGCTGTTCACGGTGATGTTGAACGGCCGCAGTTGCACCGCCAGACAGCGCGTGTATTCGACGACGGCCGCCTTGGACGTGCCGTAGATCGCAGCATTCTCGATCCCCCGGAAAGCGGCGATCGAACTGATAGTCACGATCCGGCCCGTGCGGCGTTCCATCATCCTCCGCGCTGCGTGCTGGCAGACGAAGATCGTCGAGAGCAGATTGCGATCCAGCACCGAGCGGACGTCGCATTCCTTGATCATCACCGCGTCATTCGGATTCGGCTTGCCCCCCGCGGCGGCGATGTCGCCTCCCGCGTTGTGAACCAGCACGTCGATTGGCCCGAGTTGCTGCGTGAGTTCGGTCACGATTCGCTCGCACTCGTCCGCCTTGGTGAGATCCCCCAGCAGCCGCACGGTGCGCACTCCGTATTGCTCGCCGATCTGCCGCGCGGTGTCGGTCAGCGTCGTCCCCTCCCCGTACTCGGCCGGCCCGTGCTCTCGAAACCCATGGATTCCCACGGCGCAACCGAGCGCGGCCAACCGTTCCGCAAACGCGCGGCCGAGGCCACGGCCGGCTCCGGTAACGAGGGCGACTTGGCCGGTGAGATATTTTTCAGACATCAGGCTTTCCTTTTGACGACAAATTGCCACGTTCGCCGGGTTAGTCGGCGAAGTAATTCGGGATAACCAATCCCGAGAAAGACAACGGGCCACGCGCCCGCCCAGTATGCGACACACCACCCCAACGAGTCGATGCCTGGCCTAACGAAGGATCCCTGTGATGTGAGACAGGCGTCCAAGAAAACGAAAGCTAGAGTCGGAAGACCGAGAATCAAGTAGACAGTCCGCCACGGATTTCGGACGACGCCCCAAAACGGCGTCGTCGCAAGAATGACGAGCGAAAACGCGCTGATAAAACTGAGCGAAAAGTCCATTGCAACGCGGATGGCATCCCAGGGTGGAACTTCACGTCGTCCGTGGAGAAAGGAGTAATCGAATTGCTCGCTGGCGATGCGGAGAAAGGGCAAGGGATAACAAACCGCTGCGGAAAAGACCGTCAGATTCCAGAGCTGCCTGGCGGTCAACCCAAGGTGCAAATGCCTGGACGAATTCTCGGATGAGATTGTTTGCACCGTCTTGCTCTCACGAAGTGTACGGCACGACGTTACTTCGCCAGCACCTTCTTCACCGACGGTTTCGGTTCCGGCAGCGTGCGAATGTCCTTGTCGGCAATTCCGTCCAGCATGAGGTTGGCGAGGACCGGGTTGTTGTCCTTCATCGTCACCCAGACGACGTGGTCGAATTCGCCATCGGCTGTTCCGCGCAGCTTCGAGGCACCGCCCGTCGTGGCCAGCATGATGTAATCGCGGCCGTTGCGGACGTAGCGCGCGTAGTTGTGTTTGTGCCCGGCGAAGACGGTGTAGTTGCGGTTGCCCATGATCTGTTCAATGCGACCCCATCCGGTTTTGGCGTGGTCGTCGTCTGGGTACGTCCACGCCGGCTTGTGCATCAGAAAGAAGGTCCAGCGCACGTTTGCGTTCTTCGCCAGCACGTCCTCCAGCCACTTCTGCTGTTCCACGCCGAACTTGAACGGCATCTCCTTTTCAGACGTCGGTGGGTCTTCGGTGTTCAGCGCGACGAACAGCGTGTCGTGGTACACGAACTCGTAGTAACCCCGGCCGAACTTGCGTTTCCAGTTGGCGTCCATCTTCGGATTGGCGAGGTCATGGTTGCCGGGGACGTAGAAGAACGGCATCTGGAGCCGATTCAATTTGCCCTGGAACTCGGCCCATTCGAGCGCCCATTGCGTGTTGTCTTCGGTGTAGCCTTCGATCAGGTCGCCGACCGAGACCACGAATTCCGGCTGCAGCAGGTTGATCTTTTCGACCGCCTTGGCGAACACACCTGGCCGGTGGCCTCCCGTGCGATCGCTGACGATCACGAATTGAAAGTTCTCGGACTTGTTGTTGAGTTGCAGGTTGGTCCACGGGTTGCGGTCTTCGATTTTGATTTGCAAGTTGGCAGTCGGCGACGCGGCCGGTTCGTTCGGCTTGGCCGACACGGGAGAAACCTGTGGCCCGCCGATCAATGACACCGCGACGACCGCGGACAAAATCGCCACCACCGCCAGACTCGAAGCAAACCGCTGCATGGCTCATTCCTTTCGGGAAGAGACGGATCAACGAACATCAACCGGGGTGAAGTTACTGGAGCGGGCGAAGTGGTGCAACGCTGACGATGGTGATGCAGGCAGGGTCCATCGCGAGAGGATTCTTGGTGTAGCAAATCTCGCCAGAGATTGGGCGTTTTGTGACGCCCCAAGCTCTGGCGAGCTTGGCTACGGTCTGACGTGAACCATCGCTAGAATCTCGTGTGTTGATTGACGTCGATCTCAGCGAGGTGTGCTCATGTTCTCGGCGGAACAGCGTTTCATTCCCAATCCGACTCCGTGCGGGCAGTCGCGGCGCGAGTTTTTGTGGGAGGTGGGTGGAGGCTTCGCCGGGCTGGCGTTGATTGACCTGTTGTCTCGCGACGGAGTTTTCTCGGGCGTGAAAACGGCGAGCGCGGCAGAGACGTCTTCGATCGGCCCCGCAGTGGCCAGTCCGTTGGCTCCGAAGTCGCCGCATTTCGCACCGCGAGCCAAGCGGGCGGTGTTTCTGTTCATGAACGGCGGGCCGAGTCAGGTCGATACGTTTGACCCCAAGCCCGAGCTGACCAAGTTCCACGGCACGGCGTATCAGCCGCCTGCCGGGTTGCCGTTGGGATCGAACGGGCGGCCGGTGGGGCATCTGATGCAGTCGCCGTTTCCGTTTCGCAAGCACGGGCAGAGCGGATTGGAAATCAGCAGCCTGTACCCGCACACGGCGCAGCACGCGGACGATTTGTGCGTGATCCGCTCGATGCACGCCGACACGGCGGCGCACGCTTCGGGCTGCTTACAGATGAACACCGGCAGCATCTTCATCGGCAAGCCGGCTCTCGGTTCGTGGCTGAGCTACGGTCTCGGGTCGATGTGCGACAACCTGCCGAGCTTCGTGGTGATGACCGACCCGCGTGGCGGACCGATCAGCAGTTCGTCCAACTGGACGTCCGGTTACATGCCGGCCGCTTATCAGGGGACGCTGTTCCGCAGCGTCGGTTCGCCGCTGTTGGATCTCGCCACACCTGACGGTGTCAGTCCGCGCACGCAGCGAAGTTCGCTCGACCTGCTGCAACGACTCAACCGCGAACACGAAAAGCTGCGGCCGGGCGAATCGGAACTCGCGGCGCGAATCCTCACGTACGAACTCGCGTACCAGATGCAGACCACGGCCGCCGAAGTCGTCAACGTGGACCTCGAACCCGAGGCCACACGGCAGATGTACGGCCTCGATCAGAAGATCACATCCGACTTCGGACGGAAGTGCCTGATCACCCGGCGGCTGCTCGAACGCGGAGTCCGCTTCATCCAGCTTTACTCGGGAGGCGGGCATATCGAAGACACGTGGGACGGCCACACCGACTGCATCACCAACCACACGCTGCACGCGGGCGAAACCGATCAGCCGATCGCCGCGCTCATCACCGACCTCAAACGGACTGGCCTGTGGGATGACACGCTGTTGATCTGGGGCGGCGAATTTGGCAGAACGCCGACGAGCGAAGGAGTTGGCAAGCCGGGTCGCGATCACGACTGGCACGGCTTCTCGATGTGGCTGGCCGGCGGCGGCGTGCAGGGTGGCCAGGCGATTGGCTCCACCGACGAACTCGGCTTCCGCGCCGTCGAAGACCGCTGCCACGTGTCCGATCTGCACGCCACGATTCTGCACCTGCTGGGCCTCGACCACGAACGGCTGTCGTATTTCTACCAAGGTCTGGACCAGCGGCTCACGGGCGTCGAGGGGAATCGACGCGTGATTGCGAAGGTACTGGCGTGAGAAATCCCATGGATGCTGTAACCAACAGGCGAGTTGCAGCACTATGACTCCATGCGATGCGGTTGGCCCAATCTGAATGCGAGTGGTAGACGTTTCGGAGCATGGTCGGAGACTGATCATCTGAGCGGTCACGTGGCAATTCCGCGGGAGATCGTGTCTACTATTTCGGGGTTCGACCCCATCACTTCATCTCCAGAATCTACAAAGGAGGCGTGTCATGGTGCGGTTTAAGACGATGGTGACCGGATGCCTGCTGCTGGCCTGTCTGGCCTCGGCGGCGGTGGCTCAGGATCAGAAGCCCGATCAGAAACAGGGGCGACGGCCTCAAGGTGGCGGAGGCGCTGGATTTGGCGGCGGATTCGGTGGCGGTGGATTCGGCGGTCCGCAAGCTGGCCCGCAGTTGCTGGGCATTGCCGAGGTGCAGAAGGAATTGAGCATCAGCGACGAGCAAAAGGGCAAGCTCGAAGCGGTGTTGAATGATCTTCGCGAACAGGGCCGGAGCGGATTCAACTTCCAAGATTTTCAGTCGTTGAAAGAAGACGAACGTGAAAAGAAGTTGGCCGAGTTCCGGAAGAAGGCTGAGGAGTTGGGGAAGAAGGCGACCGAGTCGATCGGAAAGATCCTCGACGCCAAACAACTCGACCGCTTCGGGCAACTCCAACTGCAACGCGAAGGGGTCAGTGCGATTGCCAGGGCCGAGGTCGCGGACAAGTTGAAGCTCAGCAAGGAACAGCGAGAGAAGTTGACGAAGATCCAAGAGGAAGGTCGAACTGCCCAGCGTGGCGGCGGAAACTTCGGTCAGTTGTCCGAAGAGGAACGCCGTGCGCAATTCACCAAAATGCAGGAAGCGCGAGACAAGCGGACCGCCGACATGGTCGCCGTGCTGACCGCGGATCAGAAGGGAAGCTGGGAGAAGATGCTTGGTACGAAGTTTGACTTCCCGCAGCCACGCGGATTCGGCGGCGGTGGACAGGGAGGTGGTCAGGGTGGCGGTGAACGAAAGCGACCAGCCACAAAGAAGGCGGAGTAAGGATCGTCATCTTTCGGTGACATCGAGCGGTGTCCCGAATCGAAGCCAATCAAAGCCCGGCTTCACCACGAAGCCGGGCTTTTGATTTGCAGACCAGACCACGACAGCAACCGCTTCGTGACCTTTGTTCCCTTCTGTTCAAAACAGTCTGTTTCAGGAGACGCATGATGAATCGACGGCTCGCATCGGTTTGCTTTGGTGTGATGTTCGTGGGAGCTTGGGCGACGAGCGATGCCGCGGATTGGTCACGCTTTCGCGGGCCGAACGGATCGGGTGTCAGCGATGAGCGTGGCTTGCCCGACCGCTGGAGCGATTCAGAAAATTTGTTGTGGAAGCTCGAACTCCCCGGTTCCGGAAGCTCCAGCCCGATCACGGTCGGCGACCGCATCTTCGTGACCTGCTACTCGGGCTACGGCGTGAGTAAATCCGAAGCGGGTGACCAAGCCAAGCTCGAACGAAATCTGGTCTGTGTCAACGCTCGCGACGGCAAGATCGAATGGCAGAAGTCGATGAAAGCGAAGCTGCCGGAGGAGCGCTACGGAGGCATGATCGCCGAGCATGGCTACGCCAGTAGCACGCCCGCATCGGATAGCGAACGTGTCTACGTCTTCTGCGGGAAGTCGGGTGTGCATGCGTTCGATCTCAAAGGCAAACTGCAATGGCAGGCGGATGTCGGTTCTGGTTCGGCGATGAACAACTGGGGTTCGGGCACGAGCGTTGTGCTGCATAAGAATCTGGTCATTTTGAACGCCGACGCGGAAAGCGAAGCGATCATCGCGCTCGACAAAGTGACCGGCAAGGAAGTCTGGCGAGCGTCGGCGAAGGGGTACAAGGGTTCTTGGTCCACGCCGATCGTGGTGGATGTCGGAGGAAAACAGGAGTTGGTGGTGATCGTTCCCGGCGAAGTGTGGGGACTCGATCCGTCCGATGGCGGCCTGTTGTGGTTCTGCGAAGCACGCCAGGGGGCCAGCTCCAGCGCTGTGACGCGGGACGGCGTTGTGTACGCGATCGCGGGAGGACCGGGTGGTTCCGGAGCCATCGCCATTCGCGCTGGTGGACGAGATGACGTGACCAAATCGCATGTCGTGTGGCAGAAAAATGTCGGCGCGTACGTGCCGTCGCCGGTGCTGGTGGGCAATCACCTGTGCTGGGTCGATGATCGCGGCGTCGCGTACTGCTACGACGCAAAGACGGGGGACGAGATCTATCGCGAACGTCTTCCCGATGCCGGCGGTGTCTACGCTTCGGTGGTTGCCGCCGATGGGAAAATCTTCGCGGTGACGCGCCGTCGGGGTACCTTCGTCCTCGGCACCGGCAAAAAGCTCGAACAAATCGCGCAGAACAAGTTCGGTTCCGACGACACTGACTTCAACGCCAGCCCGGCGATTGGCAAGGGCCAGCTTCTGCTGCGATCGAATCGTCAACTGTATTGCGTCGGGACGAAATGACGCGGTGCGGCGGCTGACGTGCGATCAATTGCCCGTGCCCAGTAGCCCGAGCCCTTGTGGCTCGGTTGATTCGTCTGTTTGAGTCTGTTTGAGTAATTCATCCAGGCCACAAGGGCCTGGACTACAAAACGCTGTCGTGCGTTCGATCTGCGATCACTTGCCCGTGCTCAGCTTGAAGATGGGCAGCAGCATGGCCAAAGCGATCGTGCCGATGACGCCACCCATGACGGCGACCATCATCGGTTCGATCATGCTCGTGGCCGTCTTGATCGACGTTTCGACTTCGCGCTCGAAATAGTCGCTGACTTTGTTCAGGACCATCCCCAGCTTTCCGGTCTTCTCGCCGGAGGAAATCATCTGCACCACGGTGGCTGGGAACAGCTTGTTCCCTTCGAGCACTTCATGGATCTGTCGGCCCGCTTCAACTTTATTGGCGACGTCTTTCCATGATTCTTCGTACAACAAATTGTTGGCGGTACCACCGCTGAGTTGCAACGCATCGAGCATCGGCACGCCGGCGTTGATCGTGGTGGCCAGCGTGCGCATGCTGCGGCTGAGAGCCACCTTGGTCATCAACGGTCCGAAGACCGGCAGATGCAGCCACAGCCAGTCGAAACCCATGCGACCCCAGCGCTGCGACCGGAGGTACATGATCGTCCCCACAATCACGACGATGGCCGCGACAATCCAATACCACTGCTCCGTGAGGACTCCGGACACAAACATCATCACCTTTGTCGGTCCTGGGAGGGACAACTTGCGAGTCGCGAACATCGGGGTCAGTTTGGGAAACACGTACGTCAGCAGAAACGTGCAGACACCGACGCACATGACGAACATGGCTCCGGGGTACATCAGGGCACCGCGCACCTTTTGAATCGTCTCCAATTCCTTGCGGCTTTGCGACGCGATCCGTTCCAGCATTTGAGCCAGTAGACCGCTGGCTTCGCTGGCTTTGACGAGGTTGACGTACATCGTGTCGAACAACTTGGGATGTTTGGCCAGCGCGGCGGACAGGTCGTCGCCCCCTTCGACGTCGCGCTGGATGGTTTGCATCACCCGCTGCAACGTCGGGTTTTCCGCCTGCTTGGCAATGCCATCCAATGCGGCGGACAGTGGCACGCCGGCGTCGACCATGATCGAAAGCTGATTGGTCAGATAGATGATGTCGGCCCGCGACACGCGACGCTGGAATAATGCCAGCCCCCCGCCGCCGGCTGCCGAGCGGCCTGCCGCTTCGGTCAGTGCGAGGATGTAGACCCCGTCCTGACGCAGTTGCTTGGTCGCTTCGGCGACGGAGGCGGCGTTGAGTTCGCCTTCCTTGATCTTGCCAGCGCCGTCTCGAACTTGGTAGGTGAATCGCATGGGAGTGGTCCGTTGTCAGTGGTCATTAGTCATTCGTCAGTCGTCGATGATGTCGCACTCTTCGCAAAGCAAGTAACTACGGACGAATGACGAGTGACACTCTACGCAATCGCTCCCCCGAGTGAGATTTCGTTCAGTTCGGAGTCGGCGGTCGCCTGGTCGATCTGGCCGTTGAGGACGAGTTGTTTCAGAGCCTGTTCCATCGTCTGCATTCCGCGTTTCGAACTGGTCGAAATCATGCTGGGGATGAGATGTGTCGTCCCTTCGCGAATGCTCGTCTGGATCGGAGTGCTGACCAGCATGACCTCGCAGGCGGCAACACGGCGGCGGCCGTCGAGAGATTTCACCAATCGCTGGGTGATCACGGCTTTCAGCGATTCCGCCAGATGGACGCGGGTTTGCGATTGTTCCTCCGGCGGAAAGACTTCGATGATGCGATCGACCGTGCTGGCGGCCGTGCTCGAGTGCAGCGTGGCCAGCACGAGGTGACCGGTCTCGGCCGCCTGCAACGCGGTGCGGATGGTTTCGAGATCGCGAATCTCGCCGACCAGAATGACATCGGGGTCCTGCCGCAAGACGTGTCGCAATCCGGACGCGAAGCTCGGGCAATCCGTCCCAATCTCGCGCTGCTCGACGAGCGACCGGCCGTGTGCGAACTGAAATTCGATCGGGTCTTCCAGTGTGATGATGTGCTTGGCATCGCGTTGGTTGATCCGTTCGATCATGGCTCCGAGCGTGGTGGTCTTGCCGCTCCCGGTTTGGCCCGTCACGAGGACCAGCCCCTGACTGAGTTTTGTGAGGTCCTCGGTGGCGGGAGGCAGATTGAGCTGCGCGATGTCGGGGACACTGTTCGGAATGTGACGGATCGCGGCCGCGAGTGAACCGCGCTGGCGGTGGACGTTGAATCGAAATCGGCCGAGCCGCGGCACAGTGATCGAGAAGTCCACGTCGGAATGCCCTTCCAGTTCCTTCCAATGCTCGGCCGTGAGCACTTGCTGGCAGAGTTGCTCCAGTCCGCGTGGTGTGAGCGGTTCCAATTCTGTGCGGCGCAGCTTGCCGCGGATGCGCAGCATCGGCGGGGCACCGTTCGCCAACAGCAGGTCCGAAGCCCCGCTGTCGACGGCGGCGTGGAGCAGATCGTTCATTTCCATGATCGGTAGTCCCAGGCCCACAAGAAACTGAAGAGTGATGAGTAATGAGTAAAGAATGATGAGCATTGACGCATCGCTTGCACTGTTTGGCACTCAGTACTCAGTACTCAGTACTCATCACTCATCACTCATCACTCTTTTTTGCGTGCTTCGGAATCCAGCTCTCATCGCTGACTCGCAGCACTTCTTCGACGGTCGTCAGTCCTTCCTTCACCTTGCGGAGACCGTCGTGTCGCAGGGTGAGCATTCCTTGTTTCTGTGCGTGAGAACGAATTGTCGACAACGGCGGGTTGTCGGCGATCAGTTCTTTCAGCCCATCGTCCACGATCAGCAACTCGTGAATGGAGATTCGGCCGGAAAACCCGCTCTTGCGGCAGTGCTTGCAGCCGACTCCGTGGAAAAACTCATCCACCTGCAAGCCGACCCGTTCGCACGCCGCGTGCATGATGCGCGGTGGATCGTATTTGCGTTTGCACTTCGAGCAGACGCGCCGGCACAGGCGCTGGGCCAGGACGCTGTTGAGCGACGCGGCGATCAAATATCCCTCGACCCCCATGTTGATCAGCCGTGTGACCGCGCTGCAGGCGTCGTTCGTGTGCAGCGTGCTGAACACGAGGTGACCGGTGAGGGCCGCTTGAATCGCCACGCGCGCCGTTTCAGCATCGCGGATTTCGCCGACCATGATCACGTCGGGGTCCTGACGGAGCAGGCTTCGCAAAATGGAGGCGAAGGTCAATCCGATTTTGTCCTGCACCTGAAACTGATTGATCGCCGTCAATTGAAATTCGACGGGGTCTTCGACCGTACACACGTTGACATCGACCGAATTGATGGCGTTGAGCGCGGCGTACAAAGTGGTGCTTTTTCCGCTGCCGGTCGGCCCGGTGACCAGCGAAATCCCGTTTGGCTTTTCCACCTGCTGCTTGAACTGGTCCAGCAGGTCGGTGCTGAACCCGAGCTGTTCGAGCGAGGTGTTGATGTTCCGGTTGTCGAGGATGCGGATGACGACCTTTTCGCCGTGCGTGCCGGGCAGGGTGCTGACTCGCAGGTCGATTGGCCGCCCTTCCATCAGCGCGTGGACACGACCGTCTTGCGGCAACCGCCGCTCGCTGATATCCATGTTGGCCATGATCTTGATGCGCGACGCCACCGCCGGTGCGAGCATGACGGGCGGCTCCAGGCTCTGGTACAGCGAGCCATCCACGCGGTAGCGTACGCGCAGTTGTCGTTCGTTCGGTTCGATGTGAATGTCGCTCGCCCCTTCCTTCACCGCCTGGTAGACGATGAAGTTGACGAGCCGGATGACGGGACTCTGGCCCGCGACATCCGCGTCCGCACCGATGTCCGCGACCTGGCGCTGAATCAATTCGACCGCATCGTCACTGGCATCGTCGATGATGTCGTCGATGACAAACGTGCGCGTGTTGGGCAGATACGTCTGCACCATCCGCCGGATGTCTTTCGCACTGGCCAGGGCGATCTGAATGTGGCACTTCGCCAGATCGCGAAGCTGGTCCATCAAAAAGACGTTCGTCGGTTCGGAGACGGCGACCGTGAGCGTGTCGCGGACCTTGAACAGCGGCAGAACCGTGTGCTTTTCGATGAACTCGCGGGAGATGAGGCCGAACGTCCGCGGATCGAACAGTTTGTTGTCCAGCTTGACGTACGGGATGCCGAATTCGACCGACAGGCATTCCAGCACGTGTTCTTCGCTGCAAAAGCCGCGATCGACCAGGACTTCGCCGAGTAGTTTTTGACCGCGCGATTCCTCCTGCTCCTCGAGCGCCCGTTCGAGCGCTTCGATGTCGAGGTATCCGCGGGAGACCAGGAGCGCCCCGAGGCGAAGTTTCGGTTCGAGTAGTGAACTGGCCATGTCAGCGGTCAGCGGTCAGCGGTCAGCGGTCAGCGGTTCGCTTGCGCGTCCTGCCTGACTTCTGACCCTGTAGCTCTGACTTTTTCTCCTCTACAGAACACGAAAGTCTTCCGTCCGCGAAAACTGAAAACCGTTACCCCGACCCTCAGACTGTCCGAGCTACTGAAAGCTCCCGACTGCATCGATTACGGAGTCGAAGACGTCAAACTGCCGGTCCAGCCGCGTGACCTCGAAAATCTTTCGACTGTGATCGATCAGCCCGCAGAGTTTGAGATCGCCTCCCTGTTCGCGCAACTTGTCGCGCACATCGAGCAGCATGGTCAGCCCCTCGCTGTCCACGAGGTCGGTGCGTTCGAATTCGAACACCATCTGCAGGTTACCCGAATCGAGTGCGTCTTCCACGCTCTGTTGGAAGACGGAAATCGACTCGGCCGTCAATTCCTCCGGTGTGTGGACGACGAGCGTGCGTCCGAAGGTTTCCGTTGTCAGTTGCATGGGGAGTGAAGCGAAGAAAAGAACCGAAGAAAACGAACCAAGTGATCCTGTCAGTACCAGCGTTGTTTTTCGATTGGTCGAGTTGTCATGTTTGAGCCGTGATCAGCGTGCCGTTCGAGCCGTGGGCACACACACGGTTGCGGCCGGACTTTTTCGCGGCGTACATGGCTTCGTCGGCGAGGCGCACCAATTCGGTCGCGTCCGCCGCCGGTCGGTTCAATTCGGCGATTCCGAAGCTCGCGGTGACATGCAGTTCCTGACCATCGAAGTCGAGCGGGTAGGCTTGCAGTTCCTCACGCAGCGACTCGGCGAGTTCCCGAGCGCGGGCGACGTTGGTGTTCGGGAGGATCGCGATGAATTCTTCGCCACCGTACCGCGCCACGACGGTTGAGTCAGGCAGGGCGGCTTTCCACAGCCGCGCGACCTCGCGCAGCACGTGGTCGCCCGCCTGGTGGCCGAAGGAATCGTTGAATTTTTTGAAGTGATCGACATCGCTCATCACGACGCACAGCGGATGCTGCTGGTCGCGAGCCTGTTGCGTCAGCCGGTCGAGAGATTCGTTGAACGTGGCCCGGTTCCAGAGTCCCGTCAGTCCGTCGCGGCGCGCCATCTCCTCGATGCGTTGGAAGAGCTGCGCGTTCTTGACACCCAGGGCGCATACTGTGGCGAAGATCGGCAACAGTCTCGCCACTTGCTGCGAATTTGCGGGCATTCCGTGCAGGACGACCAGGCCGAGCAGTTCTCCACCGACGGCGAGCGGGATCAGGGCGTCGGGCGGATTTGGTTCGTCATCCAGCAAAGCGCGCAGCGCGTAGTCCTTCTCCAAGTCCTCTCGTGTGATGATCTGCCGATTGGCGATGACCCACTGTGTGACGCCGTGATCGGGACGTGCGACATGCTTGGTCGGCGCATCGGGTGCTGCCGTCACCGACGCCGGAGTCAGCGTTCGAGTGGCCGCATTCCAGACGTACACCTGGCAGTCGGTACACTTGAGCAGGTTGGCAGCCGTGCGGACAACGGTCTCGACCAGCGAGTCCATGTCCAGGTTGCTGGCGATGCTCCGAGCCATGTCTTGCAGGCTGAGCAGCAGCATGGGGTAATTGATCATTTCGCCAGAAGACGAACTGCCGCCGCTGGTGCGATTCATTCGATCCGAATCGTTCAACAATGTCGCACTGCCCGAGTTGATCGAACTGACCACCTCGGTCGCCTGGCGCTGCAGTTCGTACAGCGCCCTCAAGCGGTCAGTCAGCTTGTCCTGCAACTCGGCGACTTCGAATTCGGCTTCGACCTTGCGGGCATGGATAAAAAAACTCAATCCCACGACGGTCAGAAAGGTGGCCACGGAGAGCACGACAGTCCATGTTCCGCTGACGACCGGTTGCGCCACCGCCACCGCTCCGGAGGCCGTGATGGCTCCCACGGCGGCGGCGAAACCAATGGCCGACAGCGGACCGCGGAGTGCGTTCAGCGTCGTCAGCAGCACAATGACCAGCAACGAACTCCACGCCGCGGGCCAGCCGTATTCGCGGCTTACGTGCCAGGTGACCGGCCCCGAGCCGAGGAGCAGCCCGCCGTACATCCACGGATTGATTCTGGAAACGAGCTTCCACATGGTGTTTCTTCCGTGGGACGAATTGTTGATTCGTCCGTGTTCCACAGTCGGATTGAATGTCCAACCGACTGATTCCTGACTAAGCTGATACCGCCTGCCCCGCCAGTGTGTTTTCGACTGTCTGCAACAACTCGCGCGGACTGAACGGCTTGACGATCAATTCTGCGATCCCCAACTTGCCGTGAATCATCTCCGCGTCCAACTCGTATCCCTTGGCGGTCAGCATCAGAATCGGCAGGTGCCGGGTCGTCTCGTGCTGACGGATGAGGCGGCACAGGCCGATGCCGTCCAGTCGCGGCATCTGGCAATCGGTCAGCAGCAGATCGGGCGGATCGCGCTGAATGATTTCCCACGCTGCCTGCCCGTCGCTGGCCGTCGTGACCTGAAACCCGGCGCGAGTCAATTTCATGCTCACGGCCAGGGTGATGTGGCTCTCGTCGTCACAGACTAGGATTCGATGGCTCATGGTTCATGTCTCATGGTTCAAACCGTACACAAATTGGATTCCGCTGATTTCCTCCGGTGCGAATGCCGGTGTCCCAGAGGAATGGATACAGTGAAGCAACTCCCTTCGTTCACCTGCGACTCGACGCTGATTTTTCCGCTGTGGACCTGTGTGACGATGTAATGCACCAGCGCCAGACCCAGTCCCGTGCCGGCGGCCGCTTTGTTGTTCTGCGCCACGCGGTAGAACCGTTCGAAGATCCTGCTAAGGTCGTCCGCTGGGATGCCCATCCCGGTGTCGCGAACTTCCATCACGGCTTCGCCATCCACGTTGCGGCTGCGAAGGCGGACTTCGCCCCCTTCGGGCGTGTATTTGATCGCATTCGACAGCAGGTTGATTGTCGCCTGGCCGAACAGGTCGCGGTCGATGTGGACCGGCAGGTACAGGTCGCTGAGCTGCG
>JACRIH010000461.1 GCA_016235885.1 Planctomycetales bacterium | reverse complement strand
GTGCGGATGCGACCTGGTCAGACGCAGTCGACGTGACTTCTCGTGTCGCCCGCGAAGTCCAGCGGCGCGGCTACTTCGGTCCGCTGGGGATTGACGCAATGCTCTTCCGGGACGACGCCGGCCAAACGCGGCTGCGACCGATTCAAGACGTGAACGCGCGCTACACGATGGGCCGCCTGGCGCTCGGTTGGCGACGGTTTCTGAAACTGAACGAATTCGGTTCGTGGCTCCATTTGACCTGGAACGTCCGCAATTCGGCCACGGCCTGCGATTGGATCGCTGCGGCCCGCGACTCGTTGCCAGAGGACGTGCGTTTGCTGTGGACATCTCCCGTGGGAATCGGAGGCCACGTCGCACGCAAGCAAACCGTGCTCGTCATCGCACCGAATTTCACCTCGCGATCAGCGGCCGAAGCCACTCTGATCCAACTCGTTTCGCGTGACGGTTGAAATCTGCCGTCGCGTTGGAAACACTTCTGTTGCTTGCCATCCTGGCCATCACGTCCCATTCGAGATTCGCGACCATGCCATCAGTCCCACGTTCGGCGATTCTGTTCCCTTTACTGCTCGCAACCGCTCCGCTCTTCGCTGTCGAATGGCAACCGGGCAAGGGGCCGCTCATGACGCGGTGGGCGAAGGATGTTTCGCCGGAGAAGGTGCATCCGGAATATCCTCGGCCGCAGATGGTGCGTGAGAAGTGGGTCAATCTGAATGGCCTGTGGGATTACGCGATCGTCGCGAACTCCAATCAACCGCAGGGCGCTAGCCCCGGTTCGAGTCTCGCTCAACCCGACCACTGGGACGGAAAAATCCTCGTGCCGTTTCCGGTCGAGTCGGCGTTGTCGGGCGTGATGAAGCGCGTGCCGGACAACGGCAAGCTGTGGTATCGCCGCGCGTTCGCGACGCCGGAGATGCCGAAGGCCGGCCGGCTGCTGTTGCACTTCGGAGCCAGTGATTGGGAGACGGTCGTCTCGGTCAACGGTCAGAAAGTCGGCGAGCATCGTGGTGGCTACGACCCATTCTCGTTCGACATCACCGACGCGCTGAAGCCCGCCAACACTAACCCGAAGCGCGAGCGAGGGACTGCGGCCACCGACGCCGAAAACGAACTCGTCGTCGCCGTCAGCGATCCGACCGACGGCTCGTTCCAGCCGCGCGGCAAACAAATCCGCAAACCGCACGGCATCTGGTACACGCCGACGACGGGCATTTGGCAAACCGTGTGGCTGGAGCCGGTGCCGAAGACGAGCATCGACTCGATCAAGATCACTCCCGACCTGGATCAAGAATGTGTGACCTTCGATTTCAAAGTCACGAATGCAAACAGGTCGATGAAACCGTCAGTGAGTATCAAAGTCCGCTGGACGGAAAACGGCAAGGCGGAACTCGGCACAGGGGGATACGACCTATCGAAGCCGTGGAAAATCAAATTTGAATCCGGCTTGGTACGTCCGGCGGGGCTTGTTGATATTCGCCGTTACTTGTGGACTCCCGAAGAACCCAACTTGATCGAGTATGAGGTTTCGCTCCACGAAGGCGTTACGTTGATCGACAAAGTCACCGGCTACTTCGCCATGCGAAAGATCTCGATTGGAAAGGACGAGCACGGCGTCCAGCGGCTGATGCTCAACAACCAGCCGCTGTTTCAATACGGGCCGCTCGATCAAGGGTTTTGGCCGGATGGGCTGTACACGGCTCCGACCGATGAGGCTCTGAAGTACGACATCGAGATGACCAAGAAACTCGGCTTCAACATGATTCGCAAGCATGTGAAGGTCGAGCCGGATCGCTGGTACTACCACTGCGACAAGCTGGGGATGCTCGTGTGGCAGGACATGCCCAGCGGCGACAGGCACGCGCAGTGGGATCCGTTCGGGAAGTTCGACAACCAAGAAGCGACTCGCTCGTCGGAGTCGTCCGACAACTACAACCGCGAGTGGAAAGCAATCATCGACGCGCTCCGAAATCATCCCTGCATCGTGATGTGGGTGCCGTTCAACGAAGGCTGGGGACAAGCCAACACCGTCGCAGTGACGAAGTGGACCAAGGAGTACGATCCAACTCGGCTGGTGAACTGCGCGTCGGGGGGCAACGACTTCCCGGTCGGCGACGTGATCGACATGCATCGCTATCCCGGGCCGTTCGCTCCGAAACCGACCAGCGACCGAGCGGCCGTGCTCGGTGAGTTCGGGGGCCTCGGCCTGCCATTGAAGGGGCACACCTGGCAGGACGAAAAGAACTGGGGCTACAAATCGTTCACGAATGCCGCCGGCCTGACGACCGCGTATCGCGGCCTGCTCACCAACCTGCACCCGCTGATCGCCAATCCCGGTCTGTCAGCGGCCGTGTACACGCAGACGACCGATGTCGAAGTTGAAGTCAACGGTCTGCTGACGTACGACCGGGCCGTGATCAAGATCGACCCGCAAGTCGTCGCCGCCGCGAACAAGCGGCTGTACGGCCCGCCGCCGCGCGTGGTGACGATCGTGCCCGCGTCGATCGAGAGCGGCCTCGCGTGGCGGTTCAGCATCGAGAAACCGAACTCCGACGATTGGATCAAGCCGGCGT
>JACRIH010000456.1 GCA_016235885.1 Planctomycetales bacterium | reverse complement strand
GCTCAGTGCCATCGCCATTCATTGGCCAACACGGCCGGTTGGCCCCTTGGTCACGGCATGATAACGCCCTGGAAATGGATGTCACGGCCCCAACCGTCGCCCATCCGGAGTTCACCAGACCGCTGGCGGGAAATTTCGAGTTGAGTCGCGTACACTGACTGACACCCGATCAAACCTGAGATGACGGGTAGTCGCGTTTCGCCAGAACGCGGGACACCCGCACTCTGGCGAGCTTGTTGAATTAATGTGGCGGTGGCACTCCGTGACACCGCACGTTGTGGCCGCTCCGCAGGGCGGCCACAACATGTCCCGCCACGGAGTGTCGGGACCACATTAAATCAACATGCTCTGGCGAGTACGGCTACGTGCCAATTCCCAATTTCTTCACGGTGTCTCCAAGGAATTTAGATGACCAGCGACGAACTTCGTGCCAAACAGGCTCCATACAAAGCTCAGTTCAAAGACAATCCCGCGTCGGCCCAAGCCACGCTGCGAGTGACCGGCACATTGGACACCGAGCAGGTCGCCTGTCGGATCGAATCCCAAGGGCACACGATCGCGGCGGGGCTGCATCCGCTGGCCGGTGGCGATGGGACATGGGCCTGCTCGGGAGACATGCTTTTGGAATCGCTGGCCGCCTGTGCGGGCGTCACGTTGAACGCGGTGGCCACGGCGATGGGCATTCCGCTGCGCGGCGGGCGCGTGATCGCCGAGGGAGACCTCGACTTTCGCGGCACGTTGGGGACGAGTAAGGAAACGCCCGTGGGTTTTCAGAACATCCGGCTGCGTTTTGAACTCGACACCGACGCGACCGCCGAGCAAAAAGCCACGCTGCTCAAGCTGGCCGAGCGGTACTGCGTCATCTTCCAGACGTTGAAGCAACCGCCGAACATCTCTGCCGAACTGGCCTGACGGAGGTCGATCATGAAGCGCGTGCTACTGACCGGGTTGACGTTGAGTTGTCTGGCATGGGTCGCGTGGGCTTCGCAATTCGGAGGGAAGGCACGAGCACCCGGCGAGATCGCGCCGCCACAGCAAACAAATCTTGGAGCCATCCAACCGCGAATCTCTCTCGATGGCGAACGCATCGCGGTGTCATATCAGGGTGCGATCTGGACCCTGCCACGAGTCGGCGGGACGATGACGCGGTTGACAGACGGGCGCGGCTTCGACGTCGAACCGGTCTGGTCTCCGGATAGCAAACGCATCGCCTACGTCAACACGCCGTCGATGGGGAGCGGTGAACTCCGGCTCATCGACGCCACTAGCAGAGCACCGATCACATTGCCGAAACGCATCGATGTGCTGGGGGCGGGCGTCCACCAGAAGATCGAATTCCTGCCCGACGGTCGCCGAATCCTCGGCGTGCTCCGCGTCGACGGGCAGCATCTCGGTTTAGGGTGGGTCGATCTTCAAACCGGCGACACGAAAACGCTGATCACGCCTCCGCAATGGAGTCGCTACGCAGTGTCAGCCGACGGAAAATGGCTGGCCTATTCTGCGTCGATGGATGTTGCCGGTCAGCAAGGAGGCAACGACGGCCCGCAAGCGGACCTCTGGAAACTTTCAATCGACGGCGGCGAACCGGAGAAAATCGTCCGGTTCCCCTCGCGCGTTCACGACGTGTGCTGGTCTGCCGACGGTCAGTCGCTCGTGGTGGCCAGCGACCTGGGCGGTGTGCATAACGATCTGTGGCAGGTGCCGCTTCGCGAACCACTGCGCAACATGCGGAAACTCACGTTCGGTCAGGCAGACGAAGACCGGCCGAGCGTCTCCCGCGACGGACGCTGGTTGGTTTACACCGACAACCGCGAGCACACCACGTCGCTGATGGTTCGCGATCTGACCACTGCGGAGGAACGAACCATTGCCGTCGATCGGTTGGACTTCCGCCACGCCACCGGAAGTCTGCGACTGACCACTCGCGACAAACAAAGCGGTTCCCCCGTCATCGCCCGAGTGTCCGTCGAACAGCAGGACGGCAAGTATGTCGCCCCACCGGGTGCGGTACATCGCGTGCAGCGAGATGTCGGGCATTTCTACTGCGGGCACGCGGCCGAATGGAACCTGCCGGCTGGAAACTATCGCGTGCGAGCGTACCGCGGTCCCGAATACAAAGTCGCGTCGAACGATATCGAAGTGGCCGCTGGCAAGCCAACCGAACTGACGGTCGATCTCGAACGCTGGACACACGCGGCCGACCGCGGTTGGTACTCCGGCGAGAATCACATCCACGCCAACTATGGCTACGGTCAGTGGTACAACACGCCGGAGACGATGTTGGCTCAGTCTGCGGGAGAAGACTTGAACGTGTCGAACTTCATGGTCGCCAACTCGGATACCGACGGGATATTTGACCGCGAGTTCTTCCGTGGCGGTGTCGATCCCATCTCCACGGCGGAGACAATCCTGTACTGGAACCAGGAATTCCGCAGCACGATCTGGGGACACATGACGCTGGTCAATCTCAAACAGGTCGTCGAACCGATCATGACCGGGTTCAAGGACACGACCAACCCGTGGGACGTCCCGACCAACAGCGACATCGCCGACCGCACGCACTGGCAGAAGGGACTCGTCAACTACACTCACGTCGCGCAGAATCCCGACGACCCGTACCAAAATCCCTACACCGGGAAGGGCATCCCGATTGATGTGGCGTTGGGAAAGATCGACTCGTTGGACATCAACAACAGCTACGCCGGGACCGTGCCGCTGTGGTATCGAATGCTCAACTGCGGCTTTCGTCTGACGGCGTCGGCGGGGACCGACTGCTTTCTCAACCGCATCTCAAGCCGCCTTCCCGGCTCCGACCGAGTTTATGTGAAGATCGAAGGTCCGCTCAATTACCCGGCGTGGATCGATGGCTTGCGAGCTGGTCGAACGTTTGTCACGAACGGGCCGATGCTGGAATTCACCATTGGCAATCACGTCATCGGTGACACGATCCATCTCGATGCGCCCACAGAACTCCCGGTGAAAGCCAGGGCGACGTCACAGTTTCCGCTCGACAAGGTGCAACTCGTCCAGAACGGCCAGGTCATCGCCACAGCCACGCTGGCACCCGACAAACGCGAAGGCGTCTTCGACCAACGCGTGAAACTGGATCGCAGCGGTTGGCTTTCATTCCGCGCGACCGGACCGGGGCATCCGGATCATCCGGCCGGCTCACTCGACGCACACACCAGCCCGATCTACGTCGAAGTCCGCGGGACTCCCGCCGGATCGCGGGGCGATGCCGAGTACTTTTTGAAATGGATCGAACGCCTCTCGGTCGCGCTGCGCGTTCGCGATCGCGTGCCCAATGACGAACTCCGCCGTCACATTCAAAACCAATTGGAATCCGCCCGGTCGGTCTATCTGAAGATCGCCGAGCAGGGCGGTTAGCATTACTAACCCGAAGCGTCAGCGAGGAAGTCTGGCTGGACTCCCTCGCTAACGATTCGGGTTAATGTTCGCAATTCCCAATCGCGTTGGAGAACCTGCCATGCATGAACACGTCAACCGCCGTAACTTCGCCCTGTCGATGGCGGCCGCTGCGACCGCATTCCCGGCCGCTGTCGCCACGCTGAATGATCCGCAGCAAACGGCGTCGGCCGACGAGAAGAAAGACAAGTCGTCGTCGCAGATTGACTTGATCCTGGAACTCGTCAAGCGGCAGTACCCGCACCCAAAGCTGGACGATGCGGCGCTGGCCGAGATTCGCCACGATCTCGAAGCCCATTTCACCCGTGCTCGCGAGTTGAACAAGTTCCCGCTCCGCAACGGCGACGGCCCGGTTCCTGGTTTTCGTGCGTAGTTGAGCTGGGAATCGCGAATCCAAAGGAGTTCGACGAATTGAAGGAGACGACGAATTGTCGTGCGGTCGAGTTCACGAAAAACGGCTCCCAGAGTTTCTTGGTGTAAATGACATTCGTGAGCCGCAAGGCGCTAGCCGCGGGTACACGAATACAACCCGCGGCTAGCGCCTTGCGGCTCACCGACTTCAACAAGTATGGCTAAGAAAAAAAACAAACCCCGGCCTCTGGGAGACCGGGGTTTGTTGTGTTCAGCAAGCCAATTCGAGACGTCTCAAATTAGGCCTTCTTTTCGGCAGCCGGAGCTGGCGGAGCAGCGTCCTTGGCCGGAGCCGGGGGCGCGTCGTGAGCAGCCGGAGCAGCACCGCCCGGAGCAGCGCAAGCCGGAGCGGCTGTGCAGCAGGCGGGCTTGGCTGGAGCACAGCACGCCGGCTTGGCCGGAGCACAGCACTTCGGAGCGGCCGGAGCACAGCAAGTCGGCTTCGGTGCATCGCAGCACTTGGCCGGCTTGCAGCACTTCACCTTGGCTGGCTTGCAGCAATCCTTCGCGTACGCACCCGTGTTCAGGGCGACAACGGCCGCCAGAGCGACCACCAATCCCAACAGCTTACGACTCATGGTTCATCCTCCTCAATGGTTTGAAAAACTTGGGTCCTGATACTTTACTGACGTAACTTCCAGCCTGAGGAGAAACCGGCCTCTCGTGGCAGTACACGTCGCCAGATTCTCCACAGGCTGCCACTCGTCCTACTCAGCAATCATCCTGATCGTCACCCTGTCCTGCAAAGACAAGTGAGCTGCGTTAGCTTGGCAGGTCAAGCTGGGTTTGCCGAAAGGACGGCTTAAGATAGCATTCGACTTGTTGATGTCAAACGACTGAGAAAAATTTGTCGGCGCTAAAAACGTCATGAATTCCCCGACCATGCGACCAGTTGTGACCAACACAGCCACGGCTTTCGATTGGTGCTTTCGGGCGCGGAATCATCGCATAGATCGCCGACCGTGGATCATGGGAATCCTAAACGTCACTACCGACAGTTTCTCCGATGGCGGTCAGTTCTACGACCTGAAAGCCAATCCGGAACGAGCGGTTGAGCATGGACTGAAAATGGTCGAGGACGGAGTGGACATTCTCGACGTCGGCGGCGAATCCACCCGGCCTGGTTCTGAACCGGTGGCGCTAAATGAGGAACTGCGACGTGTCATCCCGGTAATTGAACGTCTGGCGACAAGGACCACCGTGCCGATATCGGTCGATACGACAAAAGCCGAAGTTGCCCGGCAGGCGATTGCCGCCGGAGCGGTCATCGTGAACGACATTTCGGGGCTGACTTTCGATCCGGCGATGATCGAGGTCTGCGCGGGATGCGATATCGGGGTGATCGTCATGCACATCCAGGGCACCCCGCGGACAATGCAGATCGAGCCGCAATATGTCGACGTGGTGGCTGACATTTCCTCGTTTCTGGCCCAGCGGCTGGAGATCCTCGAACGAGCCGGAATCGCTCGCGAGCGGATCGTGATCGATCCGGGAGTTGGCTTCGGGAAGACGGCCGAACACAATCTGGAAATCCTCACGCACGTCGGCCACTTCCGTCGGCTGGGGCGTCCGGTCCTGATCGGTCACTCGCGGAAGCGATTCTTGAAAAAGATTCTTGATCGGCCGCTGGACGAACGCGATGCCGGCACGCTCGGAGTGTCGATCGCGCTCGCCATGCAAGGCGTGGACATTTTGCGCGTTCACGACGTCGCGGCGACACGAGACGGATTGCTGGCGTGGCGAACTGTCGCAGGTGAGGTGCAGGGTTGAGGGGCGCGTGGTGACGGCATATCATCCGACCCCGCTAACCACAGACAATCCTATCGAGAATCTCCACGCACCATGTCCACAGACTCGCCCGAGTTACCAACACCACCACCTCCGGCTCCGACCGGACCCGCGCTCGTGAACTACGACACATTCGCCAAGCTTGAGCTGCGGGTGGCGAATGTCCTCGAGGCTCGCGAGCATCCGAACGCGAACAAATTACTGTTGCTCAAGATCAAAGTGGGTGACGTCGAGAAGCAGATCGTGGCGGGAATCCGCGGTCACTACGAATCGGCAGCCCTCGTCGGACGGCAAATTGTCGTCGTCAACAATCTTGAACCGGCGCTGATTCGCGGCGAAGAGAGCAACGGCATGTTGCTCGCCGCGTCGGACGATCAGGGTGTCGTGCTGCTGCGACCCGACCGTGAAACCGCCTGCGGATCGAAGGTAAAGTAGAACGGGATTCATTCCGTTCCTCGGTGAGAAGGGCGACTCGACGAACCGATACGGGCAGCACGGAATGAATTTCGAGCTACGAAAGACAAGACGACCATGCACGATAGGTTGATCGAGGATCAGGCGGAATTCGACGCGTTCTGCGAACACATTCGCGAAGCGGGCGAGGTCGCGTTCGACACCGAGTTCGTATCGGAATTCACATACCGGCCGGAGTTGGGCCTGCTGCAATTTGCGACTCGACAGCAAGCGGTCGCGGTCGATCCGTACCAAGTCCGCGACCTGTCCGCGTGGTGGCGGATCATGAGCGACGATCAAACCATAATCGTCGTGCATGGCGGTCGCGAAGAGGTCCGGTACTGTTTGAATTTGGGTGGTCAGCGTCCCGGTCGATTGGTGGACGTGCAGGTGGCCGAGGGGCTGCGAGGAAGAAGCTTTCCGTTGAATTACACCGCACTCGTGCTGCGAGTGCTGGGAGAACGGACGCACGGCAAGGAAACGCGGACGGACTGGCGTCGCCGTCCGCTGACGACGCAACAGATCGCCTACGCGCTCGAAGATGTCGAACACATGCTGGCGATCTGGGACCGGCAACGGCAATCGCTGGCAGATCGCGGCCGATTGCCGTGGGCGGAGGCCGAGTTTCAACGCATGGTCGACGAGGTCGAACAGGAAAAGAATCGCGAGGGCTGGTTGCGTCTCCCCGGTGTCCAATCGCTGTCTCCTCGTGAAAAAACGGTGGCGAAGGAACTGTACGCTTGGCGCGATGCCGCCGCCGCGACGCGCGACAAACCGCCGCGAAAAATCCTGCGAGATGACCTGGTCATCGAACTCGCCAAACGCCAACCGCAGTCCGAACACGACTTGCTGGCGACTCGCGACATGAACCGCTCAGACTATCGCCGCATGGCTGGCGAAATGCTCGCCTGCATTGCGCACGCGACAACGCTTCCGGAAATCCGGCTGCCCAAGATTCGTCGCACCGATCAGGATCAGGACGAACAAATCGTCGGGCAGTTGTTGAGCCTGGCGCTGTCGAACCTCTGCGCTCAGGAAGAAGTCGCTCACTCGCTTGTGGGAACAGTCGCCGACCTGCGACACCTCGTGCGCTGGCACGTGTTCGGCGATCAGGAAGGCGACCCGCCGCGCCTGCTGCAAGGCTGGCGCGCCGAACTCTGCGGCGATTTGCTGAGCGATGTGCTCGACGGCAAGATTTCGATCCGTGTCAGCGATCCGCAATCCGATCACCCGCTGAAGTTCGAGCGTGCGTCGGATGACAAGTGACGTGTCACGGCATCTTGAATCGCCGCACACGCGTCCCGTCCAAACCGGCGCTGCTGTTGCCGAACGAGTGGGTACGCCACCCATCCCCACCAGCGGTTCGGCTGCGAGAACGCGAGCAGATCGAACCACACGGTGTCGTCGTCGAGCCATTCGACGAGAAACCGCTCTTCTCCCCGCTCGACGTGACCGGGGAGCGTGCCGTAGGTGAATCCAAATTGTCGCACGGGCTGCGATTCGTCGACGACGTACACAATTCGGCACGCATTCAGCCACCACAGCCCGAAGACTTGCGCCATCGGAGCCACTACCACGCCCGGTTCGATCGCGCCGGTCGGCGAATGGACGCACGTCCAGGCGGGAAAATGTTCCCACCGTCGCAGCGCCGCACACGTTGCGTCAAACGTGGCCGCTCCGCGCCCCAGGCATACCCGCCGATGATCGACCACGTACCCCGACGGCGGTTCGCTGCGTGTGGTACCGACGGTCGGGTACGAGAATGACAGGTCGTGTTGACGCGACAGAAAGTTGTCGATCACAGTGCTGGACGGTTTTCGCAGACTGGGCATGGTTCACCAACCGTAGCCGGAGGGGATGGTTAACTGATCGATTTATCGAGATTACGGTTTGGACGTTCGTTGACACTCCCATCGAGACGACTCTAACATCCTCTCGATAGCAGCAGCGAAGAAATGATTTCCCGCCCGAGATTTCGCCCGCCCCACCATGTTCTCCGTCGATCACAGACCGATTGGACTTCGCCGCCGCGTGATTGCCGGCGCAGTGCTGTGGTTGTTTGTGACCAGTCAGTGGTTGGGTTTTCTGGGATGTGGCACTTGGAGTAGGCACGGCGCGACCGCCACCGAATCGCTGGGGCAGGGGGGGTGTTGCTGTTCGCGGCAGGCTCAGGCGGCGGGATCGTGCTGCTGCTCGGCAAAATCCCCGCGCGCACCGGCAGCGCCAACATGCTGTGACGCGAGGCCGGGGCAACATCGCTCAGAGCAGGCGCACCGTTCGCCAACCAAGCGAGTTGAATTGAGTTTTGTTTCGTGCGTGTGCGACCAGGCTCCGAACGACAACGCTCTGTTGGCGTCAGTCTGGTTGCCGAAATTGCTCGTTGGCGGTGTCTCCCTGGACGGTGACGACACGTCAGCTTGGCGGGCGGGGTTGTCCCCGCACTTCTCGATGCGCGACGGTGCGCCGCCCACACCGCCTCCTCCCAAGACCGTGTGACGACTCCTCGTTCGTCTTGCTCCCGACGTGGGTGTGCCAAACGTCAGAACTCGGTGCGTTGATTCTCCGCGAATCCCGCCAGTTCCCGATCGCGCGGCGAATTCTCCCGTGTCGGCAGCGAACTTCATCACATCGGTTCCACGATTCCTCTGGAGGAGACAAATGTCCGAATTTCCATCGCGTCCGGCCTCTCGCCGCGTACGCGGTTTCACGCTGATTGAATTGCTGGTGGTGATCGCGATCATTGCGATCCTGATGTCGCTGCTGCTCCCCGCTGTGCAGCAGGCTCGCGAGGCGGCTCGCCGATCGCAGTGCAAAAACAATCTCAAGCAAATTGGGTTGGCGATTCACAATTATGAAGCCAGTCACCGGGTCTTTCCGCCGGGACGGCTCGGGTTTCCGATGGTGTTTTCCGTTCACGCTCACATCCTGCCGTACATGGACAACACCAGCCTGTACAACCTGATCGATTTCAACACGGCACCGAGTTTCGGCGCTCCGTCGACTCCGATGACTCAGAACCAGATCGCAGCTCGCAAAGTTATTCCCCACTACATCTGCCCGAGTGACTTCGCCCGCGTGAACGGGTCGGACTTGGGGCCAACCAACTATGTCGCGACGACGGGCAGCGGTACGGGGGCGGCCAACTCGATCAACACGGGAGACGGTGTGATGTTCTCCCGGTCGAGTGTCCACTTCCAGGATGTTGTCGATGGGTTGTCCACGACCGTTTGTTTCAGCGAACATACTTTGGGTGTCGGAGGCAATCCGTCAACTCCCAGCGGAATCGCCCCAAAAGATCCGCAGGGCGAAGTTCTGGAACTCACGGGAGCCACGCCGACCACCGACGCCGCTTGCGTCGTTGGCGGCGGAAGCAACTGGTCTGGCCTGCGTGGTGCCAAATGGATGAACGGCCATTACGGCGACACGCTGTACAATCATTACTACATCCCCAACTCAACCCAGTTCGACTGCGGCAATGCCAGCCACAATTTCGGACTCACGGCCGCTCGCAGCCGGCACAATGCGGGCGTGCATGTCGCGCTGTGCGACGGCAGCGTGCGGTTTGCCAACGACAACATCAGCCTGACAATCTGGCGGGCGCTGGCGACACGCTACGGAAGGGAAGTCATCACGGAGTTTTAGCCAGGGACTAAACTCAGCCCGTAGCCGAATTCGCAAGAACTCGGCCGCACGAGCTTGGCAGATGCTCAGAATTCTTGCGAATTCAGCTACCGGCGAATCGAAACGTGCGGTGTAGTGGTCGTTGGGGATGAGGCCCCGTCGGTCATTGTCTGGCTGGGAATTGCTCGCGAAGCATGGCGTTGCTGCGGTGAGTGGTGAGTGTTGAGTGGGGTGAGTTATGCTGTGCTCAGGTGGTGATGATGTCGTCGCTCGCCACTCATCACGAACCACTCGTCACTCGCAACAATGTCCGAATCACAACCGCAGCGACAATTCGCCGTCGAAGTCGTCCGCAAACTGCGCGACGCGGGGTTCGTCGCGCTGTGGGCCGGCGGGTGCGTGCGCGATCTGCTGCTCGGAAAGTTGCCGGAAGATTACGACGTGGCCACCGATGCCCGGCCCGAACAGGTCCAGCAGTTGTTCGGTCATCGAAAAACACGCGCGGTCGGAGCCAGCTTCGGCGTGATCCTCATTCACGGGTCGAACCGCGGCGCGGGGGATGTGGAAGTCGCGACGTTTCGCACGGAAGGCGTGTACCTCGACGGCCGGCGACCGGAGAGCGTCGCGTTCTGTTCACCCGAAGAGGATGCCCAGCGGCGCGACTTCACGATCAACGGCATGTTCTACGACCCCGTCGCCGAAACGGTGCTGGACTTCGTGGATGGCCAACGCGATCTCGCGGCAGGCGTGATTCGGGCCATTGGCGATCCGCGAGCACGGTTCAATGAAGACAAACTGCGGATGCTCCGCGCCGTGCGATTCACTGCGACGCTGGCATTTCAAATCGACGTGCCGACAGCCGACGCCGTGCGCGACCTCGCGCCGGAGATGCTGGTTGTCAGTCAGGAGAGGATCTCGCAGGAGTTGAAACGGATGCTCGTGCATCGCAACCGCCGCTTGGCGATCGAACTGGCTCGCGATGTGCGGCTGCTCGAAGTCATCCTGCCGGAATTGACGCGGGTTGTTGAATCGGAACACTGGTCGGTCACGCTGACCATGCTCGAACTGCTCGGTCAACCGAGTTTCGAACTGGCGATGGCGACGCTGCTGCATTCCGTGTCACCGGAAAACCCGCACGTCGTGCGCGGCATCTGCCGACGACTCAAGCTGTCCAACGACGAGACCGAACACATCACGCGGCTGGTTACCGAGCGACAGGTGTTGTTCGACGCTCCGCATCTGCCGTTGTCCAAACTCAAGCGGTTTTGGACCAGCACGCAACCTCGCTGCCGCGATTTCATCGAGATCAACCGCGTGGAATCGCTCGCCACCAGCGGCAGTTTGTCCGCCGTCGAATTCTGCGAGCGCTACCTGCGCGACACACCCGAGTCGGAAATCAACCCACCGCCGCTCGTCACGGGTAATGATCTCGTTCGACGTGGGTTCAAACCCGGACCGAACTTCAAACAACTGCTCGATCAAATTCGGGACGCTCAGTTGGACGGACGCATCGCGACGCCGGATGAGGCTTGGGCGTTGATCCAACAGTTGCAGGGCGGGTCCGGCGACGCTAAGAATCCGTAGCCAATTTTCTACCTCTTCCCTTCGGGGGAGAGGGCCGGGGTGAGGGGGCCATGCATCCCTTGGTCCGCCCCTCACCCCCAACCCCTCTCCCCAAAGGGGGAGAGGGGAGCCACAGATTTCACCCAACAACCCAACTCGATCCACACCATGCCCTCCAAAATCCGCATTGCCATCATCGGTGCCGGTGCCGTCGCCGACTACCACCATGTCCCCGGAATCCGCATCGACCCGCGAGCCGAATTGGTCGCCGCGTGCGATCCGAACGAAACGCTTCTCGCCCAGCGGCAGAAGGACTGGGGACCGATCAGGGTCACCACGAAGTTTGAAGAGATCGCCGCCGATCCCGACATCGACGCGGTGATCATCTGCACACCAAACTTCACGCACCTGCCGATCACGCTCGCGTGTCTCAACGCCGGCAAGCATGTGATGTGCGAGAAGCCGCTCGGTCTGAATTTTGCCGAAGCGCACGAAATGTATCGCACGGCTCGCGACAGGGGACTGCGGCACATGACCGCGTTCACGTATCGGTTCG
>JACRIH010000455.1 GCA_016235885.1 Planctomycetales bacterium | reverse complement strand
CTCCCGGAGGGAGAGGGAGGAGAAGTTCCCGAAACCGAATGGCCGGTGGAACGTTTCAGCCTGCACAAAGCGTGCATGCAATGCGGTGAAAGTTTCGACGAGCTGTCGCCGCACAACTTCTCATTCAACAGTTCGCTCGGCTGGTGCGCGGCGTGCGAAGGGCTGGGGACACAGCAGGGAACGAATCTGTCCGCGTTGATCGCCGACCCGCGAAAGACGCTGTCGGGAGGAGCCATCTCGATGTGGCCGCTGCCGGCCGAGAACCAACTGTTCGCCGCTCTGCTGGATGGCCTGTCGCGCACGTTCGGCCTCCCGCTCGATGTGCCGTACGACCGGCTGGAACCACGGCATCAGCGGCTGATCCTGCACGGGTCGGGAGAGAAATGGGTGGAAGTGAATGCCGAGTGCCGAGTGCCGAATGCCGAATTGACTTCTCAAAACAAATCAATCGGAAATCGGAAATCGGAAATCGGAAATTCCACTTCCTTCCGCATCCAATACAAAGGTCTCTACCCCGCGATCGACGAAGCGACGCGAGTCTCCTACGACTACCGATCGCGACTCGACGGCCTGACCGGCGAAGTGCCGTGCATGACGTGCGGAGGAAGTCGTCTCCGTGCCGATGCGGCCGCCGTGCGGTTGAACGAAAAGACGTTGCAGCAACTCTGCGAGCTTCCGCTGTCGGAGTGCCTGGCGTTTTTCCGGGCGTTCAAGCTCAAGCCGGGCGACCGCAAGATGGCGGGTGACATTCTCCGCGAAGCGACCAGCCGGTTGACGTTCCTTGTCGACGTCGGACTGCATTATCTCACGCTGGCCCGCACGATGCCCACGCTGTCCGGCGGAGAAAGCCAACGCATTCGACTGGCGTGTCAAATTGGGCGAGCACTCACCGGTGTGCTGTATGTCCTCGACGAACCGACCATCGGCCTGCATCCGCGAGACAACGGCCGACTGATCGCCGCGCTGAAACAACTTCGCGACCTCGGCAACACGGTCATCCTGGTCGAACACGACCGCGAAGTGCTGGCGTCGTCCGATCGGTTGTACGACTTCGGCCCCGGCGCGGGACGATTCGGCGGCACGATCGTCGGCGAAGGATCGCCGAAGCAACTTGGAAACAACAGCCAGTCGCTGACCGGTCGGTATTTGTCCGGGCGGGAGGAGATTCCGATTCCGATCACGCGGCGGATGGAGGGCAAGGCAGAAGGCAGAAGGCAGAAGGCAGAAGGCTCCGATGTCGCTGCGTCGTTTCATCCTTCTGGCTTCATCCTTCTGCCTTCACCGGCTGGTTGGCTCGAACTCCTCGGCTGCCGGCACAACAACCTGCGGAACGTCGACCTCCGCATCCCGCTCGGCACGCTCACGTGCGTGACGGGCGTTTCCGGATCGGGCAAGAGTTCACTGATTGAAGACACGCTGGCGAAGGGGGTGGCCAAGCGGTTGCACTACTCGCGCGAAACGCCCGGCGCGTTTGATGAGCTGCGCGGCGTCGGGCAGATCAACAAGGTGATCCAGGTCGATCAGCAACCGCTCGGCAGCACGCCCGCATCCAACCCGGCGACGTACACGGGGGTGTTCGATTTGATTCGCGAACTGTTTGCCCGGATGTCCGAAGCGAAGGTCCGCGGCTATCGACCGGCGAGATTCAGTTTCAACCGCGCCGGAGGCCGCTGCGAAGCGTGCGAGGGGAACGGGCAGAAGAAAATCGAAATGCATTTCCTCCCCGACGTGTGGGTCGAATGCGACGTCTGTCGTGGGAAGCGATTCAACGACGAAACGCTGGTCGTGAAGTACCGCGACAAATCGATCGCTGACGTGCTGGCCATGTCGATCGGTCAGGCTCGTGAATTGTTCGACAACGTGCCGAAAGTTCGCGGCATCCTCGAAACTCTGTGCGCGGTGGGTCTCGATTACCTGACGCTCGGCCAGTCCGCCGCCACGCTCTCCGGCGGCGAAGCCCAGCGCGTGAAGCTGGCCGCCGAACTGGCTCGGCCACAGGCGGGGAAGACACTCTACCTGCTCGACGAACCGACGACCGGTCTGCATTTCGACGACATCCGCAAGCTCCTGAAAGTCCTGCACAGTCTGGTCGATCAGGGGAACACAGTCGTCGTCATCGAACACAACCTCGACGTGATCAAGACGGCCGACTGGGTGATCGACATCGGCCCGGAAGCGGGAGCGGATGGCGGGATGATCGTGGCGGAGGGGACGCCGGAGGACGTGGTGGAATGCCGAATTTCGAATGCCGAACGCCGAATGGACGGGAAGACGTCGCGTGTCAGCAAATCGGCAATCGGCAATCGGCAATCGGCAATCACTTCCCACACCGCCGCACTCCTCGCGGACATCCTCGCCACCGGTAGGCGGGCCGAGCGGGAGGTGTTCGATCCGCATGCGGTCGCTGCGCGGCGCGCGGGGGATCTCGACATGCGGCAGGTGGGACGCGACACGAAAATGCCGTGGGAGACCGATGGTCGCCAGTGGCATGTCGTCGATCGCGTGTCGCATCAGGGCAAGCCGTGTCGTTGGGAGGGGTCCGCACTGGAGGTCGTGATCGACACCCTCGACGCGGACGGGCGGTTTGCGTCGCCGAATTGGAATTCGCGCAGCGTCGTCGAACTGTTCGGCGCGAAGGCGGAACTGGGCTGGTTCCTGCACGCGCTGACTGGCGACGAATGGCTGCTGACGCTGCGGTTCCGGGTGCCAAAGCGCACGTTCGACGAATCGCAACTCTCGGCCGATCTCGACCTGAAGCCGTGGGACGATATCAACGAACTCCCCGTCTACGGCCGCTCCGACCGTGTCCGCGTGAAGAACTTGAAAGGGCCTTTTCAGGAAGTCGCCATCACCGTGCATTGGAAGCGGGACATCGACACGCCCGCATTCCAGAAGTTTTTGCGCAAGGCGTGCGACGCCTACGTCGGCAAGTCGGCCGCTCCATCGCTCAAGTTGGAAGACCTCACCCCGTGGAAAGTTCTCGGCCGGAAATGGCATCTGTCGCGCAAGGGCTTTCCAAGCGGCAAGCGCGTTGCGTGGGAACTCGACATGCTGGAACGCCTCGCTGGATTACTGGAAGAATTGCTGCCGAAGGGCGGACGAATCGACTGGTCGAACAAACAGGTCGTGCATGTCTACGCGAACGCATCCGATCAGCCGTGGGCCGAATTGTTCACGAAACGCCGCCACGGCGTGGACCTCGTGCTGCATCCTCCGGCGGGACGCGTCGCGCTGGGGCGCATCGCAAGTTTGGGGTGCGAGCGCGAAATCTCCGCCGGCAGTGACGGACGTGACGATGTGAAGATTCGACTCGTGACACGGGAGCAAGTCGAAGCCAGCGGTCTGCGCGAACTGCTGAACGAATGGCATGTTTAACGTAGCCGTCACGCTCCGCGGCTGTGGAGCTTTGTAGGACGGCCCTTCCGGGCCGACTGGAGTCGTCGAGTCTTTCGGTGTCGCGACGGCCCGGAAGGGCCGTCCTACTTATCCCTCCGTGTGACGGCTACGTAACGTTCGGAAAGCATCGGGTGACGAATGGTCAGCCACAATTCCCCCATCGAGAATTTCGGACGCAACCTGTCGTTCCAACCCACAGTCGTCGCCGTCCCGAACACCGAGGAAGACGTGCTGCGGATTCTCGCCGAACACCGAGGCCGGCAGATTCGGGTCGTGGGGAGGTTGCACTCGTGGAGCGAGGCACCACGCGGCGACGATGTGCTGCTCGATTTGAAATGTTTGAATGACGTCCGAACTGAGCAGCGTGACGGCAAAACCTGGGCGACTGTTGGCGGCGGGTGTCAGATCAAACGAATTCTGATCGAACTGGAACGGCAGACAGGCACGACGCTCCGTTCGCTCGGATTGATCGCCGAACAAACGATTGCCGGGGCGATATCGACCGGAACTCACGGATCGGGAAAACACAGCCTCTCGCATTACATGGTGGAGGTCCGCGTCGCGACGTACGACGCGGCGACAGGGCAGCCGGTCATCCGCACGATCACCGAGGGACCGGAACTCCGGGCGGCACGATGTTCGTTGGGATGCCTCGGCGTGATCGTCTCGGTCGGTTTCTGGAGTCGGTCGCAGTATCGAATCGAAGAACACTTCCGCCGGTATTCCAATCTCGATGACGTGTTGGCCGCCGAGTCGAAATACCCGCTGCAACAGTTCTTTTTTGTTCCGTGGCGGTGGGACTTCTTTGCACAGCACCGCCGCGAAGTGGAAAGTTCTCGCAGTCGACTGGCTGCGGTGTACCGGCTGTACTGGTCGCTGGTTTTCGATCTGGGATTTCACCTGATCCTGCTGCTGCTCACGAGGCTTTGCCGCAGCCGCCGCGCCATCCAGTTCTTCTTCCGTCAGATCATGCCGTGGACGGTGATTCGTGGCTGGAAGGTCGTGGACAAGTCTCAAAAGATGCTCGTCATGCGGCACGAGTTGTTCCGCCACATCGAGATCGAAATGTTCGTCAAGCGTTCACAATTGCCAGCCGCCGTGAGTTACACGCAAGAGCTTTTGATGCATTTTGATGGCGCACCCAATTCAATCTCCGATACGACTCGCCAGCGTCTGGCCGATCTGGGACTGCTGCCATCGCTAACCGCGTTGGGAGGCTGTTACACGCATCATTATCCGGTCTGCATCCGCCGCGTCCTGCCAGATGACACCCTGATCTCGATGGCCAGCGGTGACGATGAACCGTATTACGCGCTGAGTTTCATCAGTTACAGTCGTCCCTCCGATCGCGATGGCTTCTTCGCGTTCGCCGATTTTCTCGCCCGCAGCGCTGCGAGCCTGTTTGGTGCGCGACCGCATTGGGGGAAGGTGTGCCCGATCAGTGGCGAGCAAGCCGAGTCGCTCTACCCTCACCTGGGAATCTTTCGAGACATCTGCTCCCGGTTCGATCCGGGAAGGCGGTTCCGCAACGGCTGGGTAACCGATCTACTGTATCGAGAACCGGCAGACCGAAAGTGATTGCGGCGACATTTCCCACCAGCCATCAACTACGCGAACAACTCGCGAATCGGACGGCCCTGATCGGTGATGGGGACGGGGCGCTGGCCGTCGTAGAGTTCTTTCGCGGGGTTGATCCCCAGCGCGGCGAAGATCGTGGCGTGGAAGTCCGGGATCGAAACGGGATGTCTCACGTTGGTTTTGCCGAGCTCGTCCGTTTCGCCGATCACGCGGCCGGAGCGCAGGCCGCCGCCGGCCAAGACGCCGCTGAACGCTTTCGCGTGGTGACCGCGACCGCCGCCGCCGTCGAATTCGGGCGGGCGGCCGAATTCGGTGGCGATCACGACCAGTGTTTTGTCCAGCAGCTTGTGCTGTTCGAGATCGACGAGCAGCGCGGCGAATGCCTGGTCGAGCTGGTCGATGAGCAGGTGCTGGTTTTTCTGGCCTTCGTTGTGCGTGTCCCAACCCGTGCCGTTCACGAAGTTCAGGTTGAACGACACTTCGACGAACCGGACTCCCGATTGAACCAGTCGCCGGGCCAGCAGGCACCGCTGACCGAATTCGCCACCGTACGACTCCCGGAGCGTTGTTGCTTCGTTCTTCAAGTTGAAGACGCTGAGAAATTCGGGACCGGCCAACTTGAGACCTTCCACGGTGACCGCCGCGTAGTTTTCGATGGCCGTGTCGCCGGCGTTCCGTTTCAAGAATTGATCCCGAGCCTGCGCCAACAACGCTTCGCGCCGGGCCTGGCGCGAGTCGCTCACGTCGACGGCGCGGGTCAGACCATTCGGCCCAACGTCGGTTTCGGTGAGATACAAGTAGCCGCATTTCGCGCCAAGGAAGCCCGGGTTGCGAGAAACATTCGGATAGCCCATGACGACGTAAGGCGGGATGCTGTCGCGCCGCGGCAGTTCGTGAGCCACGAGCGATCCGATCGACGGGTAGGCGATGGTGCCGCTGGTGGGGCGTCCGGTGTGGACACGATTCGTCGCCGCAGCGTGTTCGTCCACAACGTCGTGATGCAGCGACCGCACGAGCACCGCGCGATCGAGCAGCGGGGCGGATCGTTTGAGATGCTCGCAAACTTGAGCACCGGCGATCGCGGTTGGAATCGGATCGTAGGCCGATCCAGGTTTCTTTTTGCCGTCCCCTTTTTCTTTCGGATCGAACGTGTCGATGTGGCAGGCACCCCCACCCAGCCAGAGGAAAATGCACGCTTCGGCCGTGCCGCGCGGCGGTTTCGCGGGCGCCTCATCGGCTGCCAACAGGGAACGAACCGTCACGCCAGGCAAGGCTGCCACGGCAGCACCGGCACCGACCTGGGTCAGAAAGTGACGGCGAGACGACTGCTGGTCAGGGGGGCGAAGATTCGGCATGATCGATCTCGATATACGAAATGAGCGTTGACTAAAGCGCCAGGAAATTCTTGAGCAGGTCAATTCCCTGCTCGGTCAGAAAACTTTCCGGATGAAACTGGACTCCGTGCAGCGGGAACGTTTTGTGACGGACGCCCATGATTTCCCGCGGATGATCGGCATCGTTCGTCCAGGCGGTGACGATCAGGTCGTCGTGCCCCGACGTCGGTTTCACAACGAGGCTGTGGTAGCGGGTGGCGGTGAATGGGTTGCCGAGGTTGCGGAACAGGCCCTGGCCGTCATGGTGGATCGCGGAGACTTTCCCGTGCATCAGTCGGTCGGCCCGCACCACATCCCAGCCGAAGACTTCGCCGATGCACTGATGCCCCAGGCAGACACCCAGCGTGGGGATCGTGGGCGAGAACTTTTCGATCACGGCCTTCGAGATACCCGCCTCGGTCGGCGTGCATGGTCCGGGCGAAACGATGATCCGCTCCGGGTTCATCTCGGCGATTTGTTCGAGAGTGATTTGATCGTTGCGATGGACTCGCAAATCGAGTGTCGCGTCGATCTCACCCAACCGCTGCACGAGGTTGTAGGTGAACGAGTCGTAGTTGTCGATCAGGAGGATCATGGGTGAAAGGTAGTGGGTCAATTTGCAGTGTCGCACGCGGCTCGCGTGCGATCGCGTCCTCTAAATCAGGCAGCACTCGAGCCGCATGTGCCACACTAACCCGAAGCGTAAGCGAGGGCAAGTTGCTCTACCGCCCTCGCTTACGCTCTTACGCTTCGGGTTAGTATGCACGCGTGAATAATCCGGATGCTCACGATCCGGGAGTATCCGGCGCGGCTTGCACCGCTCGGATGGCTTCCGCACGGCTGTCGTACACCTTCCACAACTGGATCAGCCGGGTGGTCCGCAGAACGTCACGCCCCTGTGAGGAGACGTTGCACAGCGCCAGCCGTCCGTCATGGTCGCGGACTTTCTTCCACAGCATGGCGACGCCACCCAAGAGGTTTGTTCCGAAAAATGTGAGGGCGGCGAAATCGACCACAACATGGACGAGGTCCGGGTCTCGCAGCGTCTGCACGATCATTCGCAATTCCACGTCCGACTGATCCTGGTCGGTCCCCATGACGGAGTGCGTCGGCAAAACGACGAGCGTATTGCCGTGGCGTTCCGTTTGAAAGATGCGGTCCAACGATTGACTGGGGAGGTTTGAGTTAACCACGGTTCCGCTTTCTCTCGTTGAATGCCACCCACTGGATACGGAACGGAATGAATTCCGTTCTACTTAGGACACGACTTTCTGAAACCGCCGCACCGCTTCTTCGACATTGTCGCGGCTGTTGAAGGCGCTCAGGCGGAAATAGCCTTCTCCGCTGGCTCCGAATCCACTGCCGGGCGTGCCCACCAAGTGCGCCTGATTGAGCAGTCGATCGAAAAAGTCCCAACTGGTTTCGCCTCCCGGCGTCTTCAGCCAGACATACGGAGCGTTGACGCCACCGTACACCTGCATCCCGACCGCTTGCAATCCCTCGCGGATCAACCGGGCGTTCGTCAGGTAGAACTGCACCGTCTCGCGGATTTGTTGCCGGCCTTCCGCAAAATAGATCGCTTCGGCCGCTCGCTGGACGGGGTACGACACACCGTTGAACTTCGTGCAGTGACGGCGATTCCACAGCGGATGGATCGGCTTCTTCTCACCGGATGACGTGCTCGCCATGACCGTCTTCGGCACGACTGTGAATGCACACCGCACGCCCGTGAACCCCGCGGTCTTGCTGAAACTGCGGAACTCGATTGCCACGTCGCGAGCTCCGGGAATCTCGTAGATCGTCCGCGGAATAGCCGGGTCGGTGATGTACGCTTCGTAAGCGGCGTCGTAAAGAATGATCGCTTCGTTCGCCCGGGCGTAGTCCACCCACCTCTGCAACTCGTCGCGAGTCGCCACCATCCCCGTGGGGTTGTTGGGGTAGCACAGGTAGATCAGGTCCACCTTTTGTTTCGGCAGTTCGGGGACGAAATTATTCGCGGCGGTGACCGGGATGTAGACCAGCCCGGCATAGCGCCCCTGATCGTCCGCCGGTCCGGTGCGACCGACCATGACGTTCGTGTCCACGTACACCGGGTACACCGGGTCGATCACCGCGACGACATTGTCCGCGCCAAAAATGTCGAGGATGTTGCCCGTGTCGCACTTCGACCCATCCGACACGAACACTTCATCGAGTTCGACGTGAGCGCCTCGCGACTTGTAGTCGTTGTCGACAATCGCCTGCCGGAGGAAATCGTATCCCTGCTCGGGTCCGTAACCGCGAAACGTCTTGCGATCCGCCATCTCGGCGACCGCCGCTTGCAGAGCCTTCACAACCGCCGGTGCCAGCGGCTCGGTGACGTCTCCGATCCCCAGCCGGATTACTTTAGCCGCGGGATGTTCGGCGCAAAACTTGGAAACCCGGCGACCGATCTCCGGGAACAGGTAACCCGCTTTGAGTTTGAAGTAGTGCTCGTTGAGGCGTGCCATGATGCGAATGTTCGAGGGAAGGCGTCAGTCCAAGTCGGCAGATTGTGGTGAAGCCCGACGGTGACTGCAAGGGCGACGTAGTCCGGACCCCTTGGTCCGGACGAAGTCGACTTCGACGTTGGCTTGGGCTGCGAACTGACTCGTCCGGACCAGGGGGTCCGGACTACTGCCGCGGCTCATGCCGCCGCCGCATCGCTGTCGAGATCGTCGTCGTCATCTTCCACCGGAGGCTCGTCGGCCTCGAATTGAGCTTCGCGGCGTTGCTCCAAGAAATCGGACTGACCGTCGATGATCGACCCGGCGTCGAATCGCTTGCCGAAGTAACGCTGCTGGGCCTCGGGGTGATTCAGCACGGTGTCCGCATCACCCGAGACCAACACGCGGCCATCGACGATGATGTAGCTGCGATCGGTGATCATCAGCATTTCACGTTCGCGGTGATCGGTCAGCAGGATGGCGATGCCGCTGTCACGCAAGTCGCGAATGATGTCTTGAATGCTGTGAATGGTGACGGGGTCGATGCCCGTGAACGGTTCGTCGAGCAGAATCAGGTTCGGCTCGCTGGCCAGACAACGGGCGATCTCGAGCCGACGCCGTTCGCCACCCGACAGCGTCGAAGCCACTGCCTTGCGCAACTTTGTCAGTCCAAACTGGTCGAGCAACTCGTCCGTGATCTGCCGCCGCTCCGGCCGCCCGACGCCCAGCAGTTCGAGAATCGCGAGGATGTTCTGCTCGACCGTCAGCTTGACGAACACGCTCGATTCTTGAGCGAGGTATCCCATCCCCAACTGAGCACGTTTGTACATCGGCCAGTCGGTGACATCGACCCCATCGAACTCGACCTTCCCAGCGGTGGGGGCGACCATGCCGCACGTCATCCGAAATGAAGTCGTCTTTCCCGCACCGTTGGGACCGAGCAGCCCGACGATCTCCCCTTCCTCGACATGAAAGTCGACTCCATCAACAACGCGGCGACCGCTGTACGTCTTCACGAGGCCGCGACAGACAAGGCGAGACATTGAGTGATCCTCCATGATCCGTTCAATCGGTTCGTAGTCATCGCGCTCACAGGGTCTTTGATCGACAATTGCTTCGATCTGATCCGATGAGTTCAGTCACCTCGAAAAACTTCCTTACCGTATCCGCCGCATTCGGCTGACATCCGGGTAGAACGGCAGGCTGAGCGCGGGCGAGGGGGGCAACTGACCATCGTTGTCCCAGCCGCGTTCTTTGTGTGTCGATACTGCAAATCCGTTGCCGCTGTTCAGGAACGGAATGCCGTGTGGCCAGTAAGAGTAAAACGCCTTGCCGATCATCAGCCGCCGCGGAACGACCGGACCGTTGTTCCACAACCGGCTGTCCTTGCTGCGCGGGCTGTTGTCTCCGAGCACAAAAAACTCGTCTTCCTTCAATTCAAACGGCCGGTTCGCCCGGTCCGATCGAGTGCGGTTGTACTGCTCGGACCAAGCCGCTGGATCACGGAGCAACTCCCGCAACCGGGTCGCGTCTTGCGGAGCATCGTACTCGTTCTGCGCGTTCACGTTGGCGAACACGTAGTAGATGTCGCGATCCAGACGCAGATGCGCCACGCGCAGCTTGGCCCCGCGGGCCGCGATACCGATCGGCGCCAGATCGGCGTCAGTCGGACCGAACGGCGGTGCGGGCGGCGTGAATTTCGCCCCCTCATCGAAATCAACCGACTTCAACAGGCGATCGTCCACCCAGAAACACAGCCGGTCATCCACGTTCGCAAACCGCACGTGATAGGTCCCCGGTTTTTTTAGCGGCGTGTCGAACTCGGCCAGCTTGATCGGTTCGCGGTCACCGTCCTTGTCGAGTTCCGTGCTGAGGTAGAACAGGAATGCCCGGCCGGACTTCAAGTCGATCTGACACCGATAGCGGCGTCGGCTTTCGACGACCTCGAACAACACCTCCCCTTCGGCAGCGAACAGTTCCACCTCACCCGACATCGTCAGATCGCCGACCCAATGCTCGCCGATTGCATCCGTCGACAATTCGGGAGGCCCCGCGCCAATGCCCCGCACTTCCTGCAGCGACACCCGCGCGTTGTACGCGTAGAAATCCGTGATGAGCTGCGGTTGAAACGACTCGGCGGCAAACGCCCGCCCCTCGCGAGCACGCTCCCAATCGGCGACCGAGGGGACGATGTGCCGATACCTAATCCACGACCATTCGTCCGGGTTGAGCTTGTCGGGGTCGGCCCGGAACGCACGCTGTTCGGCATCGGCCGACCACACGCCCAGCCGTTCTGCAGCCCAGCGTTCCGGCCAACCTTTCGCAATCAACACCCCTTCCGGGTGATCGTTGTCGTACACAATTTGTTGCAGCATCCGCTGCTTGTCCGGCTCCTTCCGCGCGATCCGAAATGCTTCATCCTTGCCGCGCTGCCGCGTTTTCACGTCACCGTGGTCGAGCAGAATCTGTTCGTTCGGCAGACCGACCAGCCGCTTGATGTAATTCACATGGGCTTCTTCGGGGTACTTGAAGACCACCACATCCCACCGATCGGGATTGCCAAAATCGTACGGGAACTTGTTGACCAGAATGCGATCGCCGTTGAATCCCTGCTTGGCCAACACGTTGTTCGGATATCGGCAACTCGGACACGTCGCGTAGTGAACCCGGTTGCCGGTGGCAATTCGCCCGTCCTCCTGCAATTCGTCGCTGGCTCCCACGGAAAACCGGTAGCCGCATTGCTCGCAATGCACATCCTTGTGTCGACCGTTCAGCGTCGGTGCCATCGACCCCGTGGGGATCACGAACGCCTCGGCTTCAAACGAGCGAAACAGAAACGCCAGAATGAACGCCACAACGATCGATTCGATCGTCTCCCGCCAACTGTCCTGTCGAGGCGGCGGAGCGGGAGGCGCGGCCGATACGTTCTGCGTGGCGCCGGGTTGACCTGCGCGAATGGCGTTGGGCGATTGAGACGTTTTCGAATCGGACATTATTTCGTTCCGTGAGAAGCTTGGGATCGGTTGTATGTCTCGTAGCTCCCCCTCGCCCCCGAAGGGGGAGAGGGGGCTGGGGGGTGAGGGGCGAGCGTCTCTGGACTCCAACTCATCGAATGTAACGAATCCGCGAAATCTCGGGAATGCGGACCTCGGTCTGTCGGCCACCGATTGCGATCCGTTCGCGACGCGACGGCAGATGCACCACGAACGGCTTGCCGAGTAACAACCGGCCGGTCAACATCCGATCCGCCGGCCAACCACGGCTGTCGCGCGACACCTGACTGTTGTCCCCGAGCACAAAGTATTCGTCGGCTCCCAGTTGGAACGGCTGGTCGCAGGCGAGTTGATTCGGCTCGTGAGTGTAGTACACGTCGCGAAACAACTTGAGATGCGACACACGAACGTTGACGTTGCGAGCACCAAAGCGGACCGGCCGCCGTGGGATGGGAGGGGAGTGAGTGCTGAGTGCTGAGTACTGAGTACTGAGTACTGACCTCTGACTTCTGACCTCTGGCCTCTGACCTCTTTCCACCATCCACTGTCCACCGTCCACTCCGTACGTCCACGGCTCAAACACAACCTTTCCATCAATCGCCAGCAGCACGTGCCGATCCATCTGCGAGACTTCGACGAGCACCGCTGATCCACCGGCGCGAACGTGGCTTGGCAGCGAAGCCTTTCGAACCGGTGTGACGTCGCTCCCGGCAAGCAACCGGGCCTCACGAGCTTCCAGGTCGAGGATACAGTGAGCCGTTTCGATGCCGTCGTTCATTTCGATCACAAACTGGCCGGCTCCCGACACGAACGACACTTCCATCGCCAGCATCAAATCGCGCACGGGGTTCTCACTGATGATCCCGTCCGGCCGATTGTACGTGCATTCGTCAGTGATCGGCGCGATGTGCGACGCGCGGTACAGCTTCGTGATCGACTGTCGAAATGAATCACCGACCGGACCGGCGGGAGCGACTTTCAACCAGCGATCGCGCTCAGCGGCCGACAGCGCACCGCGGCAGATGAGAGATCTATCCTCGGCATCCCATCGCAGCGGAGCCGTTGGCTCGGTCGGCGGCAACTCGATTCCCGCGGGCCATTCGTCCACGCGGACCGACGTGCCATGCGAACCCCCCGCACGAATCCAGTGCCGGTAGTTGACCCACGCCACCGGTTGAAAACCCTTCGCCGCCGCTCCGCGTCCGGAGTCGAGCACGAAGTCGCCCCCTTGCGATTGCCAGCCAGACGTCGTGTTCTCGGCGACCCAGCGCGGTTCCCAATCGGCATCGTCAGGTGCCGGCCGGAAGTCGTTGTCGTACACGAGCACCCGGCTGCCTCGCTGCGCCGACAACCCCTTCGCCTGGAGGTGGCCGTTGATATAGATGTCTCCCTGCTGAATCCAAATCGTCTCACCCGGCAATCCGGCAACGCGCTTGACGTACGCTTCGGTGAGCTGATTTGGATTCCGAAACACGACAACTTCCCAGCGGCAAGGCGGTCGGAACTCGAACAGTCGCCGATGCACGAGCAGTTGATCGCCTTCGTTTCGCAACAAGTCTTCGACCGCGATTCCCGCCTGACCACAGTTTCCACATCGAGCCCGCCTGGGCCCCGGCGCTTGTTCGACCGCCACCTCGCCAACGTGCCCGCACGCCGGGCAGGTGAACCGTTTGAAATGCCCCAGCAGACCCGGCCCCATCGACCCCGATTCGATAACGTACCCTTCCGCCGCAAACGACCGAAAGATCGTCACCGCGATCAGCAAACAGACGAAAAATTCAATGATGCTCCGCATGCGGGGAGTGTGACAGGGGCGGTGGGGGACGTCCAGAGTTGGTGGACGCGGAGAGGGGGAGACACGGAGACACGGAGAAAATTAAATTCTCCGTGTCTCCGTGTCTCCGCGTCTCCCCCTCCCCGCGTCTCGCACCCACG
>JACRIH010000454.1 GCA_016235885.1 Planctomycetales bacterium | reverse complement strand
CGCCCAAACCGAGTCCCGCCATGCACGGGCCGTTCTTGATGAACAACGTCGTGTCCATTTCGCGACCCATGATCGTCATGTGCCGCACGTCGCGGCTGTGGATGATGCTCGTGTGCCGGTAGCCGTGCTCGTGCTTCTTCGCCAGTTCGACTCCGTGGCGAAAGTCGCGGCAGCGGACGAATGGGATGAACGGCATCATTTGTTCTTCGCTGACGAACGGGTTCGATTCGTCGGTTTCGCCGAACAGGATTTGCGTCCCGGCCGGAACACGCACGCCGATTTGTTCGGCCAGCACGGCCGCGTCTTTGCCGATCAAGTCGCGATTCAGGATCGGGTGATCCGTCCCCGGCTTGAACGCGAGGGATGTCATCTGTTCGGTCTGCCGCGCGTCCAGCCGATACCCGCCGTGACGGCTCACTTCGTCGAGCAACTTCGAAAAGATCGATTCGACAGCAAAAACTTCCTTCTCGCCGATGCACAGCAGGTTGTTGTCGTAGGCGGCTCCCTTGACGATCGACGTGGCCGCGTTGGTCAGGCAGGCGGTCTCATCGACGACGACGGGCGGATTGCCCGGCCCAGCGACGACCGCTTTCTTGCGGCTCTCCATCGCCGCCCGAGCCACTGCCGGGCCGCCAGTCACACACAGCACGCGCACGCCACGGTGCGAAAAAATCTGCGCGGCCGATTCCAGCGTGGGCGTCTCGACGATCGTGATGACGTTTTCGAGGCTGGTCTCCTTGTAGATCGCCTGGTTGAACCGCCGCACCCCTTCCACGGCAATTCGTGCTCCGCTCGGATGGGCGTTGAACACGATCGTGTTCCCGCCGGCCACCATGCTGACCACGTTTCCGGCGAGCGTCGGCAGCGAGTGCGTCACCGGAGTGATCGCTCCGATGACTCCGAATGGAGCGTACTCGGTCAGCGTCAAGCCGTGGTCGCCGCTGTAGCAGTCGGTGCGGATGAATTCCACGCCCGGACCGAGCTTCACGATCTTGAGCTTTTCAATCTTGTGATCGAGCCGCCCGATCTTCGTCTCCTCCATCTCCAACCGACCGAGTTCCTCGGCCTGTTCGAGTGTGATCCGCTTCACGATCTCGACGATCTTCCGCCGGGCTTCCAATCCCGCGTCGCTCAACTTGTGAAACGCCTCGGTCGCGACGTCAACCGCCTGATCGACCGTCTTGAAGACTCCCCACGCTCCATCGCGGTGTCCGTTGGATGAAATCGGAAAATGTGGGCTGCGGCCCAACTGAGCCAGCACCTGCTGAACCACTTCCCGAATGGCTTGTTCGTTGGCTTGCATATTTTGTAGGTCAGGCTTTCCAGCCTGACTGGTTCGGTTGAAAGAGAGTCACTTGAGGACGGGTTCATGTCAGGCTGGAAAGCCTGACCTACGGTTAGCTTGGTTGTCCGCGTTCGAGTTCGACCAATTCCAGTTGCCGCCCGATCCAGTTGACCACGCGATCGCGAGTCGGGAACGAACTGGACATCCACAACAACAGCACGGCCACGGTTGCCAGCGACGCCAAATGGCCGCTCATGATGTATGCGATCAGGTTGAAAAACGCCGCCCCTTCTGGGAGGGCACATTGCACGATGGTCACTGTTTGCAACAACGACAGCAGTCGGTCGGCATCGGTTGCATCTGCGGGGAAAGCTGGACCTCCACCTTTGGTGGGCGGCTGCCACGTTCCTTTCGCAATCTGACGACGGATGCCATTCACCATCGAAACACCCACGATTTGACGAGCGATCAGCATCATCACGGCGAATCCCCCCGCGATCATCCACACTGGGGAATCTCCACCGCCTTGCTTTCCAATACGGATGACAATCGCGACCACTCCAAAACTGATCACACCGAACATCAGCGCTCCGACGATGATTTGCAGCACGCGGACCTGTTGATCGAGTCGTTGAGGAACGGGATCGATGGGCACGATAAAAACCTCCAACCGCAGTCGCGTCGATTACGAACGAGTTCCAAACACGGTCTGGCCGCCGACCTGCACAGTGTCCACGATGCCAATGATCGCAGCGTCGATCGGCAGTGTTTTCGTTTCGGGGGTGTAGCGGGCACTCGACCCCTGCACGATCAGCACCGTTTCCCCCTCGCCGCAGCCGACGGTGTCCACGCAGATGAATGTTCGCCCGGTTCCCTTCAGACTGCTCCGATCCTTCTCGTCCACGCGCAGCGGTTCCACGACGAGCAGCTTTTGGCCGACCATCGTGGCTGATTTCTGCGTGGCAACTATGCTGCCAGTCACTCGGGCGAGAAACATCACTCACGCTCCCGTTCATTCCAAATTCGGAATACTGATCTACGCTGATCGACACTGCTTCAGATTAGTGTCGATCAGCGTGGATTAGTGTTCCCACCACTTCGGCCGTTTGTCGTGCGACCACGATTTCTTCGTTGGTCGGCAGAACCCAAATCTGTATCTTGCTGTTTGCTGACGAAATACAACTCTCACTGCCGCGTGGGACACTGTCGTTCTTCGATTCATCCAGCACGATCCCCGCCCACGCCATGTCGCGACACACTTCGGCACGAACGAACCGGCTGTTCTCTCCAATGCCACCGCTGAACACGATTGCGTCCGCCCCACCGAGGACTGTCAGATATGCTCCGAGGTACTGTCGAATCGACGCGACAAACACATCGAGCGCCAGCTTGGCTCGCTCATGTCCACGTGCCGCCGCCTCTTCGAGGTCTCGCACGTCCTGACTGAGGCCGCTCAGGCCGAGCAGTCCGCCCTGACTCGACATTTCTTCCAAAACCTGTTCGAGCGACTTGCCACTCTTCCGCAGAATGATCGGCAACGCGAACGGGTCGAAGTCCCCGACGCGATTGTTGTGCGGCAGCCCACTCTGCGGACTCATGCCGAGACTATTCGCCAGCGACTTGCCGCCCCGCGCCGCACACAACGAATTGCTTCCGCCGAGATGACATGTGATGACTCGCAACGAGTGTAGCCCGCTCTCGCCGAGAGCGGTGTCGTTCGGTTGAACCGTGTCACTCGCGGGAACCTGCTCTCGGCGAGAGCAGGCTACACTCATCAACTGAGCAATCCGTGTGTTGAGATACCGATGGCTCGCGCCGTGGAATCCCCACCGCTGGACCTCGTACTGCTCCGACCACTCGAACGGGATCGCGTACAGCCGATTTGCCGCCGGGATCGTGTCGTGAAACGCCGTCTCGAGCGCCGCCACGAGAGGAATCTCCGGGAAGGCCGACCTCAACTGCCGCATCGCCCGCGCGTACATTGGATTGTGCGCCGGTGCGATATCGGCCAGGTCTTCCATCTTCCGAAGCAGTTCGTCATCGACGATCCGCACGCCGCTCAGGTTGCCGGCAAACACTGCCTTGAACCCGATCGCCGCGACTTCCCGAACCGATTTCAAGCAGCCGAAGTCCGGGTGCGTGAGTTGATCCAGACACATCTTCACCGCGGCCGCATGATCCGCGACCGCCAACGATGATTCCTCGCGCCGCCCGCCGACTTCGACGAAGCACGCACTCTGAGCCTGACCGATTCGGTCGATCCCGCCGCGCGCGAGTTGCGTTTCGGCGGGCAGATCGAACAGCCGGTATTTGAAGCTCGTGGAACCGAGGTTGGCAACGAGGATTTTCATGAGGCGGTCGTCCTTGAACTGTCGGACGCGATCCGGATTAGAGGAACGCCTCCAGCAGCGCCGCTTCCGGCCGGGCGATCACGTGAGCACTGACGAGGTCTCCCACTTGGGCGGCCACCGCTTTGCCGTTGTCAACCGCCGCCCGAACGGACCCCACGTCACCGCGAACAATCGTCGTGATGTAAGCGCCGCCGATCTGAATCTGTCCGACCAGCGTCACGTTGGCCGACTTGAGCATCGCGTCGGCCGCTTCAATCTGGGCCACAAGCCCCTTCGTTTCGATGAATCCAATGGCTTCGTTTGTCATGTCTCGTGAATGCCTGTTGAGGAATCTGTAGGACGGCCATTCCGGGCCGTCGTTTGGGTAGAAATCATCGTCGGCCCGGAAGGGCCGACCTACACCTTCAATGGACTGTTATGCAGACGCCTTTGACCCCGACTTCATCTTTGGCAACACGGCCGACAGTTCTTCGTGCGGGCGAGGAATGACCTGCACGCTGACGACTTCGCCGATTTTGCTGGCAGCACTCGCGCCGGCATCAACAGCCGCCTTCACAGCCGCCACGTCACCGACCACGAACACGGTGACCAACCCGCTGCCGACTTTCTCCCAGCCGACCAGAGTCACATTGGCCGCCTTGAGCATCGCATCCGACGCCTCGATCAACGCGACAAGCCCCTTCGTTTCAATCATTCCCAACGCTTCCGACGCCTTCGCCATGATGTTCTTCTCCCGTGAAAAAAGACTTGGTTTGATGGTTTATGTTCAACCGCAGGGCCGCGTCGCGAGACGCAATCCGGCGGGTTAGTGCTGACAACGACAACCCGGCTTCGCGCCGGGAATAATCAGTTCCACTTCAGACGCATGGTCCAGGTTGACGGCATTTCCCTCGTCTGTATCCACGTGGACTTCCAACTTGATGTTCTTGGCCGCTCGCACGACGAGGTCTTCCAGAACCGTCGTACATCCGGGCGAAACGATTCGCAGGTGGGCTTTGTCGCCGTCCTTGCAACCGTAGTATTCGAGGTCTGCCGGTCCCATGTGAACGTGACGCATGGCGCGAATCACCCCCGATTCCAATTCGACAACTCCCTGCGGTCCGACCAGCACACAGCCGACCGTGTCGTAATGATCACCACTGATCCGCACTGGAAGATCAATCCCCAATGAGATCCCGTCGGTGAATGCGAGTTCCACTTGCGATGCGCCGCGGCAGGGACCGAGCACTCGGACATCGGGCAGCATTCGTCGCCGAGGTCCAACCACTGCGACCGTCTCTTTCGCGGCAAAGTAGCCATCTTGGTAGAGGTCTTTCTGGACCGTGAGCTTCGCCCCTTTGCCGAACAACACTTCCAAGTGTTCTTCGCTCAGGTGAACGTGCCGGGCGGAAATGTTCACGACCAGTGGGTTCGGTTTCGATTTGGGGGCCGTCTGCCGCGAAGCGAAATGCTGGAGCAACACGTCTCGGACAACGTGTTCGACCTCGGGACGACTGAACGATTTGACGGCTGCCATTTGGTTTCGGATGCGTTTTGCGACTCGTGATGGATCGGAGTCAGACTCCGTTGTGATTCAAACTACATTTCGGCGATCGTGACGTTGATGCCCGCATCCGTGAGCATCTTCTTCCATTCCTTGTAAATTCCGCCGTCAACCACCACGCGATGGATCGACTCCAGACCGCACAGGTGCGCCAAGGCCGATCGTCCAAACTTGCTGCTGTCGGTGACCACCACCACCTCTTCGGCAGCGGCAATCATTCGTCTTTCCGTTTCGACCAGCAGCGCGTTGCTGTTGAACAGGCCCCGCGCTGTGATTCCTCCCACACTCATGAACAGCCGCCGAACGTGAACGTGTTCGAGCGACTGAACCGTCACCGGCCCCAAGGCCACTCCCGTTTTGGGGTACACGTACCCACCCAGCAGAGTCAGTTCGATTTGCGGTTGGCTGGCGAGCAGGTTCGCGACCGGAATCGAATTCGTCACCACCTGCAATGCCTTGCCAACCAATTGCTTGGCCACCTCGTAGGTTGTCGTCCCTCCGTCGAGCAGCACCACTTCACCCGGCTGGACCAAGTCCGCAGCCACCCGACCCACACTTTGTTTCTCCGGCAACGCCTTGGCGAATCGTTCTTCCAAGCCGCTGATCGATTCGCCGACGTACGCTGCCCCACCGCGAGTCCGTCGAATCTGTCCAATTCTTTCAAGATATTCCAAATCACGCCGAACGGTGGACTCGCTGGCCCCCACTTGTTCTGACAGCACAGACAAAGCAACAAAACCTTCTTTTTCCACGACTTGTAGGATGTTATTGCGTCGTTGATCGAGCAACATCAGTCAATTCCCGCCCAGTGATTCGGTCCGTCGAGGGGAGTATGGCGGACAGTGTTTCCATTATCAATCAACTAATGTCATTTATTTCCATTTTCATTCACAATGGCCACCGACAACGATGGTGCATCCGAGTAAGCATGATCAATGAAATGGATCGGCAGGCGGGAAACGTCGGTTGGTGCAAAATCGGAATGCAAGTCGGGAAATGGAGCGACCCAAGAAAAGGGAGCGCAACAGTCCCAATTTGCAGGGTAGGAAGTCGGTCACATCGAACGGACTTCGCACAAGAGACGAGTCATCCGAGTCACACGGATCGCGCCGGCTGTAGCAGTTCGTCCAGCTCCGGATTAGTCCGACAACAACGAGAGCTGTCAGCCTCGCACATGAACTTGCTCGCCGCGAATTTCCAAACGGCCTTCTGCGAAGAGACGGATCGCGCGGGGATAGCACTCGCACTCAGCGGCAAAGACGCGGGCGGCCAATGTGTCGGGCGTATCGTCATCCAGCACCGGAACCGCTTGCTGGGCGATGATGGGTCCGTGGTCGTAGACGTTGTCGGCGAAGTGAACGGTACAGCCGCTGAGTTTCACGCCACGATTCAAGGCCGCCTCGTGAACTTTGTGGCCGTGAAAGCCGTGTCCGCAAAAGGCCGGGATCAATGCAGGATGAACGTTCATCACCCGGTGCGTGAAGTCGTCGGGAATCTGGATCAGGGAGAGGAATCCCGCCAGCGTGACGAGGTCGACTCGCGCCTCGCGGCAGCGGTCGAAGATCGCGGAAGAGAATTCTTCCACGGACGAGTGGCTCTTCCGCGACACCACGTCGCACCGCAACCCGGCCCGATGAGCCTTCTCGATCCCGCCACAGTCCGGACGACTCGCGATCACCAGCGGAATCTCGGCCGGCAATTCTCCGATAGCGATCTTGTTGAGGAAGTTGACGAGTGTCGTTCCACCACCGGAAATCAACACCGCCAGACGAATCGGGCGGTTCAACGGCTCGTGCGTGGGAAGCATGATTTGGTTGGCTACGGGTCTCGCGAGGATCTCATTTCGCCGGGATTCCCAGCCAAATCGCCGTGATCTGCTCCGGCGGTCGGGATTGGCTGAGGCGCCACCACTTGATCGAAGAGCGGAGGCGATTGTAAGTGTGTCCGGCGAAATTCGCGATCCTTCCGGCTGGCGGATCGAATCGCGAACACGATCGCGGGGAGCACTATCAATGCGACCACGGCAACCAGCAATGACGTCAACCAACCGAAGGACTGTGTCTCGGTGACGGGTTTCCAAGTCAGTCGATGAGCCAGAATCATCGGTGCTCCTCGCGTTCCATCGCGGGCGTCGTACTTCCAGATTTTGAAGAATACTCCGGCCACTTCCACCGGCTCTTTCAACTCGGCCTTTCCCTGCTGCCGGATTCGATCGCGAAGTTCAGGAGAGACCTCGCTGCACACGATCACGTATGGGTTGCGAAACGAGTCCTCAGTGAAGACCCAAGCCTGGTAGAGCGTCGTCAAGCCGTGTTCGTTATCGTCCGAGGCATCCCACTCGGACAGCTCCCGGACGTAGCCGCAAATTCGCACCACTTCGCCACGGAAATGTTTTGGTTGCTCGAAGATTCTCGCAAATTGAGACTCGTTAGCAGAACGCCCCAGCGGCTTGCTCAGTGCCCACAGGTTTGTATATCCAAGTTGTCGGACACCCGCCAGCAATTGGAAGTACGAAGTCCGCTCCGATTCGCGGATCTCCGAAAAATCACGAGCATGTGACGCAGTTTGCCGAAATCCAATCAGAATTCCTGTAGGATCGCTTTGAGCATCAACCAATTGAGCCTCAGCGAATGGCTGGCACAACAAGATGGTAATGAGAAGTTGCATTGCAGACGCTCGAGCCAAGTTGCTGAGTAGAAGTTTTCTCGACACCAACGCCGGAATCAACTGTATCATTCTCGCGTCATTCGAGACACGCTGAACGCAAGGCTCGGACTGACCATTCATCCATGTGATGCTGGGGGGATTCCATTGCCCCTTCCCCCACACGAATCGACAACCAGTTCTACAGCTCTAGCCAGCGGCACCTGCGGCCGAGGTACCGAACAGCTTTCGTTTTGCGAAATGTCCAACATCCAACACTCAATGTCCAAGTGAATGAGAATTGCCGCATTCCTTTGAAAACAAACTTTCTGTGAATCGGTCTTTCCTTGGATATTGGACATTGAGTGTTGGATATTGGATATTTCCGTCGCCACGAAGCCAACCAACACCAATTGACAGACAGAACAACATGAACTGCTCCAACTGCGGCGCACCGATGAAGTACGTGGAGGGTCGCAACTACTTCGTCTGCGAACATTGCACCACGTTTCATTTCACGAATCCCGACCAGGATGGCGTGCAGGTTTGGGAACAACACTCACGGGCGATGTGTCCCCGGTGCCAAACCCCGTTGGCCGCTGCGACGGTGGAAGGGAAGAGCGTCCTCCACTGCGAAACGTGCAAGGGGTTGCTGGCGACGAACGGGGCGTTCGGTCACATCGTGGCCGTCCGCCGCGACCGGTCAGGCGGATCAACAGTGTTGCCCGTTCCGTTCGACCCGCAGGAACTCGACCAACGCATCGCCTGCCCGGCGTGCCAGCGGCTGATGGATACGCATCCCTACGGCGGCCCCGGCCCGGTCGTCGTTGACACTTGCCCCGAATGCGAATTCATTTGGCTCGACCACGGAGAATTGTCCAAGATCGAACGCGCTCCCGGTGCGCGCTGGTGATGCCGTCTGTAGCCCTGTCGCTCCGCGACAGGAAAGCCGCTTTTGCAGGGCGGGTGGAGTGGACAAGAAGCGATCTCTACGCATTCGGCTCTCCTGTCGCGGAGCGACAGGGCTACGTTGGTTGCGGCTTCGCCGCGTCACGAAACTTCGACACGTACGCTATCCACTCCGCTCCACGCATAGCCCGCCGGATTCCAGTCGGTCGTTCCGTCGAGCGGTTGTTTGCGTCCGAGAGCATCCATGGCCCGGCACTGAATCGTCTGCTGGCCGCGAGTCAACGGCAGTGTCACTTTCCAATGCTGCCACGCGAACGGACTGGATGCGGCGACAAGTTGAGTTCGCTGCCATGTTCGTCCGTCATCGGTCGACACTTCGACCGCGTTCAGTTTCGCCTGCCCGTCGTTCCACGCCACGCCGCGGATTTCCGTTGGACCGGCCGGCAGTTTTTGTCCGTCGAGCGGTGCAAAGACGACGCTCTTAATCCGCATGTCCCAATTCGGTTCGCTGTTCTCAATCGTCGATGAGAATTTACTGCCCGGCGGAATGGGCTTGCGAGGCGTTCGATACCGGCCGACATGGTGATGGTTCGTCGATTCCGTTGCTTCAAAGCGCAGGCGACCCAGCCACTTCACGTTCATCGTCGCGTAGTAACCGGGCATGACGAACCGCACCGGGCCACCGTGGGCGAGCGGCAACGGTTCGCCGTTCATTCGCAGGGCCAGCAGCGAACGATCCAGCGCGTCCGCGAGTGGCAGACTGTGTTCGAAGTCGGCAGCGTCCGGTTTGTCGGGAGTGTCGTGTCCTTCCGCTGCGACAAATTTCGCTTCGGACGCGACGCGGATATCCAACGCATCGAGAACCGTCCGCAACCTCACGCCGCCGAATCGGACATTCCCCATCGCTCCGTTTTGCCACGGGACTCCGTCCGGTTTGACGGCCCGGGCGAATCGCGAGCGGCTGTTTCCCGAGCATTGCAGCACGAGTTCCTGTTCGACTTGTTCGAGTCGCTCCAGTTCGGACGCGTTGATCGTTCGCGGCGAGTTCACCAAGCCGGCCAGTTCGATCTTCCACCCGGCCAGGTTCCCCGGCTTGAGTGTGAGCGATCCGGGAAACACCTGATTGTTGCGGACGAACAGCAACTCCTTGGGTGTGAGACGATGGTCGCGCAGCAATTCGAGTGGCGTCTCGATCTCTCCGACCTTGGCGTTGTACACAATCAACCGCCGGTCCTTGCCCGCAATGAACTCCGCCGCATTCGACGTGGTCACGTCGCCGCCGACGAGCCGCCGCACGTCGAGAATCGCCGCAGCGGCGGCGAGCGATCCGGACTGCTTCAAGAATTCTCGTCGGTCAATCGGTGACATCATCGACGTTCCCTGCCTTTCTTCACTTGGCTTGAGTTGATGTTTGCAGCGCGGCCGTCTTCGCGACGAGTTTCAACACCGGCGCGGACATGTCGGGACGCCGCTTCAGCAACTCGCTCAGTTGGAACTCGTGGTATTTCTGGTCCGCCGCCGGCTTCTTGTCCGTTGTGGCGTTCGCGATCCACAACTTCGTCGACTTCGGTTCGAAGAGGACATTGTGCAGATTCGATTTCATCGCGACTCCGCAATCCATCAGATGCCGGGCGGCGTCGGCGTCGAGCGAACCGTAGCCGGCCTGAGCTCGGCGCACGAGTTCCTTGTACCGCCCGCCGGCCGACAACAGCACCGAGTCCTTCACCGGCGTGGGCAGTAGCACGTGCGCTTCACCAGGTCCGACGGTAAAGAAGTTGTCCCACGACGCTTCCATCCCGACCGCCCGGTTCGTCTTGGCATCGGCGACGACGTAGAAATACTGACAGGTTCTTGGATTGTCACGGAAGATGGCGATGGCCGTTTCGAGATCCTTCCCGCGCTCGAGCACTTCGCGCACGAGGAACGACATCGGCACGCCAGCCCAATGCCCCAGTCCGCCGCCACCCATTTCGCCGATTGAGACGTGCTCGGCATTCATCCCCGTCACCGAGCCGATGAACCCCGGATACGTGACGTTCACGAACGGAATCGCCCCGTCCGGTTCCGCGACCACCAGCACCGCGTGATCCTGCAAGCCCCAATCGATGGCATAATCCAGCACCCGGCCGTGGTACAGCGTGCCGTCTTTCGTCGCCGAATTCATCACAGCGAATCCGCTGCAATGAAACAGTTCGGGGATGAAGTTCGCGGCCACCACATCCTTCGTCTTGAGTTCGGCTCCCGCGGCGACTCCTTCCATCTCGGAAAAATACTTCGCGGGTACAAACGGCCGCTGGATGGTCGTTATCGCATCGATGGCATCCCGTGGCTTGAGTTTCAGAAACCCGACCTGAAACTTCTGCTCGCACTTCTGCACGAGGATGTTGTCCATGTTCTTGTGGACGCGATCCTTCAGCAGCGCTCCCTGCTGGTAACCCATTTCGTAAGGCGTCCCCTTCACGTGCAGGACGAGATAACCATCGATTTGTTCGAGCCAACCCTGCCCGCACCGGGCCACGGTTTGAGCGGAACACGAGTTGTTGATCCACAGGGCAACCAGAAAAGTCAACGTCGAGACACGAACAAGACGAGAGAGCATGATGCAGTCCTTAGTTTTGATTGGCCCCGAAGGGACCGAGGGATACAGCCGTGGGCATCAGCCCACGGGATGCAGAAAGCAAAACTGCAAAGCCCTGAAAGGGCGACGTCGCCCCTTCGGGGCTTGTGAATTCATTCCAACGAATTCCGTGGGCTGACGCCCACGACTTCACGCCTTCGCCCCTTCGGGGCAATTCACGGTGCGGCTGTGCCACGGATTCGTAATGGATGGGTGACAGCTTACCGGCCGATCTTGATCCGGGCCAGATAGATGTTGGTCTTTCCTTCGTGCGACGAGTAGTAACTCATCCACAGTTGATCGTCGTGCCACGCGAGGCCGGGGTAGCTGGAATCGCCGCCGCTGGGAAGCAGGAGCAACGGGTGAAGGTGCCCGCCTTCGAGTTCGCAAACGGCAGTGCGTGTGGTGGGAGGATCTCCGATGCTGAGCAGTCGGCCGGCGGCGATCCAGCGGCCGTCGGAAATCTGAATGAAATTCGGCCCTCCGAAATACATGCCGAGGCCGCCCCACTTCCATTCCGTGTACGGTGGTTGGCTGCGGCCGAGCACAGCAAAGTTTGACTCCTTGGTCTCCTTGCCGTCGCGGCGCTGGATGCAGAAGCACGTGCCGTCGGCCGCAAAACGCAGAGTTGCTTCCGTCGAGCCGCTGAACGGCGACAGGTTTGGCATCAAGGGTTTGAACGATTTCCCGTCGTTGCTGACCAGCAGAGATGTGCCGTACGTTTTGGCCGATCTCGATGCGGGCGAGACATCGTACGTCACGCCGTAGGCTTTGCCGTCATGCCATGTCACCCGCCACAGCCAGGAGTTTTCCTCGCCGACGTGATTGATGGCGCTCCATTTCCGACCGTCGTCCGAGAACGTCACGAATGACCGCGACCACGTGGCGGGCTTGGTTCCGTCGCGGATCGTGTCGCCCGCGACAATCATCAACTGCTTGCCGTCCGGTGTGACGGTGACTTTCGGATCGCGGAGGTCGTGGCCGGATGACTCAATCAGTGCCGCCGATTCCCATTTGTCGCCGTCGGCCGAAGTGATGACGCGAATGCCAGCCTCGGTTGAAACGTGTCCGGCTCCCTCGCGGAACACGCACCACCAGCGATCGTGCCAGCGCAAGAGATCTGTGAACGCGTTGTGTTTGCCGGCGTCCCAGATGCGTCGCAATGAGACAACCTGGTGAGGCGGATTGAGAATCGTGGCGTCGGTGGTCTTGGTGATATCGCGCAGCGCCGTCCCCTGTGTCCGGAAAAGGTCTGATGTTCTCTGGGGGGAAGGCAGGCGGCCGGGTTCGCGGACGTTTTTGCCTGAGCGCCTGAGCAGAGAGTCGCCCAAGTCGTCGCGGGACGACGCGGCCAGAGCCCGCAGACGTTGCACAATGTCGGGATTGTCGTCGGCCACGTCCTTCGTTTCACCGAGATCGGCTTCCAAGTCGTACAGTTCGACGCCGATATCCCGTTGCTCGTATGGTCCCGGTTTGCCGCCCGATCCACCAGGCTTGCCGGCGAGTGTGCGGAATTTGTGCGGCAGGTACAGCTTCCACCGACCACTCAGCACGGCTTGAAGCTGGTTGGTCTCGTAGTAAATGAAGTATGCCTCGTGCGGTGATTTGGCTCCCGGCTCGTTCGCGATCAGCGGCCACACGTTCTTGCCGTCGATCGGTCGCTTCGGCAATTCCGCATCGATGAGCTTGGCGAATGTCGGCAGGAGGTCGATCGTCATCAGCGGTTCGCGGCACTCGGTGCCGGCGGGAATTTTTCCTAGCCAGCGCATGAGACACGGAACCCGCACGCCTCCCTCGAACGTTGTCCCCTTCCCCTCGCGCAGAAGCCCCGCCGTTCCCGCGTGATTTCCATAACTAAGCCACGGGCCGTTGTCGGTCGTGAAGATCACCAGCGTATTTTCCGCCAGCTTGAGCCGGTCGAGCGTGTCGAGAATCTGTCCGACCGACCAGTCGATTTCCGAAATCACATCGCCGTAAAGACCCTGCTCCGACTTGCCGCGAAACTTGTCCGAAACGTACAGCGGCACATGCGGCATCGAGTGCGGCAGATACAGAAAGAACGGCTTGTCCTTGCTGCGCTCTATGAACTTCACCGCCCGTTCGGTGTACCGCGTGGTGAGCTGCGTTTGATCGGGATTGATTTCCAAAACCTTGTTGCCGTCGATCAAAGGCAGCGGCGGATAGTTCTTCCCCCCCGTGGGGTGATTCGGCCACATGTCGTTCGAGTACGGCAGGCCGAGGTATTCATCGAAGCCATGCCGCGTGGGCAGAAACTGCGGATGATGCCCCAGATGCCACTTGCCGAACACGGCCGTCGAGTAGCCACGCGATTTGAAAATTTCGCCCAGTGTGGTTTCGTCGTCGTGGATGCCGTGCGAGGCATTCGGCCCGAGCGCACCGTGGATGCCGATCCGGTTCGGATAGCAACCGGTCAGCAAACCAGCCCGCGACGCCGAGCAGACCGGTTGAGCCACATGAAAGTTCGTGAACCGCCGTCCCTCGCGCGCCAACCGGTCGAGATTGGGCGTCGAAAACCCTTTCGCGCCGAACGAGCCAACGTCGCCGTACCCCTGATCGTCGGTGAAGATCAGCACGACGTTCGGCAACCGTTCGGCTGCGTCGGCGGAATTCCATCCGGCCAGCAGCCCGATCATTGCCAGCAGACCAGCGAATCCTGTTCG
>JACRIH010000453.1 GCA_016235885.1 Planctomycetales bacterium | reverse complement strand
TGTCGATGTGCGAGACAATCCGCCGGAGTCAGCCGATGGCATCCGCACGTTTCACGGCCACACGATCATTTCGGCGAACGGTTCGCGGCATGTGAATGGCGCGGTCATCGCGCCGCTGGCAGGGCATCCTCGCCAGTCGATTTCTTGCCGCTGGATCGTGCAAGCGGTGGGATTCACTCCCGCGAACTCGTTGCTGTATCAGAACGGCTGCAAGCTGCGGTACGACGAGTCGGTCGATCAAGCTGTTGTGATTCAACACACTCCGGCGATGTACTCGGCTGGTGCGGTGAATGCTCTGCACGATCCGCGCGACGCCGCGATCGACGGACAACACGCGGGGAAGGTCGCGGCCGAATCTCTGCGCTTGCCGCGCCTCTACGGTGAAACAGACTCTTCTGAAAACGCAGAGGCAACGCAGAGACACGGAGAGCGCAGAGAGGACGCAGCGCTTTCTAGCCATTACGTCTCTCCGTCCGGCGCGAAGAAGAAGTTCGTGTGCCTCTGCGAAGACGTCACCGAAAAAGACATCTGCGACGCAATCGACGAAGGTTACTCCAACATCGAGACGCTGAAGCGGTACTCGACGGTCAGCATGGGGCCGTGCCAAGGGAAGATGTGTCAGTCGGCGTCGATTGCGATTTGTGCTCGGCACAACGGGCAGACGATCGCGGAAACCGGAGTCACAACGGCGAGACCGCCGGAGCAACCGTTGCCGCTGGGGGTGCTCGCGGGGCGGGCATTGCATTTTTCGTTGGTCCGCCGCACGCCAATGCACGCTTGGCATGAGCAGGCCGGGGCCAAGATGGGTGACGCCGGGAACTGGAAGCGTCCGCAGGTTTATTCGTCGGTCACTCAGGAATACGAAGCGGTGCGGCAGCGGGCCGGAGTGATTGATGTCTCGACGCTCGGAAAGATCGAACTGCGCGGGGCGGACGTCGTGAAGTTTCTGGAGTTCATCTACCCGAATCGTTTCGCGAGCCTGAAGGTCGGCCGCGTGCGCTACGGAGTCATTTGCGACGACGCGGGTATTTTGTTGGACGACGGCACGATCGCGCGGTTGGGGGACGATCGGTTCTTTCTGACGACGACGACCGGCAACGCGGATGCGATTGATAGCTGGTTCCGCTGGTGGCTGGCTGGTCGGCCGGAGTGGGACGTGCGGATGACGAACGTATCGGGCAGTTACGCAGCAATGAACCTCGCCGGCCCGCGCAGTCGTGAGGTGTTGAAGAAGCTGACCGACGCCGATCTCTCGTCCGACGCGATGCCGTATCTCGCCGCGAGCGAATGTACGATTGCGGGCGTGTCGGCCATTGTGCTGCGAATTGGCTTCGTCGGCGAACTCGGTTACGAGATTCACGTCCCCAGCCAATTCGGGTTGCATGTGTGGGAAGCGATCATGGAAGCGGGCCGCGAGTTCTCGATCGCGCCGTTTGGCCTCGAAGCTCAGCGAGTTTTGCGTTTGGAGAAGAAACACCTGCTGCCGGGAATCGACACTGACGCGCTCTCGAACCCGTTGGAAGCAGATATGCCGTGGATCGTGAAACTCGACAAAGAGGATTTCATCGGCAAGGAGTCGCTGGCTCGCGCTCAGCAGCGCGGTGATCGCAACAAGCTGGTTGGCTTCCGACTATCGGAGTCCGTCCTGCCGGACCTCGCGTCATTGGTGCTGTGCGACGGCAAGCTCGGCGGACGGATCACGTCGTGCGGTTATTCGCCAGCGGTCGGCGGAACGATCGGACTGGCGTGGGTGCCAGCCAATCTCGCCGGCAATGGGCAAACGATTCAGATTCAGGTCAACGGCCGATTGATCCCGGCGGTCGTGCAGGACGAACCGTTCTACGATCCGAGCGGAGTGAATTTGAAGAGTTGAAATTGATTGAAGGCATGCCGGCGGAAAATGAAGGGCGGAATATGAAGACAAAGATCGCTGACCGCTGCTTTATTTTTCGCCCTCCATTTTTCGCCACCTTGAGGTTTCCCCAATGACACTCACAACTCCGATTGCTCGTGGCCCGCTGTTGGACCTGCAGAAGCGCTCGGGCGCGACGATCGAACTCGTTGAGGGTTGGCAAATCGCTGTTCGTGTCCCGCAGCTTGCGGATCGAGCCGGCAACACACTGGTCGATCTGTCGCATGTGCCGACTTTCGAGATCAACGGGCCAGAGACCGGTGTGGCACTGACTTCGATCTGCGGGACCGACCTGCCATTGCGGTTGATTCACAGTGCCGATGGCCGGCACGTTTATCGACTGACTCTGAGCCGTGCGATCGTGTTTGGCAACGTGCCTTCAAACACCGGAGCGATTGATGTCACCGGCGGTTGGACGTCGCTCGCTCTGATCGGGCCGGATGCGGAGCGGATTTTGAACAAGATCACGGCGGTTGATTTACGCGAGCGAACTCTGCCGGTGCAGGCGTGCTGCCAAGGACCAATCTTTGGAGTCAACACGCTCTTCGGCCGGTTCGCGGATCGGTTTGAATTGCATGTGTGCAGCGACTCGGCGGAGTTCTTTTGGGACGTGTTGATGGATGCCGGCGCGGAGTTTGGTTTGCTTCCGGCGGGAATTGACGTGATGAGTGGTCGTGGTTGAAAAACGGTATCACGGCGGTCGGCAATCGGCTCACGGCTTTCGGCCGGACGCCGATGGCTGACAGCCGACAGCCGTAATACCGTTTTTAGAGGATGATGAGGACCGGCATGGTTGCACAGCGAATGTGGCAAGAGCACGAACTCCAAGACCAATACGACGTCGTCATTATTGGCGGTGGCGTGCATGGGCTGGCGACGGCGTACTACCTGACGCAGTTGGGTGTGCGCAACATCGCGGTGCTCGAGGCAAAGTACGTCGGCTTCGGCGGGTCGGGGCGGAACACAGCGATTGTCCGCTCAAACTATCGCACGGCGGAGGGGATCGCGTTCTACAACTTGTCGGTCAAGTTGTACGAGCAGTTGGCGGCCGATCTCGAATTCAATGTGATGTTCTCGCAGCACGGGCATCTCACGCTGGCTCACAACGAGAAGGGCGTGACTGGTCTGACCGAGCGGGCCAACACGAACCAACTAATGGGCGTGAATTCGCGAATCATTTTCCCGGAAGAGATTCAGCAGATCGTTCCCGATTTGAATGTGTTCGGACACAGCCGCTTTCCGATTCAGGCGGCGCTGTATCACCCGCCCGGCGGCATCATCCGGCACGATGCGGTCGTGTGGGCGTTTGCTCGCGGAGTCGATCGTGGCGGTGGGCACGTTCATCAGAAGACCGAAGTGACCAGCATCGAAGTTCAAAACGGACAGGTCGAAGCGGTTGTCACCAATCGCGGACGGATCAGAACCAAGACGGTGCTCAACGCGACCGCCGGCTATGCAGGGTTGATCAGCCGCATGGTCGGACTCGAAATCCCCATCGAGACGCACCCGCTGCAAGCGGCGGTGACGGAACCGCTCAAGCCATTTCTCAATTCCGTGATCGTCTCTTCGACGCTGCACGTTTACGTTTCGCAAACTGACCGCGGCGAACTGGTACTCGGTGCCGAGGTGGACGATCACGCCAGTTATTCGCTGCGTGGCACGTTGTCGTTTCTGGAAGGCGCGGCGACGCACTTGCTGGAACTGTTCCCGCATCTGGCCAATGTAAAAATCCTGCGGCAGTGGGCGGGGTTGTGCGACATGACTCCGGATTACTCGCCGATCATGGGCGGCACGCCGGACGTCAAAGGATTCTTGATGACGGTCGGCTGGGGCACGTACGGATTCAAAGCGGGTCCGGCCTCCGGCAAACTCATGGCCGAATTGATAGTGACGGGCAAGACGCCGCCCAAACTCGAACCGTTTGGCCTGACGCGCTTCTACGAAGACCGCCTCGTCGGAGAAAAAGCCGCTGCGTCCGTCTCACACTGATTTGTTGGCGATGCGTTTCACCTCATCGCTGCGGCTGAGGATCTTCACCCGGCCGTTTGGGCGGACTGTCGCTGGCCGCGTTGTCTTCGCTGGCGAACGGATACCGGTCGAACAGCAGCTTGCCCAATCCGAGGTACGGATCGTCGAGGTCGGTGTGGAGGACTTCACGGTAGAGCCATTTGGTGATGTCCGTCGGAACGACAGGCTCCGGTTGTGCGGCAAGGTGCTCGTGAATTGTCTGCCGCCGAGTCGTCTCATTGACCCGAGCGTCATCGACCAACGCTTTCCATTCGTCCAGACCATCGGTCGTGTTGGGTGCGGGATTATCGTCGGCAAGGGGATCCTGTCCCTGAGCGATTGCCTGTCGCACGGCCGCGCGAGATGCGGGGACCAGAAAGACTTTCAGCGGCTGCTCGGTCCCCTTGATCGAGAAACCACCACCCGATTCCACCAGGACTTCCCGAGGCCGAGATTTTTGAAGCGCTTCCGTCTGGCGCTGGTGGTAGTCGTGGAGCGACGTGACACCGTTGCCCTTCTGACTGACAAACCGGTGGAGCTTCGTCAGTTCCTGAAGTTGCCGCAGATAGGTTCCGGGATCGTAAATCCCCGGCAGAATGTCCAGCACTTGCCCATCCGGCAGACAGGCATAGGTGGCCACGTTGCCATTCAGGGTGCGAGTGACGACTCGTTCGTCACCAAAGTCGATCCGGATCGTGGGGACGGATCGCACCGATTCCCACGTCGGCTCGAAATTCTTGTTGATGAAGCGGGCAATGGTGTCGTCGGAGAACAGCACGGTTCTCGCCAGGCGGCCATTCGTTCAGGTGAACCGGTTGTCCAGACGCCCGAGTAACTGAAACAGTAGGATCGGCTTTCCAGATTGCTGTGCCGCAGCTTTCGCGGCGTCAAAGCTGGCGTGCCAATTCACCTTGCCCGCCTCGACCTTGGGGTTCTTGGAAGGCAACGGTGATACCGTGCCATCGGTCGCTTGAGCCGCCTGCGCCAGCCGTTTCAACGGCGACTGGAGCATCATCTTGGGAATATCGACACGCCGTTTCGGTGGCGGCGGCTCATCGGCCAGCCCCACGACTCCCGTGCCAACCAGCAACGCCACCATCCCTCGCAGCTCAATTCGCATGGCGATTCCCCTCAGAGAAAATTGGACGCAGTGTTAACGACGGCTGGTCAAGCCGACTGGTTCCAAGATTTTCAAAGAGATTCAACAGCGGAATGCTCAAGCCGAGTACCGCAGCGCCTCGATGGGATTCATCGCGGCTGCGCGGCGGGCGGGATACAGTCCAAAGACGACGCCCACCACCACTGAGATACCGAACGCCAGGGGGATCGACCAGGGGACGAGGATCGGGATGACGGTGCGCATCACGTCGGGCATCGCGGCCACGACTTTAGGGAAGGCGGACTGGAGCAGCCAGCGCACGCCGGTCAGCAACGGACCGCACGTCAATCCACCGAGCACGCCCGTGATGCCGCCGGTCACGGACAGCACCACCGTTTCGGTCAGAAACTGACGAATGATGTTGCCGCGGTTGGCGCCCAGCGCCCGGCGAATGCCGATCTCGCGAGTTCGTTCGGTCACCGTGGCGAGCATGATGTTCATGATTCCAATCCCACCCACCACCAACGAAATCGCCGCAATCAAGCCCATCATCGCGATGAACATCAGTCGCGTCGTGCGGGCCTGTTCCAACAGTTCCAGCGGCACGGTGATGATGTAGTCCTCAAACGGGTGGTGTTCGGCCAGCGTCCGCTTGATGAGTTCGGATGTCTCCAGCACCTGCGATTGGTCGCGCACGGTCAGCGTGACACCGCTGACGGTGAACGAGCCGGGTCGCGTCGCGCCGTACGGTTCGCCAAACCGTCGCCAGTAAGTCGTGATGGGGACGTACACGTTGTCGGTGAAATCCTGGCTGCGAACCGCACCGCGAATCCCCTCAAACCGGTCTCGGGGTTGGACGACACCCACGACACGCAAATACTCGTCGCCGACTCGCACCGATTTCCCGAGCGGATCTTCCGCCGGAAACAGCTTGTCCACCATTTCCTGACTTAGCACGCACACCGTCCGCTCGTGTTCCATATCCAGTTCCGTGAGGAACCTTCCGGCGGCCAGCTTCAACTGGAACAAGTCCATGTAGTCCTGTGTGCAGCCGAGTATCTCCGACGTGGCGACCCGATCGCGATGCCGCGTACTGCGCTCGCGAGTCTCGCGGGTGGGGGCGATTCGACGCAGCGACGGAATCGTTTGACGCAGCAGATCGCAGTCATCGCGGGTGATGCCGTACGGCACGTTGCCACGGTAATTCGGATACTTGTCGCGCGACGGCTGAGTCGACCGGACAAGAATGTTGTTCGTTCCCATCCCCGCGATCTGTTCTTGAGCCTTCGCGCTGATCCCTTCACCGATGGCCAGCAACCAAATCACACTGGCCACGCCGATGAAGATGCCCAACACGGTGAGCAGAGCCCGCAGCGGATGCAGTTGCAAACTCTTGATGCCGGTTCGCAGGGTGCGAAAGGCGAACGGAAAGCGCAGGTCGCCTGGCTCGATCGCACCGGTTCCCAATTCACCAGTGGGCTGACCGCCACTGCTCGCCATTCCGGTTGCGGAAAGTCCGCGCTCGGTCAGCGAGTCCGATACGATCTCGCCATCTTTCAACCGAATGATTCGCCGCGCACGCCGGGCCACGTCTTCCTCGTGAGTGACGAGGATGATCGTTTTTCCCTCGGCGTTCAGATTGTCGAGCAAATCGAGGATCTCGGCGGTGGTGCCGGAATCCAGGTTGCCGGTCGGCTCGTCCGCGAGGATGAATTTCGGGTTGTTGATCAGGCTGCGTGCGATCCCCACTCGTTGTTGTTGTCCGCCGGAAAGCTGTGTCGCCCGGTGGCCCAACCGGTTTCCCAGCCCCACGAGTTCCGCGAGTTCCCGGCAGCGGCGGTATTCCGCCGCCGTCACGCGACCGCGATACGCCAGCGGCAGCTCGATGTTTTCGAGCACCGTGAGCTGCGGAATCAGATTGTACGATTGAAATACAAACCCAATCCGCGACGCCCGGATTGCCGAGAGTTGTTGGTCATCGAGTTGTGCAACATCGTCGTCGCCCAAGAAGTATTGACCGGAGGTGGGTTTGTCGAGGCACCCGAGCAGATTGAGCAGCGTGCTCTTGCCCGACCCAGACGGCCCCATGATGGCGACGAAATCTCCGTCAGGAACATCGAGGTCGATGTCTCGCAGGACTCGCAGAACTTCGTCCCCGACCGTGTAGTCTTTGCACAAATCTTGAATGCGAACAGCCAGTTTCTCCGGCTCGCTTTTTCCAGCGAAGTCGGCATTCGGCGGCGATGCGAGTGCGGCGAGTGTGGCCACGGAGCGGGAGGTTCGCTAATCAAAAGGTGACACGTTCTGTCGTATTACTATTCCCCGGTTTGCTGTCGCTCTTCGCGCATTTGTGGCCGGGTCACTCCGTGACCCGGCCGCGGAGCGAATCGGCCACATTGCGGCTCCGCTGCGTCGGCCGCACGTCTCCCGAGCACATCAACCCGCGCCGCCGGAAACTTGCGGGTTGCTTTCCGGATGCGCCACAGTTTTCGATTCGCTCGCAGGGGTCTTGCTCGCGGGTGGCTTCGCGGCGGTCGCGGTCTCGGGGGCCACGGCCGGGTACGAGAAGTCGTCTTCGTGCGTGCGGGGATTCAGCACGACGTGATCTTCGCTGTTCAGCCCGGTGCGGATCACCGCGAACTTCTCGTTCACGGGGCCGAGTTGCACCTCGCGGAGTTCCAGTTCGTCACCGTCGTGCTGGAGCAGACAGAAATGCCGCCGGTCCCGCTCGAACACGGCTTGCAAGGGAACTTGGAGCACGTCATCCATCTGCTCGATCTGGATGGCGACTTCGGCCGTCATTCCCGGCCGAACCGCGTGCGGCGGCACGTGAATCTCGACAATCGCCGCGTACTCTTTAGTGGTGTTGTACACGTTGACACTGGGGAGCGGAAAATCACTGACAGTCCGCACGGTCCCTTCCAGAACCATGTCCGACAGGGCATCGAGAGTCAGCTTTGCAGTCATGCCAGGTTTGACTCGCTCGATGCGCGACTCGTTGATCTTCGCCATCACCTGCATACGCTTCGGGTCGGGCAGGCGGAACATGATCTGCCGTTCGCGAACCAGTCGTCCCTCGGCGATCACGATGTCACCACTGGAGTTTCGCGTCCGGGCATCGTTCGCATACACCACCTGACCGGCCGCCGGCGCACGGATGACGCACTTTTCCAACTGTTGCTTGAGGTTCTCCAATTTTGACAGGTCTAGCGTGTGGCTGTTCTCCAGAGATTGCAGCTTCGACTCCGCGATGCGGATGTCCGCTTGCAGGCGATTGAGCATCCGGCGCTTGTTGTACGTCTTCAGCACTTCGAGCTTCGAATTGGCGACGTCGAGTTCCTTGCGAGCCTTCTCGACGGCAAACTTATCCGCCTCCAACTGAATTTCAGTGACGTACCCGCGAACTGCCAGCCGCTCGCTGTACCGCAAATACTCCTCGGCCCGCCGCAGGTTCTCCTCGGCGACAAACACCAGACTCTCCTGCAACTCGACTTCCTGCCGGAACGTCCCCGATTCGTATTCCTGCAACGCGAGCCGGTTGGCTTCGAGTTCATTCTTCGCCTGCACCGCCAGCGTCTCGCTGGAATTGCACGCAATCTGCTGTTGGAGCAGTTCGCTCTGCAACGCGGAGTCGTCCAGCCGCGCCAACAGATCCCCCTTCTGCACGTAGGTTCCCTCGGCAACGATTTCCAAGATCGCCGAGCCGTTTGAGTTGCGGGACTGCACCTCACAACGCACTTCGACGTTGCTCGAACTTTCGACTTCACCCGCCTCGACGACTTCGTTGACAAATCGCCCGACTTCGACCGCAGCCGTCAGCACGTCTTCAGTGCCATTCCCCAATCCGCTTCGCGACTTGATGCTGAACACGATCGCGGTCCCAATCGCCGAAACCAGCGCCAGCCCGGCCATCATCCGACCCAGGGTGAAACCCCGGCGGCCCACAGGCGCCACGGCTCCGGACACCAATCGCGGCCGACGGAGGCGGATTGCCGAACTTCGCACGCGGCGATTTCGTGGATCAACAGTCAGTGGGAACATCTCGGCGACCTCGTTTCATGGGGAAACGGCAGGGATCCAGATCGAGTTCCGGGCGGGCTGGGCAGGAGGGTGGTGGGGTGGAACGACAGGGGGTAGTGAGTCGTCCCAGCGGGGGAATCGTAGCGGGTTCTTCGGCCGGTGTCATCCCGAAGTCACAGGGAAGCAACCAAATCCGTCAAATCCTTGTCCTCGACAATTCACGAGGGGCACCCAATGGTATCGACTCGAAAGCCGGCGTCGCGCCAGTGGGATCACCAACAGGCGATCGCAAATGCCAGACGAACTCGCTTCGCTCGTCCGCAAAGTCAATGTGACTGGCAAGATCGCCGTTTGCTACGGCATCGGAGCAACTGCGGGTTCCGGCGGCGGAGTCATCATTGGGATGGCGGACGGCGCCGAGGTCGGTACGCCGGTATCGATCCACAGGCCCTGTTCGTCGATCTGCATCACGCCCAGTTCGAAGGCGAGCAGCATTCGAAGCACTTCGTAATTCACCCAGATGTTGAGCAGGTCGTTCTGTGAGGTCAGCAGATCGTTGAGCGCGGAGAGCAGGTCGCGCGCGGTCGTCGCGCCGATTTGGGCCACCTCGCCGGGTCTCAATGGCGGGTTGAGCCGCAGTCGGGACAGATCGACCTGCGCGAACGAAACGTAGATCGACGCCCGGGCGATTTCGAAATTGATCTGGCTGAGTTCCACCACACGCAGCGTGTTTCGCAGACTCTGATTGATCCGGTCTTCAAACAGCATGTAGTCGCGCCGTGCCCGTTGGTATTCGATCAGCGTCTCGCGGTACGTGTTGCGTTCGACAAGTCGGGTCAGTGGCGAATCAAACGCCACCCCGCCGCGCAGTTGCCCGGTGGTTCCGCGGAATCGCGTTGGGTTGTCGCCGATGGTGCCGATGTCACCGTTGAGCACGATGTTCAGCCCGCTCTGCAACGCGTTCGCATCGAACTCGATCAGCCGCCACGCATCTACCAACCGGGCGCGGGCGTTCATCCAGTCGAGACGGTTTTCACGAGCGATTTCCAGCGCGGCGGTCGAATCGAGATGGATCGACGGCAGTTCGATGAGCTCCAGCCGGGCCGCTCCCTCATCGAGCGACAGCGCCAGCAGCAGGCTCGAGAGTTCGCTGGTCAGGTTGACGCACCGTCGGCGAGTCGCATCGAGTTCTGCCGAGTCCAGCTTCCCGATGATGTCGCGGATTTCTCCAAAGAGCGTCGCGAATTCCCTGGTCATCTGCGGCAGCCCGCCGCGAATGCGACCCACACGTCGCTGCAGCGATTCGTCGCTGAAGATGTCGGGGTCCGCCTCGCCGCGCTGCACTTCAGGACGCTGCCGCAGATTGCGGAGTTGCTCAAAGCGCGACGGCAGTTTTGCGTCCAGTCGTCCGAGTTCGGTCGGCAACGCATCCAACTGCCGCGTCACGCCCGCTTGAAGTGCGAGCAGCCGATCCAATTGTGTTTTCAACAATTCGAGACTGCTGATTCGCTCCGGCTGCCGCAAGGCCTCGAGCACGGAATTGACTTGATCTTGAAGTTCAGTCGTCGCGGGGTTGTTCAGCTTGAACCGGTCGAGTAGCGGGTCGCGAATGGTGATGTCGAGATCCGGTGGCAGCCCCAAATCGATTTTGTAGACATCCAGTTGGGTTTGGTATGCGGCCTTCGCCGTCAACAGTCCTTCTTCGCCGCGGTACAACGCCTGTCGAGCCTGATCCACCTGCAAGCGGTTCGCAATCCGTCCCGCATCAAACGTCGCGATGAGCTGCGCCAAGCTGACGCGCAGCGCGGCGACGTTGGCTTGCTGATTGCGGATCTGCTGGCTTCTTTGCAACAGCCCGAAGAATCCGCCCGCACCTGCCGCACCCGTTTGCCCGGTCGGCGCACCGGCGAGCAATCCCAAGCCCACGGCCCCCACTGCTCCGCCCCGTCTCGGACCGTCTCCGCCGTTCCGTCCCGCAGCCAGTTCGACAAAGAAGCCCTGCTGAAACTGTTGCATCTGACGCACGTTGGCCAGCAGATCGCGCTCGGACCGCGTCAGCCGTTCCAGCACGCGGGCGCGACCGCCCAATCGCAGCAACGGCTGGACGAAACTGAAATCGAACACCGAGCTGTACGAGTTCGTGTCTGGTCCGGCGAATTGCCAGAGAATCGAGTTCGCCAGTCCGGCCACCAGCTCGCCGCCGGTCGTTGTCAGCCGATGCAATTCGGCAGTCGTGTCGGTGCTGAGTTGGGACGACGACACACCACCATTTCCCGACCGATCCGGGCCACTCGCGGTGTAAAGCGTCGAATTCCGCGCGAAGTATTGCGCGTCGAATCGGAACCGCTCGAATGTGACATCCAGCGCCGACAGGTAGAGTTCTTCGAGCTCGCGCTGATAGTCGCGCGAGTTCAGCCGGGCGACCCGGATCGCCTGTTCAAGATTGAGCACGACCTGACCGTTGTCGTCGTACGGCAAAGATTGCCGCCATGTGCCCGCATCGACTTCGGCCGCATCACCGTTCCGATGCCAATGCGCCCAGCCACGCTTGCCGTCCACATGGTGCATCAACTCGTGAGCGGCCGGGTCGTCCGGCGGCAACGGTGGGCAATCGGGGTTGAACGGGTCAAATAGCCGCGAATCTTCCTGTGGTGTGATCGTCGAATACGGCAGCGCCCACCGTGCATCACTCGCCTTCTCGATGATCGCATCCGCAACTTCACAATCCGCCTGCTGCCGATAGTACGCCCGATTGCAGCCGCAAATTGCGATCGTCAGCCAACTGACCCCCACCATCCACCAACCAATCGATCTCGACGGCGGGCAGGAATTGAGCATGGTTCAAGGGCGCAGGGCATTTCAACGAGAACCCGATCGAGCGGCGACACCGCTCCCTTCCCAAGCAATCGGCGAGAGGCTGGGAGGACTTGAGCGATTTTTCCGATTGCAACCATTGTGCGGGCTGCGTTCGGTCGCATCCGCGGTTCGAACTTTGCGGATGAAAATGAGGTTTGGGAATTCTGACAAATGTCCAGGTTACTTGTCCGGCACGGTGGCACGCCCTGAGCCTTGGAAACTGTCCGGCTTTCGTGCGAGGGGGTCGGGAACGACTGGGAAGACACACATGGTTGAGGGCTGGTGACTAATCCGTCTCGTCGATTATCATCCGCCAGGACCAGTGTGGTAAAGCACTTTGGCACAGCCAACCAAATGACGTTTCGGGGAGCGGGTTTGCACGCTGGTTCGGCCGGCAACATCCACGCGAATGCGTTGGCCGCCTTGGGCTACGACCCGCACGCCATCACCTGCCAAACCGCTGTCAGCCGGGCACGCGATTCAGGAACAGTTGCAGGTGCCAAAGCCGTATTGTTTGAATCTCAATGTGAAGAAGTATCCCATCTGGAACGGTGGGCGGCATTCTTTGACCTCCGTGAACTCAGGACTCCTCAACATGCCTTCATCGAGACTTTGTGTTTTGGTTTCGAGTGTCGTCGCGATGGTAATCCTCACCCTGCCGGCAACTGGACAGACCGCCGACAAACCAGACCGTGGCATCGCCGAATTTCCCAAGCTGTCGGCCGATCGGGACTGGCCGTGGTGGCGCGGGCCATCTCGTAACGGTGTTGCGGCGGGGACTCAAGCGGCCCCGATCAAATGGAGCAACACCGCAAACGTCGTCTGGAGAACTCCAGTGCCGGGTCGCGGGCATTCGTCACCGATCGTGGTCGGCGATCAGGTGTTTCTTGCCACGTCCGAAAAGTCGACACAGGTGCAATCCGTGCTGGCCTTCGACCGCATGACCGGCAAACAGCTTTGGAAAACCGACATCAGCACCGGGGGCTTCCCGGCCAAGAACCATCCGAAGAACACGGAAGCCACTCCGACCATTGCCTGTGACGGCGAGCGATTGTACGCGACGTTCTTTCATCATGAAACGATTCAGGCGACCGCGCTCGACCTGTCCGGCAAGCAGGTGTGGCAAAAGACCGTTGGGCCATTCAATCCGCGTCGATACGAATACGGGTACGCTCCGTCACCGACTCTGTATCGTGACACGGTCATCATCTCGGCCGAGTACGACGGGGAGAGCGCGTTGACCGCACTGGATCGCCAGTCAGGCAAGCAGGTGTGGCGTACGCCGCGGGAGAGCAGCATCACGTTCTCAACTCCGGTCGTCGCGCATGTCGCGGGCCGGGACCAGTTGCTGATCAGTGGATCCTATCAGGTCGCCAGCTACAACCCAGCCAACGGCGAACAACTGTGGACGACTCGCGGAACGACCGCCGCCACGTGTGGCACGATGGTCTGGGAGGGCAATGTCGTGATCGCCAGCGGTGGCTATCCGGACGCCGAAACACTCGCGGTCCGCGCGGACGGCAGCGGAAAGGTGCTGTGGCGAAACGTACACAAGTGCTACGAACAGTCGCTCCTGACACATGCTGGCCACGTTTACGCCCTCAACGACGGGGGCTTCATGTTCTGCTGTCGAATCAGCGACGGAAGGGAAATGTGGCGGGAGCGACTCGAAGGCCCTGTCAGTTCTTCGCCCGTCTTTGCGGGTGGTCACATCTACCAGGCGAATGAACGCGGAACGTGGTACGTCTACAAACCAAATCCCAAAAAGTTCGAACTCGTCGCCAAAAACCAATTGGGGGACGAAGCCTTTCCCAGCCCGGCCATCGTCGGCGGTCAGATCTTCATCCGCACCGCCACCGGCTCGGGCGACAACCGTCAGGAGTCTTTGTACTGCCTTGGCAAGTGATCGTGAATCAAGTGGGAAGACGGAACACTGTCGCTCGTAGTCCTGCCTTCAGGCGGTATCAACGAGCCGGCTAAAGCCGGTACTACGAGCGATGGTGCGTAGTAGTGCTATTTCGTCAGGTGTAGAAGAACACCTTTTCGGCCGTCTTGCGGAGCAGCCACTGGCGATCTTCGGCAGACACAAAGTCCAGCCGATCGCGGGCCAGGCTGATCGATGCCTTGTAGTTGTTGACACCCTGAATCTGATACGGCGAGTCACTGGCCCACATCAAGCGTTGCGGGCCGAAGGTGTCGTAGAGTCGCTTGATCATCGGGATGAGTTCCAGATGCGGCGGCTTCTTCTGGCCGAGAGCATAGTAGGCCGAGATCTTCACGCTCGCGTGCTTGTGCCGAGCCAATCGGCAAAGTGCTTTCAGATCGTCCTCGTGGAACTGGCCATCGACGCCGATCCTGGCGAAGTGGTCGATCACGACGGGTGTGTCGGGATGCCGCTCGCACATCGCGTCGGTTGCCGGCAGGTCGGAAGCGTTGATCAACAGGCACATCGCCTGCCGAGTCTCCGCACCGGTCTTCCACATCTCAATCATGCCGGAAGTTTCGAGCCACTTGGCTTGATCCTGCTGTTTGCGAACGAACGGCGTGATGCGGAAACCGGTGACACCCTGCGGCAGCAGCTTCTTCATCGCGGCACCGGCATGCGGCTGGTGATCATCGATCATCCCTTGAATGCGAAACCGTTGGGGATGCCGTCGCACCGCGTCGATCAGGTACGAGTTATCGAACAGGTGGTAGACCGAATGCTGAATCAACACGACGCGACCGACCCCTTCCGGCCGGGCGATCGCCATCAGTTCGTCGTCCGTGAAGCTCGGCGGATTGAGATCCTTCTTGGTCTGCCCGGCCGCGAGCGGAAACTTGTCGGTCTCCGGCGGCCAGATGTGCGAATGGGCGTCGATCCACGGCGTGTCGTCCGCCCCAGCCAACGCGGGAGCGGTCAAGGCGGCCAGTCCCACGGCGGCGCCGGTGGCCAATGCTTCTCGTCGAGTCATGTGATCTGTCCTGGTCATGGTGGTGCTCCTGGAAGTAGCCCTGTCGCTCCGCGACAGGAAAGCCGATCGTTTCGATAGACGTCATTTGATGTCGGTTGCGGCAGCGGTGTTCAGTGTCATTTGGAAAATTGGCTGTCCTGTCGCGGAGCGACAGGGCTACATTCCGGCTTGCCCCCTGTTTCCGAGACATTGTCCGATCCTCTCAAAAGTCTGCAAGTCACAGCGTCCTCGGTGCCGACGGCATTCGTGGATAGAATCAGGGACCGAATCGGTTGGAGAGGCAGACATCATGCTACCTGACTACGACGTGTTGATACGAGCGGGGCGAATCGTCTGCCCGGCCTCAGGTTTTGACTCGCCCGGAATGGTCGCTGTGCGTGGCGACCGGATCGTGGCCGTCGGACCGGATGTTGTCGGCAGCGCTCAACATGTCCTCGACTTTCCCAACGCCGTGCTCTTGCCTGGGCTGATTGATCTCCACGCGCATCCGGCCTGTTCCGGTTCAATCTTCGGTGTCGATCCCGATCAGCACATGCTGGCCCGCGGTACGACCACGGTGCTCTCGCAGGGTGATGCCGGATCAAACGCTTGTGAAACATTCGTTCGCGAAACGATCGGGCGTTCGCAGACGCAGGTGATCCTGGCGATCAACCTCTCGGCGACCGGCGAAGCGGGACCGAGCGGTTGCTTCGAACGGATTGACACGATCAATGTCGCCGCCTGCGTCTCCGCTATCGACCGCCATCGGAAACATATCTGGGGGATTGCCATCAACACGAGCCACCGTTGTTGCGGTCAAACCGACCCGCACAAGGTGCTTCTTACCGGTCTGCTCGTAGCCGCGGCAACCGGGTTGCCAATTCTCTACGGCATGCGTCGGCCGGAAGACTGGCCGCTGCGAGAGCAATTAGTGTTGCTACGACCGGGGGATGTCGTCACGTACTGTTTTCGCAGCACGCCGCATTGCATCGTCGACCGCGGCCGCGTTCTGTCGGCGGTTCGCGAGACGCGCTACCGTGGCATTCTGTTCGACGTCGGTCATGGCTGCGGTTCGTTCGACTTCAGCGTGGCCGAAGCCGCCGTGCGGGATGGCTTTCCCCCCGATACGATTTCAACCGACCTGCAACGCGGCCACATTGGCCAGACGCCGACTCATGATTTGCCGCTGGTGATGTCGAAGCTACGGTCCATCGGGATGGTGGAACGAGACATCTTCGCCGCCGTGACGTCTCGACCGGCGCGGACACTCGGCCTGTTCGACGAGATCGGATCGCTGAAAGTCGGCTCGCGCGCTGACTTGTGTCTGCTGCGATGGCACGACAGCGGCGAGCCGCTCGTGGACGTACACGGGCAGCAACGCTCGGGCGGACGTTGGGAATCCATCGCAACAATCCGAGCCGGAAGAATCGTGCCCAACGCAGCATCGCAACAGGCGACTTCGTCGTCCTGACGATAGTGTTGTCGGTCCAACGCGGTTGACTCAGACCAGAGCACGAAGTACAAGCGGTCCTTGATGCAAGCGGCGGAAGTGCCGCGAAAGCCGGAGAATCGAGCATGGTCCCGCCCCAATCAAACAACCCCTTGCGGATGCATCGACGGGAAGCGTTGCAGATCGGAGCCGGTCTGTTCGGACTGAATCTGCCGGGGCTGCTTCAAGCGGGCGGCGCTGCGGGCGACTCATCATCCGACATCTCGTGTATCTTCATTTTTCTCGCAGGCGGGCCGAGCCAATTCGAGACGTTCGATCCGAAGCCGGAAGCTCCGACGGAGGTTCGCGGTCTGTGGAACGGGATGCAAACGAATGTGCCCGGAACGTTCATCTGTGAAAAGCTGCCGCTGATGGCGCAGCGGATGGACAAGGTGGCTCTCATCCGTTCGTGGCAGGGAAAGAGTGGCGGGCACGACATCGGATCGCAGCACGTCACCAGCGGATTCTTTCCGCCGCGTGGCGGACAGTACTTCCCGAATTTCGGGTGCCTGGTCAACGCCGTCCAGGGGAACAAGGTCAAAGGAATGCCCGCCCACTTCGGCCTCCCCGTCGCTGCCCGCTACACGAACCCGCCCGGTTACCTTGGTCCAGCGTTTGATGCGTTCAACATCAAGGGCGACCCGCGAACTCCGGAACTGCAAGGGAACAAGCTCGGCCTGTCGCCTGTGCGGTTCAAAGATCGACGGTCGATGCTGACTCAATTGGAAAACCTCGGCCGGCTGTCCGAAGTAAACCGTCGGCCGTTTGAAGCACACGACAAGTTTTCAGAAGAAGCCATCGCACTGCTGACCAGCGGTGCGATGGAGCGAGCCATGAATCTCGACGACGAACCGCTGGCTCTGCGCGAACGGTACGGGCTGAACATCTACGGTCAGCGAGTGTTGCTGGCCCGCCGCCTGATCGAGGCCGGTGCGCGTTTCGTCACGATCAACCATGCCGTGCAGGGTGGTTTGTTTGGCGAAGGGGCGACGAACGGCACGTGGGACAATCATCAACTCATGTACGACTCGATGACGTCGTTCGCCAATACGCCCGCCAACATCCCCAACGGCTACAAATGGCACCGCTATGATGGGCCGGGAAATCTCCCGCAACTGGACATGTCCCTGTCGACCCTGCTGGACGATCTCGAACAGCGCGGGCGACTCGATTCCACCCTGATCGTGGTGATGGGCGAGTTCGGTCGCACGCCGCGAATCAACAAGGACGGCGGGCGCGATCATTATCCGAATGCAGGCAGCGTGTTGATGGCCGGCGGCCGGGTGAATCGCGGTGCGGTGATCGGTGCCACTGACCGCAACGGCAGCCTCCCTGCCACCCGACCGTGGGGGCCGGAAGATGTGGCTGCGTCGATTTATCATGCGCTGGGAATCGACCCACATCGCACGTACTTCCCGCGCCTGCCACGTCCGACTCCGATCGCCGACGGGCAGGTCATCGATGGCCTGTTCGCGTAAGGATGTGTCCTGGCGGCCTGTTGAAAACCGTGGGATAGGCTTCCAGCCTGTCGTTTTTAGCGGAGTTCACAGGCTGGAAGCCTATGCCACGAGGAATCCCCGCATGCGCGTGACCGACGTTGCCGTGACGATTGTCGAAGTGCCGCAGACCGCGCCGCTGGCTCCGTATCGTTCGCACATCCGCAGCAGCTCGACGACACAGAGCGCCATCGTGCGGGTGGATACCGACGCGGGACTCATCGGGTGGGGCGAACACAACGTCAACTTTCTGCCAAACCTCAGCTCGCGGCGGATGGAGCAGCAGGCCCGCGAATGGCTGATCGGCCGAGACCCGCAAAACCTGTCGGCCTTTCATCGCGACTGTCCGCTCGAAACACGGTTGAAGTCCGGGATCGAACTGGCGCTGTGGGATATTTGTGGCAAAGCGGTCGGACTGCCAGTGGCCGTGTTGCTGGGTGGTGTGATTCGTCCGCGAGTCGAAGTCGCCGCCTGCATGGGTATCCAGTCGTACGAACGAGCCGGCGAGTTCGCCCGCTGGTACGTGGAGATGGGTTTCACCACGTTGAAGACCAAAGCCGGTGCCGACATGCACGAGGATTTGGAAATGGTCCGTGGTATTCGTGACGCCGTCGGCGACCGGCTGAAGCTGCGAATTGATCCGAACCGTGCGTATTCGCCGCAACAAGCAACGGAACTCTGCCGACGTCTCGAACAGTACCACCTCGAATACCTCGAACAACCGATTCCCGCCGAACCGCTGTCGGACGCCACGTCGCTCCGACGTCAGACCCGCGTGCCGATCGCGCTGAATGAAAGCGTGACCGACCCGGCGAGCGTGATGGCCATCATCCGCGAAGAGGCCGCCGCGTTCATTCTGCCCGACACGCACATCGCGGGGGGAATTTGGCCGTGCGTCAAAATAGGTCACGTCTGCGAAGCGGCCGGTTTGCCGTGCATCATGCACTGCGGCCACGATCTCGGTCCGAAGACGGCGGCCATGCTGCACGTCGCGGCCTCGTGTGCCGCGTATACGCTGGCGAACGACACGACGTACTACGGACTCGAAGACGACGTCATCACGGAACCGTTTCAGATTCAATCGGGGACGATCGCCGTGCCGACCAAGCCGGGATTGGGGATCGACGTCGATCCCGAGAAGCTGTGGAAGTACCGCATCGATTGCTGAGTCCAAACTCCC
>JACRIH010000452.1 GCA_016235885.1 Planctomycetales bacterium | reverse complement strand
TGTCGCGGAGCGACAGGGCTGCTTTACTGGGCGCTGTGAATGTCCGGCCGCAACTTCTTCGCCTCACGCAGGTAGACGTGGACGATCTCGCACTGCGGGCGTTCGGTGTTGACGTGCAACAGGACGCGGATGCACTGTGGCATCCTGCCATTGACTGCGATCTCGGAAGCGCACAGGAGCGGCACCTGGTTCATCCCCAATTCTCGCGCTGCTTCGGCGGGGAACGTGGCGACGAGATCGGGGGTCGTCGTGAAGAAAATCGACGCGATGTCCTCGAAGCAATCCAACGTGTTCACGCGAATGATTTCCTGAAGCAGTTCCCGCGTTGCCGCAAGGATGGCTGCTCGCGTGTCAGTATCGACACTCGTCGCGCCTCGAATTCCTCGCACGGCCATCACGGGACTCCAGATCGGGATCTTGGGACCACAAATAACCTCGTTCGGTTGCCCTTGTACCACACGAATTCCCAATTCGAAAATCCAAAATCCAAAATCCCGCAGCTTCTCCAACTCCGCTTGCCCTGCCTGACGGATTTCGGATACAAGTCGCCCCCCCGCTCCCGCGCTACGCCGCGAATCATTGGCCCGGAAAGGATTCCGTTGATGACTGCAACTCTGGAGGTGCTCGCCGAACGGATTGGCGGACGATTGCGGGGTGACGGCAGTCGTGCCATCGCGGGTGCCGCGGGGATCGACAAGGCAGGGCCGACTGACATCACATTCGCGACCGACGAAAAGAATCTACGGTTGCTCAAGTCGTGCCCGGCCGCAGCGTGCCTGGTCAGCGAAGCGTGGCGCGATAACGAACAACTCGACACTCTGCCGATGCCGATTGTGTTCGTGGAAGAACCGTTGAACGCGTTCATTGAGGTGCTTCGCACGTTTCGTCCCCATCGACCGCGACCAAACATCGGTGTTTCGCCCTCCGCGCACGTCGACCCTTCGGCCAGAATTGGACCGAACTGCAATGTGTATCCCGGCGCGTTCATCGGGCCGGGCGTTGAAATCGGGGCCGGGTGCGACATTCATCCCGGCGTCTGCATTGGGGAGGAATGCCGGATTGGAGCCGGCTGCACATTGCACGCCCACGCGGTGCTGTACCCGGATGTGACTCTTGGCGACCGTGTGATCATCCACGCGAATGCGGTGCTGGGCGCGGATGGCTTCGGATATCGGCTGATTCTGGGGCGGCTCGAAAAGATCCCGCAACTCGGCTCGGTCCTCGTGGAGAATGACTGCGAAATCGGCGCGTGTACGACGATCGATCGCGGCATGATCGGTCCCACGATCATCGGCGAAGGGACGAAGCTCGACAATCTGGTGATGATCGCCCACAACTGTGAACTCGGAAAACACAACGTATTCGTGGCGCAGGTCGGGCTGGCTGGTTCCGTGACGACGGGCGACCATGTGACGTGTGCGGGTCAGGTCGGAATCAAAGATCATGTGCATCTTGGTACGGGCTGCACGGTGGGATCGAAGGCGGGAGTTCACCGGGATATTCCACCGGGAGAAGTCCAGATCGGTGCCCCAGCGCGGCCCGTTCAGGAAGAAATGAAAATCATGATGGCCGTGGCCAAGGTTCCCGAGATGCGCAAGCAGCTTCGCGGCATGGAAGCCCGAGTTGCCGAACTGGAACAACGCGGCGAATTGCGAAAGGCCGGTTGATCCGCATCCGGCTCCATTCACGAGCCAGCGGATGAATCGATTCATTCAGGTGCGACGATGCAGGATCAAGGACGATCACCATCGCAGCCGGAGGCCGGCGGCCAGCGGATCGTAGACGTTTCGCTCCGCGAAACGTCTGCTTGGTGGTCAGAAGTCGCAGGGCAGGAATCAACTTCCAACAGACCACGGACGACGGACGATCCACGATCCTCCATCCTCCCGCTGCCCCCGACCTACCACGTACCACACGCGCCACCGCTGAAATCAGGTCGCGTGGGCCTGCTCGCCGGCAGCGGCTACTTTCCCATTGCGTTTGCGAAGGCGGCTCGGGAACTCGGCCTGTCGGTATTCTGCGTTGGGATGAGTGGGATGGCGTCGGACGAATTGGCGCTGCACTGCGATGAATATCACGACGTTCCGCTGGCGAAGGTCGGCCGCTCCATTCGGACGTTTCTCAAGGGAAATGTCCAGCAGATCGTGATGGCCGGCAAGATCGAAAAGGTCGTCCTCATCCAGCCGTTCATGCTGTGGCGACTGCTTCCCGATTGGCGGGCACTCCGCCTGTGGTTCCGCTATGCCGCCCAAAACAAGAAGGATGACACGATTCTGCTGGCGGTCATCCGTGAGTTTGAACGTGACAATCTGACATTTGCCTCAGCCCTCGATTATTGCCCGGAGTTGCTCGTGAAACATGGATTCTTGACGCGCCGCAAGCCGACACCGGCCCAATGGAAAGACATCCATTTCGGCTGGGAGCTGGCCAAGGAAATGGGACGGTTGGATGTCGGCCAAAGTGTGATGGTCAAGGACACGGCCGTCCTCGCCGTCGAAGCCATTGAAGGGACCGACCAGTGCATTCGCCGCGCGGGCGATCTCTGCCGCCGCGGCGGATTCACCGTCGTCAAAGTCGCCAAGCCGCAACAAGACATGCGGTTCGATGTGCCGACAATCGGCGTGCAGACTCTCCACACGATGTGCCAGAGCGGCGCCAAGGTGCTCGCCGTGGAATCCGACAAGACCATCGTTCTCGATCAGAACGAGGTCGTGCGTCTCGCCGACAAACTCGGCATCGCGGTCGTCGCGTTGAACGCGGACGAAATGCAGTTGCGAATCGCCGGGTGAGGCGAGAATCCCCTCAATCCGCCGGCATCAACTGGACGTCGCTATCACTGTCCTCTCGCGAACCCGGGTCAAACGGTTCTTCGAGGTCCGCCACGTTCAGCATTTCAGTCCGTTCGGTCGGACTGACCTCGACTTCACCCGGCACATCCGGCCCGATATGGACGCGGAATGTCTCACTTGCGAACGCCAACTGATCGCCGGGCAACAAGGCTCCGCGCGTGATCTTTTGGTCGTTGACTTTCGTCCCGTTCGTGCTGGCCAGGTCGCGGACAAAGAGCAACCCGTCGGTCTTCACGATCACGCAATGGATTTTCGAGATGCTTTTCTGGTCGATGCAAATGTCGCAGTCTTCTCGCGTCCGTCCCACGACGGTGATGTCCTTTTGGACCGTGATCGGCTTGCCGCCCTTGAGCGGGATGAGTTGCGCCAGCACGATGCGGTTCCAAGGTTTTCAGATCACCAACCAGACAGGATGCGATCTACTTTGAACCCTGATCGGACACCTGTCAAGCGGCGAGTCCATTTCGTCGCCCAATCGCTTGACGGTCGGGGCGACCCCTGATAGGTTCGGTGCCTTGCGAAATTGCGTGCGATTGCAATGGCTCTCGCGATGCGCTCGATCTTGACGCCGGCGTGCGAAACTTCGCCGCGGCCCACCCCGGTTGACCAGGGGTTTGTCGAGGACCGGTGGCGCAATTCATTCCGATTCTGACTGGTCTCAAGGACACATCTTTCATGGCGAACTCACAGAAAAAATACGTCTTCTTCTTCGGTGACGGCAAGGCCGAAGGGAACGCGACCATGCGTGCCGAACTCGGCGGCAAGGGAGCCAACCTGGCTGAAATGACGAACATCGGCCTGCCGGTCCCCGCCGGATTCACGATCTCCACCGAGGTCTGCACCTACTTTTACGCAAACAATCGGACCTATCCCCCCGAACTCAAGCAGCAGGTCGCCGAAGCTCTCGCCAAAGTCGAACAGGTCATGGGGGCGAAGATTGGCGACACCACGAATCCTTTGCTGGTCTCCTGCCGATCCGGTGCGCGGGACTCGATGCCCGGCATGATGGACACCGTCCTCAACATCGGTCTCAACGACCAGACGGTGCAGGCGCTGGCCGCGAAGTCGGGCAACGAACGATTCGCGTGGGATAGCTATCGCCGGTTCGTGCAGATGTACGGTGACGTCGTGCTCGACCTCAAACCGAAGACGAAAAACGATCCCGATCCGTTCGAGGAAATCCTCGAGCACAAGAAAGAGAAAGCGGGTGTCAAATTCGATTCCGAGTTGAATCCGCAGCAACTCAAAGAGCTGGTCTCCGAGTTCAAGGCGGCGATCAAGAAACAAACGGGGAGCGATTTCCCGACCGATCCGCTCGAACAAATCTGGGGCGCGATCGGTGCCGTGTTCAGCAGTTGGATGAACGACCGGGCGATGGTGTATCGCCGGATGCAGGGCATTCCGCACGAATGGGGCACCGCCGTCAATGTGCAGGCAATGGTGTTCGGCAACATGGGTGATGACTGCGCCACCGGTGTGGCACTGACGCGCGATGGGGCACTCGGCGTTCCCGGCTATTGCGGCGACTACCTGATCAACGCCCAGGGCGAAGACGTCGTCGCGGGCATTCGCACCCCAAACCGGATCGAAACCGAACTCGAAAAGGACATGCCCGTCGCGTTCCAGCAGTTGGACGAAATCGGGAAGAAGCTCGAACGGCACTACAAAGACGTGCAGGACATCGAATTCACCGTGTCGAAAGGCAAGGTGTGGATGCTGCAAACTCGCAACGCCAAGCGAACCGGATTCGCGGCCGTCCGAATCGCGGTCGATCTCGTGAACGAAGGGCTGATCACCAAGGAAGAGGCGCTATCCGCCAAGCGCATTCCGGCCGACGACCTCAACCAACTTTTGCAACCGATCTTCGACGCTGCCGGAAAGAAGGTGGCGGAGAAAGAAAACCGATTGCTGACGAAGGGAATCAATGCCGGACCCGGCGCGGCATCGGGAAAAATCTGCTTCCACGCCAGCGATGCCGAAGCGTTGTTCAACAAGAATCCCGGCGTGGAGCTGATCCTCGTCCGTCGCGAAACCAGCCCGGAAGACTTGCGCGGCATGAAGGTCGCCAAGGGAATCCTCACCGCATTCGGTGGTGCCAGTTCGCACGCGGCTCTCGTCAGCCGCCAAATGGGCAAGGTGTGCGTGGTCGGTGCGGGCGAACTGCAAATCGACTACCACGCGGGGACGGTTACAGCCAAAGGCAAGGTGCTGAAGGAAGGTGACTACATCAGTGTTGACGGGTTCACCGGCGAGATTTTCGAGGGGCAGGTGAAAACTCAGCCCAGCGAAGTCGTGCAGGTGCTCATCCAGAAGACACTCAAACCCGAGCAATCCGAAACGTATCGACGTTTCGCCCAGCTCATGACGTGGGTTGATGAATTCCGCACACTGAAGGTGCGTACGAATGCCGACCAGCCGAACCAGGCGGCCGAGGCCGTCGCGTTTGGTGCCGAAGGGATCGGGTTGTGCCGCACCGAGCACATGTTTTTCGATCACGTGGACGAATTCCGCGAGATGATTCTCGCCGAGGATCAGCCCACACGAGAGAAGGCGTTGGCGAAACTATTGCCGTTCCAGCGCGACGACTTCGCCGGCCTGTTCCGCGAAATGAACGGGCGGCCGGTCACCATTCGCCTCCTCGACCCACCGCTCCACGAATTCCTCCCGCACGAATTCGCCGCGCAAGCCGACCTCGGCGAGAAGTTGGGCATCTCGGCGGACAAGATCGCGAACCGCGTGAAGGAACTGCACGAATCCAATCCGATGCTCGGTCATCGCGGCTGCCGGTTGGGGATCGTGTACGCAGAAATCACCGCCATGCAAGCGCGAGCGATTTTTGAAGCCGCTGTGCTGGTAAAGAAATCCGGCATCGATGTCGAACCGGAAGTGATGATCCCGCTCGTCGGATTCGTCGCCGAATTCAAGGACCAGGAAAAAATCATCCGTGCCCAAGCCGAAGCGGTCTTCAAGGAAGCCGGCCTGACGGTGCCGTACCTCGTCGGAACGATGATTGAGGTTCCGCGAGCCGCCATCTGTGCGGATCAGATCGCTCAGGGGGCCGAGTTCTTCAGCTTCGGCACCAATGACTTGACGCAGACGGGTCTCGGTATGAGCCGCGACGACTACGGCGGGTTCATCACGTACTACCGCGAGAACGACATCATCGGCAACGACCCGTTCCAAACGATCGACCAGGATGGGATCGGCGGCCTGATGAAGATCGGCGTGACCGGCGGCCGGAAGACTCGCCCCGATCTCAAAATTGGAATCTGCGGCGAACATGGTGGCGACCCCGCCAGCGTGATGTTCTGCCACAAGATCGGCCTGAACTACGTGAGCTGCTCACCGTTCCGCGTCCCGGTCGCCCGCCTGGCGGCAGCACAGATTGCGGTGGCCGAGAAGAAAAAATAGTGCGGTGGAAACCGCAAAGTCGCCCTGTCGCTCCGCGATAGGATTTAATTTGACGCCGCCGAGCTTGCCTCGGTGGTTCCCGCGCTTTTGCGCTATGCCGACGGTATCGCAGAAGCGCGGGAACCACCCCGACAAGCGGGGTGGCGTTGGGTATGCGACGGCAGGCACGTGTGGGTTTCTCGCCATTCTGACACTCTGCAACAGTGTTCAAATTGCAAAGCGAGTGAGATTCCTATTTTGCTGCGTAAGCCGGCACCGGCATGATTTTCGATGATCGGCAGGTTGGCTGGGGGGGCGAAATTCCCGCGAGTCGACCGCGATATCACGCCCCGTTGGGGCTGCACAGCAAATGTTCGATTGATTCCCAGGGCTGCGCCTTGGGCTATCGAATCTCGCCCCCTTGGGGGCTGAATTCTGGAATCGTGGCGACGTAGTCCGGACCCCTTGGTCCGGACGAGTCCGATTTCAGCCGTCATCGACAACTTCGTCCGGACCAAGGGGTCCGGACTACGGGCGTTGGAAAATAATCGCGATCCCATTTTAGAACTTGCCCACGATGAACCCCTGGGATGGCGTAGTTTTCCCGAACGGTCATCGGACCGATAAGATGATCCGCGTGCGAGTGGGTTTCTCCCCTTCGCGACCAAACCACTACCTCTTGGTGCCACATGCGAACGATGATCATCCCGATCTTCGCGTTGTGCTGGCTGCTGGCAGCACCGTTAGCGGCCGATGACCAGCGCGGTGCCGACGACGCCAATAAGAATTGGCCGCAATGGCGAGGCCCGCTGGGGACGGGCGTCGCGCCGGATGCGAATCCGCCGGTGGTGTGGAGCGAGGACAAGAACATCCGCTGGAAGATTTCGCTGCCGGGCAAGGGGCATTCGACGCCGATCGTCTGGGGCGATCGTGTGTTCCTCACCACGGCGGAACCCTATGGTGACGCTTTGCCACCAAAGTACAGCAAGGCTCCCGGTTCGCACGACAACGTCCCGGTGACGCATCGTCACAAGTTTTCGGTCCTGGCCGTCAATCGCCGCGATGGTGCGATCCTCTGGCAGCGGACGGTCCATGAGGCGCTGCCGCGCGAGGGAGGACATTACACGGCCAGCCACGCTTCCAATTCGCCCGTCACCGACGGCGAGCACGTGTTCGCGTTCTTCGGCTCGCACGGTTTGTTTTGCCACGATGTGAATGGTGTCCTGGTGTGGAAGGCACAGCTCGGCGAAATGAATAGCCTGCACGGGCACGGTGAAGGGAGTTCACCGGCGCTTTACGGCGACACACTGATCGTCAACTGGGATCACGAGGGGCAATCGTTCGTGGTGGCCTTTGACAAGCGGACCGGCCGACAGCGTTGGAAGATCATGCGCAACGAGGTCACATCGTGGGCGACGCCGATTGTGGTCGAGCACGCGGGCCAGCCGCAGGTCATCATCAGCGGGACGAATCGCATGCGCGGTTACGAACTGGCCACTGGAAAAGTCATCTGGGAATGCGGCGGGTTGTCGACCAACGTCGTGGCGTCACCGGTCGCGGGAGACGGCATGGTGTTCGCCGGCAGCAGCTACGACACGCGAGCCTTGCTCGCCATCCGCCTCGACGGTGCGAAGGGTGATATCACCGGCCGAGACCGGGTCGCGTGGAGCCGCTCGCGGGGAACCCCGTACGTTCCGTCGCCGTTGCTCTACGGCGATTCGCTGTACTTCCTCACCCACTACCAGGGAATTCTGTCTCGCGTTCAGGCTCGGACGGGTGAAGACCGTCCGGGTGCGTTTCGCCTCGACGGCATCCGCGATGTGTACGCGTCTCCGGTGGCCGCCGCCGACCGCGTGTACGTGACCGACCGCACGGGTGCCACGGTGGTCATCAGTCATGGTGACACGCATCAGGTCTTGTCGCTCAATCGCCTGAACGACAACTTCAGCGCTTCGGCCGCCATCGTCGGGCGCGAGATTCTGTTGCGGGGTGAAGAACATCTCTATTGCATCGCGGAAGAGTAGTGACGACTGGGTGGCCGGGGTCGAGCGGAGCGAGCCCCCGGAATGCGCGCCCCACATTGCTGGGGGCTCGCTCTGCTCGACCCCAGCCACCCCACGTCATTTCGGAGCCATCAGCCACGACTGCGGAAACGTCGCCAGTCGGATGACGTCGTAGGGGGACTTGTCGCCGCACTCGTAGAGGCAACCCACGGATTGATCGGGGAGCACGGTCAGGCACGAATAGGCGGCGGGGCCGGCGTGGAGTTCGCGGACCACGGGCCACGTTTTGCCTTCGTCGAGGCTCAGCTTCAGCGTCAGCTTTTCGCGCTTCGTGCTGGCGGGGTTGGAAAAGAGCAGTCGCGGTTTGTCGCCGGGCAGGCGGATGATGCTGGCTTGGCAGACGGGTTCGATCAGCGCGCGATCTTCCTTCGGGGCCGACCATGTGACGCCGCCGTCGCGGCTCGTGGCGATCAGGCGGCGGTGGTTCGCTTCGTAACTGCGCATGTTCAGCAACAGTGAACCATCGGTCAGTTCGACGACCTGCGATTCGTTGCAGTTCGGACCGACCACACCGCCGAGCTTCCATGTCTGGCCGTGATCGTCGCTGAAGATGACGTGCGACTGCCGCCCCTTCGTCACCGCGACCTTGTTGTCGCACGGAATGACCAGCCGGCCGGATCGCGTTTGGATGCCGACACCCGGCCCGGTCGCGTACCACGTCCAGTCGGGTTGCTTCACGTCTTTCGTGATCTCGACCGGGTTGGTCCACGTGACGCCTTCGTCCGTGCTGTGCGTGACCCACGCGGTCCGCGTTCCTTCGCTCTTCGAATCGACGAGCTTCGCTTCGGTGTCCTGCCCCAGATTGTGAGTCATCAGCAACCAGATCGTGCCAGTCGAACGGTCCACGACCGGACACGGGTTGCCGCACGTGTTCGGCCCGTCATCCCACACCACCTGCATCGGTTGCCACGACTTGCATCCGTCGAGGCTCCGTTTCAGCACGAGATCGATATCCCCCGCGTCGCTGCGACTTTTCTTCCGTCCCTCGCACAGCGCGAGTACTGTTCCCTTTGCCGAAACGATCACGGACGGAATGCGATACGAGTGGTAGCTTCCCTGCCCGGAAACGAACACGTCGGTAAAGGTCGCTCCGTCATCGGCAACCGAGACTGTCCAAAGCGCGAGCTCGAGACAAAACAGGATGGTGGTTGTGCAGATTCGCATCGCGGTCACCTCTCGGGCAGAACAGGAATTGAGTTTGTTGACTCTCGGACATGCGTGTTAATGGTCAAGTGTCTCACGCAGAGGCGCGGAGTTCGCAGAGAAAACCCAACTCTCGCTTTCCGCGAACCCTGCGACTCTGCGACTCTGCGACTCTGCGTGAGACCTCTCTTGCAATTGCCAGTTTCCACACGGATGGCGGAGATCCAGTTTGTTGAACAAAAGGTAACGAAGAGAATGCAGAAGATTAAGGAACAGGGTCGGGATGGATTCCCGTCACGTAGTTCCCCTGTCCCCAAAGGTGAGAGGGGAGAATGTATTGGCGAATCGCATTTCAACACTTCGTTCGCTTCGTTGCCTTCTGTTCCGACCTTGCTTCTGTTCAAACTGCTGAGTGTCAACCACGCAATTGACGCCGCATTTGACTGGGGATAGGCTGACACCCCGCGATCTGTCCCTCCCAAGCCAGCCGAGGGAATCGTTCTCAAAAGGAATCTCGTCCATGCATTCAATTCGTCCGTGTTATCGGTTGATCGTGGCGTTGGTAGGGCTGGCCGGATTGACCGGCCGGAGTCAGGCCGACGATGCCGATCGCGTACCTACTGCATCAGGGGTCGCGGTCGAAATCATCGAAGGCATTCCTGACAAGAAGCAGTGGGTGTCGCCTCTGCCGGCACCGACTGACAAGTTCACATTCCCCGCTCTGGCATTCGTCGATCTGCCACGCAAGTACACGTCGCGCGGGATCGCGGCGGATCGGTCGAACCCGTTCGCGATCCGGGCCACCTGCCGGGTGAAGTTGCCGGCGGGCGAATTCCGGTTCCTCGTCCGATCGCGCGGAGCGGCGAAGCTGTTTGTCGGCGAGAAATTGATCCTCGAAAATGAATTCATCAGCGCCAACGCAAGCGGACACGAACGCGTGCCCAACGCGAAGGACCGCGAGCCGGGGCTGCCCTTCCTGCCGACGAGCATGCAGGAACGAATCAGCGAGTTCGTGACATTCGACTCAGACGGTGAGCACGATGTCCGGTTGGAAGCAGTCATCGGCGGCCAGCAGTTGCGGGCGGAGGTGGGTCAACTGGCGGTCGCGGTGGCGAGGAAGGGCGAAGGATTTCGGCTCGTCAGTCCGGGGTGTCTTGACGAAAGAGTTATCGCAGAACAGACAATTCTCCCCTCCCGTATCGTCCGAATTCGGAACGGCGGGACCGGTCCGTTGTCGATTGGGTTCTGGGACGATAACTGGCAGCGGTACGCGACGGAATCTCGCGAGTTTGTTCGCAGACTCAACACGGTGGCTCGCCGAATGGCGGCGTCTGGAGAGGACGCATATTGGACCGCGCGGCACGAGTTGGCTCGGCGGGTGATCGCGAAGTCGGCGGGACCGGAAGTGCCGGCCAAGGGCGAAGGGAACGAGATCGATCGGTTTTGTTGGAGTCCCGGCTTCAGCCGGTCGTCAACTACAGACAAGCCAACAGACAAACCGCAGCCGGCTGAAGCCGGGACTCCAG
>JACRIH010000451.1 GCA_016235885.1 Planctomycetales bacterium | reverse complement strand
TCACGCCTTCCGCACGAGCGGTCGAGAGCCACTGACTTACGGCTCCCTCGGTCACACCGAGAGCCTCCGCAATATCTCGCTGCTTCCAGCCCTGCTGCTTCAGTTCCCAGGCGCGACGACGACGAACCTCACGCCAATCCTCGGCCTTGTGTTGATCCATACTCCGCTTGGTAACACGTTTCCCAATCCGCGCCTTTAGCAATTTCCACGCGGGTCAGTAAGTTTCTGCGTATGGGGTCTCGTGCCTCGACCCACCCTACGGCTACAACTCGCACGCTCGGCATCTGTGACTCATCTGCCACGCCTTGATCGCATGATCGACGTCACGACGATCAGCAGCAGGCTGTCTCTGATCCAGACGAGCAACATGATCTCCGTCACCACGAACAGCAGCAGCGATCCGCGCAGGCCGAGACGGCGAGCCAAGATGAAACCGAAGGCGCAGGCCGCGATGTCTCCCAGCAAGTTGAGGATCGAGTCGCCGACGTAGCCGAGTGCCGCCGTGCCCGCGCGATGGGTGCTGAGGACGTAACTGGAGTTCTCGAACACTTCCCAAACTGCTTCGAACAGCACCGCGATAAACAGCCGCCAACGCGACCGCCCGTCCAACGCCGCCGCCAGCCACTCCACACACTCTGTCCATTGCGAGCCAGCGAACTCGCGTCACTCACGTCGGCATCTTTCGACCTCTCGGCCGATACGCCAACGGTCACACTGGACACCGCGTACTCGAAACACCGCCGCGAGGATTTCTTGCCGGTTCACCGTGACTTGGCCGCGAGGTTGCGTCAGTGGTTCACGGAACGCGCACCCGTTTGCAACCGTTGTCAGCCGCCAAGTCGCCCACAGACTCCGCAAACCAACACCAAGCGAAAAACCCTCAATTTCACAAGGAAACTGAGGGTTTTCGCGTCATTTCAGCAATGCACCCTGTAGGGGTCGAACCTACAACCTTCGGTTCCGTAGACCGATGCTCTATCCATTGAGCTAAGGGTGCTGAAGAATCGCCGCAGAAGAAAAATGACTCCCCTGCACGATCAGTTGGACTATACAGGCTGAGAAAATGAAGTCAAGCAAACGGATTACGCGATGACTCCTGGCAGCGTTGATCGATTCATGGAATGCGGACTGCCAGACCCACTCTCTTGCCGCCTAGGAAACGATGGACTCTGGCAGAGGATGTGCATGTCGAGTCCCTTCTTCTGCAACTCCGCCAACGCCCGGACTTCATGACCCGCGGCTCCGATCAGATTGGCATTTGTGGCCTCGTCGATGACCAGCAGCATGCGGGGAACGGACTTCTGACGGGACCGGGCGTAGTGGATGACTTGCAGGACGATGCTCCCAAGGATCGTGCTGGATGTGTCGGCACTGACGCCGTGCGACCCACCTTCGACGAGTAGAATGCCGCGCCGATTCAGGAAACGATGGAGGTCGAAGGTGGGATGGCAGCGGAGCGTGAAGGCAGGGGACTCGTAGACGCTGCGAATCAAGCGCTGGGCTGCACCATCCTGACCCAGCTTGATGCGACCGTCGACAATAGCCCGAAACTTAACTTGAACTGCTTCCCGTGGACGATACGCTGGCAGCTTCATTGCAACGCCTCACCCAAGCACTGAAGATGCTTTTGTTTCGCCTGGGTCAACGCGGCTTCCAACTCGTCCTCGTCCAAGCCAGCGGAGCGAATGATCTGGCATTCGAATTCGTAGTCGAGGCGGGCTTGATCCGCAGAACGGCGGAGCACGGCTTCTCGCGGAACCGGCTCCGGGGCGGGAAGAGGGGACTGCTGAGTCGTCCGATTCAGTTGATCCTGCTGGGCGAGATCTTGGGAGAAGCGGCGGCGGCGCCGTTGCCACTCGGTTTGGAAATACAGTGTGACGAGGTGAGCTCCGAATACAGCGGGGGCGGCGACACAGAGATAGAAGAGGTAGGACGCCAGTGAAGCCCGAATCAGAAGGACCATGACTTCAAACGAATCCTGACGCACATCCACTCTGACTGCGAGATGCAGCGCGAAGCCCAGCAGAAACAGAACCGTCAGGCACTTGGCCGTGTCGCGCCACGGCAATTCCACCCACACTTTCCGGGCCACCTGCTGGATGAACACGGCCAGCATGGCGAGGATGACGAGGTCTGTCTCATCGAGACAACCGATCAGCCACAGGGAAAGTTCCCAAAACGAACCGCGTTGGAGAATCTGGCGATCGTGAAATATGGCAAGGCCGTTCATGAATGGAGAACGAGAACGGAGATAGACGGATGTAGACAGTGGAAAAGGAAGCAGCCGCAACCCGCAAGGAAATCCATTGCGGGCTACGGCTACGAAACGACGTCAGGTCAGCCGTGGAACAGGGCCACAAGCAGCGCAATGAACGCGATGACGCCAGCGACGACAGAGACGACCAACAGCGGCGTCGGGTTGGTGGGAGAAGCTCCCGTCCAATCCGGACGCGGTGGTGGCGTGTGACCGGGTTCAGCCTGCTTGAGAATGCGAGCTGTCCGTTCGACTTCAATTTCACGAGACATGCTTCAATCCTCCCGAATGGTGATGCGTTCCACAAATTCGATTTCCGCCTCGGCCGAACCGATGGCCTTGGAAATCATTTTCATCAGCTTGCCAGGCGGAGTGGAAACCCGCGCCAGCACCTGCTGCATCGACGTGTTGTCATCCATCGCTCGCAACAGCTTCTGCCGTTCCGACGACGGCGGCGCTGCCAGCGTGTGTGGCGCGTCGTCGCGGATCACCAGTCGCTGCCCGTTGCGGGGCATGGTTTCGTTCATGGCTGGCCCTCCTGTTCTTCGATCCAGCCGGAGATCACCAGGTCACCGATGACCAACGCTGGATCAGCCACCGCCACGACCGCTGTTGCCGCGATCGCCGTGCCGGCCGCTGCGGTGAGCGACGCGCCAATGGCGCTGACCACCGCGGCCACACCCGCCACAATCCCTGCGGCGGCGGCTCCAGCCGCGACCCCCTCGGGCCGCGCCGGGACCGTACTTCCGAACGGCGTCACCGGTCTGCCGCAGCGTGCGACCGACCGCATGCTCCCGCCGGACCGTGCCCCCGTCCTCCTCCTTCTGCAACACGAGTAAGCCGGTGACAACCCGCAGATGCGGATACAGCGACTGCGGCAGAGCACGGACGATCCGGCGCTGCTTCGGCGGCAGAACCACGCCCGAGTCGGTCAGCCTCCGCTCCCGAGCTTGCACGAGGTGATGCTCGTGCGTGTGGATATGGTGGGTCGTCTCACGCAGATCGTACGTCTTCTGCGCGTCGCAGTACCGGAACACGCACTCGTGCGATCCGGTATACTGGACCTGGCCGAAGTATGGGCACTGCGTCAGAAACTCATTGAGTGCCTCGCCGTGCTGCCGCAACCGATCGATCAGCACGTCTGCCGTCCGGCCTTCGTGACCGGCGGCTTCGGAGGCACCCACGAGCGGGGTCGGCGGAAGTTTCAGGTCGTACCCGAATTCCTTCTGTGTCATCCGTTGCAGCGACAGGCCGAGTGCCGTCCGCAGCTGGACTGCGGCGGCATACGACTTAAACAGCCGCTTGTTGGAATGCGTGGCCACTGGATCAGGACCGTCCAACGTGCTGAGCACAGTCAGAAAGTCCCGCGGCCGACGCGTGAGAGGGGACGTAAGCATCGTTCAATCTCCTTCGTTCAAGAATTCGTGCAACACGACGCCTCGCAGACGCCCGCGAAGACAATTCGTCGCATTGACGCATTCAGGACGCAGGACCCTGGCATTGGCTCGCTGACAAGTGGATGACAAAGCGAACACGTTGCGCGAACCCGTCCTCTTGTCAGTGGAAACACATCTCGGCTCAAAGTTAGGGCGTGGACGAGACGAGAGCAAAGTGGGAGTTCGTTCGATGGTTGCCGTTCGACAGTGGTGGTCCGTGAAGGAGTTGGCAGAGCACTACGGCTTGAGTTCGCGCATGATCTACGACGCGATCTCGGCAGGCGATCTCGTCGCCCATCGGTTCGGTCGGCGGCAGGGAGGGATGCGCATTGCAGAAGAAGATCGTCGCTCATGGGAGCAACAGTGCAAGGACACCGAACGTGTCCCGGTATCGCTGCCATCGAACCTTCAGGACCGACTGGTCATGTCGGAGTTGGTTCAGAAGCACTTTGGTAGGTAGCACGTTCGGCAGCGGCTTTCATGTGCTGGGTTCGCTGTCGCAGATGTTGGTAGACCTGGCTCAGCATCGACACGTCCTTGTGACCCATCAACTCGGCCACGGTGATCGTATCCAAGCCGCGTTCAAGGGCTCCGGTCGCAAATGTGTGACGGAAGAGGTAGGCACACAGATTGGAAGGAAGCTGGTCCTTCAGTCGTCGGCGGAGACGACGAAACCGCAGTCGAATCGCGTTTCGTATTCACGGCCGTCCTTGGACATTGCGGCAAAGCGGTCCCGTGGGGTGTTGTTCCACGAGCCGTTGCGTGAACTCCAAGGCTTTGGCGTTCAGATAAATGATGCGAGGTTCACCAGTCTTTTCGCCGGTTTTGTGCTCAGTCGGTGGGAAGATCCAGAGTCCGTTTTGGAGATTGACATGCCGAGCTTCGACCGTGCGAACTTCTTGGGGTCGGGCACCCGTCTCTTGAATGAGCGTGACGAAGTCTCGGAAGCGTTCGTCGATGGCTTCCGCGACGATGAGCCGTTGCTGTTCCTCGGTGAGGATCGTCTCACGGTGCTGACGCTTCGGCTTGCGGATGGACGCGATGGGGGAGTGGTCGATGTACCCTTCTTCGACCGTCCAACTCAAGGCTCGCTTAATGGTCGTGATGGCAACTCGCCAGCTACTCTCGCCCCAAGTGGTCTGTTTATCGAGCCAGCGTGTGACATGGAACGGCTTCATGTCCGCGACACGGAGTTCCGGCGGGATGGCCTTCACGAAACTTTGCAAGTAGTTTCGATGCCATTCGTAGGTGGCGGGCTTCTTGTGCTTCTCAGTCCATTTGAGGAAGGAAGCGAGGAGGACGACGACCGTCGTGTCCGGCGCCTCGGGCGGTTCGGGAGCGCGAGCGATCAACTCATGCCAACGGCGAAATGCCTCGACTTTGTCGTCGGTGTAGAGATTGTGCTGAACGCCATCGACAGTGACATACCACGTCGATCGGCTAGGTCGATACCACGGCTGAGGAATACCACGAGACATTGTGCGAAACCTTTCGAGAGAAACCCAACTGCCGGATGTACCGAGCTGGGCCGAAAGGTCCGCTTGAAAGCTCCCCTGGCTGGTTGCCGCCAGCCAGGGGATTTTAACAGTGACACTCCTTGTGACAGGACGAAGATCACTCGTCGTAAGTTTAAATCGGGGCGACAGGATTTGAACCTGCGACCTCTTGGTCCCGAACCAAGCGCTCTAGCCAAGCTGAGCCACGCCCCGTAAGTCGATGCTGAGGCGAAATGTACGTCGTCTCAGAAACGGCGGTTCGCATTCTAGCAATCGACTCGATTAGGTCAACGCCGTGGATTTCGTCCAACCGATGCGGTGATCGTTCACAAATCCTTTGTCGCCGGGACGACGAATGGAGCTCGGTAGTCGCGAGTCAACATTGTGTTGGCTTGCTCGCTCCCTTGACCGCGGAAGGTTTCGCCTCCGGGTGCGAGGGACAACATTGCTCCGAATTGAAGTTGGGTCTGGTCGAGATCGACCTTGTTGTCGCTGAGGTGTTGGGTGACGCGGTCGAATGTTTGCACTGCCTCATCCTTGACCTTGTTGCCGGAGAGGGCTTCCTTCGCGGCGGGGACTGACATCTGTTTGCCGAGGCGATACGAGATGTTGCCGAGGTGGCACAGAGCGCTCGACAAGTGTCCTTCCAGAATGTCGGCGGCGAGGTCGGTCTGTTTGCGGCTGCGGACGGCTTTCAAGAAATTGCCGAAGTGATCGCCGTTGCCGCTGAACTTGGTGGTCATCTTGCCGTCGAGATCGAAGGCGGCTCCGCCGGTGTAGCTGGTCAGGACGACATATCCCGCGCTGCCGTGAAAGATCACGCCGACATTGGCGCCTTTGTAATCGCTCGTCTTCAACCCGCGCACTTCAAACACGAGCGTCTTGTCGCCGTAGTCGTGGATGTTCACTTGAGTGTTGGCTGTCTCACCGGCATCTTCGTAGCTCAGGCGGCCGCCGTAGCTGAGGACGCCCTGGCCGAGCGTGTCTACACCCAAGCCCCAACGAGCGATGTCCATCTGGTGGATACCTTGATTGCCCAGGTCGCCGTTGCCGTAGTCCCACTGCCAGTGCCAATCGTAGTGAAACTGCTTTCGCGTGAGCGGCTTGACTGGAGCCGGGCCAGACCACAGGTCGTAGTCGATCCCCGCCGGCACTTCATAGTTCCCCTTCGGCCCGATTGACCCGCGCGGCTTGTAGCACAGACCACGAGCCAGCTTCACTTCGCCGATCTTCCCGGCCTTGATGAATTCTATGGCGTCGATTGTCCCCTGCATCGAGCGGCACTGCGTTCCGGTTTGGCAAATCTTTTCATGCTTGCGAGCCGCTTCGACAACGCGCCGTCCTTCGCTGACGTTATGCGACACCGGCTTTTCGACATACACATCCTTGCCGGCTTGAATGGCCCAAATCGCCGCCAGTGAATGCCAGTGATTCGGCGTGGCGATGGAGACGGCATCGACGGATTTGTCTTCCAGCAGTTTGCGGATATCGCGATAGCCCTCCGGCTTCTTCCCCGAAGCCTTTTCGATCCGCTCCACGCTCTTACCGAGCACGCCGTCATCGATATCACAGATGGCCGTGATTTCGCACTCGGGATAGTGTTTGACCCATTCGCTGATGTGTTCGCCGCCGCGACCGCGAGTCCCAATCACCGCCATGCCAATCCGTTCATTCGCACCGGCTGCTCGCACTGTGGGTTGGAACTGCGGCAGCATCGCCGACCCGGCCACTGCGGCCGCCGCTGCGAACATCGAGTTTTCCAAGAATTCACGCCGAGTTTGTTGAGTCGCCATCGCAGTAACCTCGCTGAAAGTAGGTCAGGCTTTCCAGCCTGACAATGTTGGTGAACAACTCGGTCAGGCTGGAAAGCCTGACCTACGGGAAGACGGGACGAGTTTACTCCCCGCGACTTCACTCCATCAACCACGTACCCACAAGATTTTGTGACCGCCGTGCATTGCAACCCCGAGTTTCCACAAAATGCGGATTCCATTTGCAACTCGATTTTGGCTGGCTATCATCCCCGAACGTTGGACGAAGCAGCAGTTGCGTGATGGATTGGATCCGTCGAGTTGCTTCGCGAGTTGATTCGGTGCCCGGCGGGTGGTGGATTTCGCGCCCAGCGGCATCTTGGTCGGCTCAAAGAATTCAAGGATGAATCAGGCATGGATGTGCCTCGGACAGGGATGTTGCTGGTGGCCGCTCTGGTCAGCCAGTTTTCTCCTCGCGACATGGCGGAGGCTTCTGCGTTCCACCAGTTCGTCGCTCCTCGAATTCTTGGCTCGCTTTCCTGCGCTCATCGGGAAAGTGGACGATCATCTTTCGATGCCGGATATTCTCCGGCCTCTCGGCACCGAATGGTCTTTTCCCCCCACACAGGATGTGTAGAAAGACGAGGAATCGTTATGGCGAAGAAACCTTTGATCGGTCTGAATGGTGATTTCCGGCCTGCGAAGAAGGATGTTGTTCCGCTGAGCTGGTTCAACTCCGGCTACTACGATTCAATTTCCGCAGCGGGTGGAGTCCCCATGCTCATCCCGCCGTACTCTGAAGACGCGGATATGAAGCAAATCGTGTCGATGCTGGATGGCATCGTGTTGGCCGGCTGCACGCTGGACCTCGACATCATCCGACTGGGAATGGACAAGCACCCAGCGGCGCGACCGATGCCGCAACGTCGCGAAGACTTCGACCGACGCCTGTGCAAGATGGCGATCGAAATGCGGATGCCGATCCTTGCCATCGGTTCGAGCATGCAATTGATGAATGTGCTTTGCGGCGGAACGATCTTCCGGCACATTTCTGAAGACTGCCCGAAAGCTCTCCACCACCGCGACCCCGTGGAATCGACTCTCCGGCACATCATCGAGATCGTCCCTGGTTCTCGCGTCGATACGATTTACGGACCGGGCGAAATCCGGGTCAACAGCAGCCACCACATGGCTGTTGATCAAATCGCCAAGCCATTCAAGGTCACTGCCAGGGCACCGGACGGTGTGATCGAAGCGTTCGAAGCGATCGACGAACGCTGGTGGTGCGTCGGAGTGCAGTGGCATCCCGAAAGCGAATCGGCTTCGGCGCTCGACATGCAAGTGTTCGAGAATCTGCTCGCGGCGTGTGCCGCCGATGAAGCTCCGGCGACTCTGCCAATGCGCAGGGCGGCGTGACGATCAGTCGCGGAAACTGCTGAACCACGTCCCGGTCTGCCGAGCAGGCCGGGATTTTTTTTCGCGTGGCGTCAGATTCCTGCACGGAAGCTGACTCGCCAATCCACTATTAATATCGACGTACTCCCTCTCCCCGGAACGGGGAGAGGGCTGGGGTGAGGGGCAAACGGCTCTCGTTTTCCATTCTCTTGCAAGACTCAGAGCCGCTCGTCCCTCACCCCCGACCCCTCTCCCCCTGCGAGGGCGAGGGGAGATTTGTACCGAACGAAAGACCACTCCCATGCGACTGACTCTGCGAACTTTGCTGGCCTACCTCGATGACATTCTCGAACCCGCGCAAGCCAAGGAAATGGGGCAGCGGATCGAGGAGAGCAGTTTTGCCGGATCACTGGTGAATCGCATTCGCGAGGTGCTGCGTCGCCGCCGACTGACGGCACCGGCGGTCAGCGGGCCGGGGGCGGGGCTGGATACGAACACCGTGGCGGAGTATCTCGACAACACGCTGTCTCCCGAGGGGGTCGTCGATGTCGAGAAAATCTGTCTCGACTCGGACGTGCATCTCGCCGAAGTGGCCGCGTGTCACCAAGTCCTCACGCTGGTGATGGGCGAACCGGTCGAGATCACGCCGCAAATGCGCGAACGAATGTACGCGCTCGGACCGACAAATCGGAAGGTTACCAGCGGCGACGTTGGATCGACCGGAAAACTGGCAGCAGAAGTGTCCGGGAACGGAGCGGGTACTGAAATTCGGCTGGGGCAACATCCAGGCGAGAATGGCCGCGCCGTGGACACGGACGGCAAGCTTGATTCACCGGTCGAGATTCCTGATTACTTGCGGCCACAGCCGATTTGGCGTCGGGCACTCATCCCGACCAGCATTGCGATTGCTGCGGTCGTCTGGTTCTGGCTCGTGGCCAAAGAATCCCCGTTTGGAAAGCCGGGCGAAACCAAATCGAACCTGGCGTTGAAAGCGAATGGGAAGTCGGCCGTGTCTGGAGTGAACGCGCCGGCAACCGATGTGACCTTGCAGGGTTCGCAACTGGCCGCGAACGACAATGCATCCCGTACAGCCGGGGTCACGAATCCCAATCTTCCACCACCGCCCGACACCCCGGAAGTACCCTCTGCGGCGGCAATCAAACCGCAGGAAGTGGTCTCGCGCCCGCAACCTGTCCAAACCACACCGGCGGAATCAAAAACGGCGACGGCGCCGGCAGCCGCCGCTTCCGCGACCGACCCGCAACGTCCGGCAACGAAGAAGCCCGCTGCAGTCAACGATGCAAACGATCCGGCCGATGCGCGTCCGGCGTTTGTCAGCACACCAGCCAGCCTGCTGAAATATCTCTCCGCAGAAGGAATCTTGATGAACGTCGAGGCCACCGACGGTCAGTGGCGAGTCATTCCCCGGCGGTCGCTCGTGCATCCCGGCGAACCTGTCGCCGTTCCGGAACCGTTCGAGGCCACGTTTTCCACGCTCGATGACAAGGCGCAGGTGTTGGTCTACGGCAATTCGATCGTGCGGTCACTGGGAGTCACCGCCGCCGGCGAATCGGGACTGGAACTGAATCGCGGCCGGGTGGCGATGCGTCGCGCGGCGGGCGCGGCCTCGGCACCCGATGACGATCCGAATGGGAATCCTCAGGCCATCGCGATCGGTCTGGCCGTGCGTGGCGAGCTGTGGAGAATCGAACTGCACAGTTCTGACGCCGTGTTTGCGGTCGAAGCCCAGCCCGGTGAGCCATCGCAATTTGAGCAGGCGGTCGTGCCGCCGGCGTCGAGCGTCACGTTCTACGTTGTCGCGGGTGAAGTGCGGATTTCAAACGGGATCGACCAGCAATCGATCATCGGCCCCGCGACGTTGTCGCTGCCGATGCCTCGCGTCGCTGGTATCACACCACCGGCAGCGGATGCGCCCGACGCGGCCGGTCAACTCCCGGCCGCTGTCAGCAGCCCCGATACGCCGTTGCCGAAATGGCTCGTTGGGTCGCCGATGTCAGCCGCCGCCAAACAAAATGCACGACTGTTTGAGAAGGAGTTTGATCCGACGGACCCCGTGCGGTTGTCGCTCGGCGGCACGAAAGATCACAAAATCCCCGAGCTGTCGCGGTTGGCCGTGGAATGTCTGGGGCTGATCGGCGACTACACATCATTGGTCGAAACGCTACCACCGGAAAAGGGCCAGCATGAGGAATCACGAAAGGCGGCCATCTCCGGTTTGCGTATCTGGCTGCCGCAAGCACCAGAAAACCGGTCGTTGCTCAAACGCGAACTGGCGAAACATTTCAAGCCGGACGACGTCGCGACGATTTACGAATTGTTGTGGGGCTACAGCGAAACCGACGCTCGCACCAAGCCGGTGGCTCGCAAGCTCGTGGACTGGTTGGGTCACGACGAAATCGCCGTGCGTGAACTGGCGATCTATCAGCTCCAGCGCCTGACCAACCGCCGCTTCGAGTACCGCGCCAACGCGACGCCGAGTCAACGTGTGTCATCACAAAAACGCTGGATCGAGTACACAAAGGATGGCACGCTGCTGCCGGGCAAATGATTTCTTATCGCTCGGAATCGACGTAGCCGCGTTTCGCCAGAACGCGGGACACCCACACTCTGGCGGGCTTGTTGAATTATTGTGGCGGTGGCACTCCGTGACACCGCACGTTGTGGCCGCCCCGCAGGGCGGGCACAACATGTCCCGCCACGGAGTGTCGGGACCACATTAATTCAACAAGCCCTGGCGAGTGTGGCTACATGTCAATTCAGATCTGACTGCCCACTATCCGCCAATCGAGTACATCGGCCGCTCGGGTTGGATGTACCGGGCCGTGTTGATCTCGTGCCCTTCTTTTTTCGCCGCGACGCTGGCGCGGATTGCGTCCGCGATTTCGCTGTCGGGCGCTCCGCCGCGGAGCATGGCTCGCACGTCGGTTTCTTCCAGGCTGAACAGGCAGTTCCGCAGCTTGCCGTCGGATGTGATTCGGAACCGATCGCACTTCATGCAGAATGGCTGGCTGATCGAAGCGATGAAGCTGACTCGACCGACGCCATCGGAAAACACGAACTCGGTGGCGGGGGCATGCGGGTCTTGATCCTCGCACGGGACGAGCGGCTGGATGTCGCGCGACAGCGTCTCGATGATTTCGTGAGCGAACAGAACTTTGCCCCGCTCCCAGGCGTTGTCGGCGTCGAGTGGCATGAACTCGATGAATCGCATCTCGACGCCCGTTTTGCGGGCGAAGTGGCCGAACGGGACGATCTGGTCCTCGGTCAAACCGCGCACCGACACCGCGTTGATTTTGACCGGGTCGAACCCCACGCGCTGCGCCGCTTCGATTCCGGCGAGGACTTGCTCGTACCCTTCGCGACGGGTGATCTCGTGGAACTTGACCGGATCGAGCGCGTCGAGGCTGACGTTGATGCGGCGGAGGCCGGCGTCCCACAGAGCCTGCGCCTGATCGGCAAGCAAAATGCCGTTGGTCGTCAGCCCGATGTCTTCGATCTCCGGAATCGCGGCCAGTTTCTCGACGAGTCGGTGCAAATCCCGACGCACCAGCGGTTCGCCGCCGGTGAGCCGAATCTTCCGCAACCCGAGTGGCACGGCCACGCGCACGAAGTGTTCAATCTCCTCGAACGTGAGCAGGTTCTTGCGATCCATGAACTGCACGTCTTCCGCTGGCATACAGTAGAAGCAGCGGAGGTTGCAGCGGTCAGTGACACTGATCCGCAGGTTCGTGTGAACCCGCCCGAAGCTGTCGATGAGTTGCTCCGTCTGTGTGGCCCGGCCCAACGGGGTGGCACGTCCCTGAGCACCGCGAAGGGCGTGGTCGTCAGCCGCCACGCCCATTCTGGGAGTGCCACCCTCGGCCAGCGAGGTCAGGATCGGTAGTTCAATTGCCGCGTTCACGTCGTCACCCCCGGATGCACCCATTCCGTCGTCCCATCGCTCCAGTTTTCTTTTTTCCAGATCGGCACCACAACCTTCAGCCGGTCGATGAGGTATTGTCCTGCCTCGAACGCCTGTTGTCGATGGGGCGTGCTGACCGCCAACGCAACGCTGATATCACCGAGTTCCAGGTGGCCGAGCCGATGCACGATCCCCACCTGGATCACCGGCCACTTGGCCCGCGCTTCGGCTTCGAGTTCCGCAAGCTTGGCTTCGGCCATTTGCGAGTAGGCATCGTAATCGAGCGCCACCGTCCGACGATCTCCGGTCAGTTCTCGCACCGTCCCAAGAAACAGCACGACCGCCCCCGCCGCATTGGAACGAACCGACTCGGTCAGGGCGTTGTAGTCAATGATGTCGTGTGTCAGTAGGATCATGATTCCTTCTTCTCCCCTCTCCCCCTATTGGGGAGAGGGGTCGGGGGTGAGGGGCGGCCCGAGTGTGATTCCAAATTCAAATTATCAGCAAAGCTCAGAGACGCTTGAACCACCCCTCACCCCGGCCCTCACCCCAAAGGGGAGCGGGAGTACCATTTCTCCCCACCGCTCACCGGTCTACCCGCCGCTCACTGGAGGAAAACAAGCCACGTCGGCTCCGACTCGCAGCGGCGTTTGATCGTTCGCATACTCCGTGCCGACCGAGACGAGCAGGCTGGAAATCAGCGGTTCCATTTGCGGGAATCTCTGACGGAGCGCCACTCGCACATCCGCCACGCGAGCCGCGTCGGGCAGATTGAGTTCCACCCGCGAGGCTCCCGCAAGGTCGCGGGCTTTCGCAAACAACTGGACTGCAATTCGCATGGTGATTCTTTGTCTGCTATTTGTTCCCGATAGCGGACTCACGAGTCCGATGAACCGCACGCAACAACGACCGTTTGTTGTCGACATCCTGCGATCGCTCGTTGTTGGTGTCCTGCCCGAGTTCCCAAACCATGATGCCTCCGAGCTTACTTGACAACCCAAACTTTGTCTTTCGCTCGATCGTGGAAATGTTGTTGAAATAGATTCCATCAACCTGGTCAATCTCTTTCGCGGGTGAGTGCTTGTTCACGATCTCGGCATACGTCAGCGAGACTGCGGGATCCTTCACGCTCCTCCCGTAAAACGGAACGCCGAGACAAATCTTCGCGGGTGGTACGCCTTTCTCCACCAACCGAGTCACTTCTGACACAGCGAATTCATACGTGGCATGTTGGCCTGGAGCGTCGTAGGCCATGAGATGGAGCGCATCGACCGCTTGAAAATCATCGCCCGAATGGACCTGCCAGCCGGCAACGGCAGCCGTCAGACGAAGGTGGTGTGGCGCGAACTTTCGCTTCATTTCGTTCAGCAAGGTCGCAAAATTCTTGCGCTCAATATCGTTCGCAGGGTGCTCCCAATCCAAGTCTGCCCCGTCGAAACGGTTCTCCAGACAGAATCGAGTCACCTCGTCGATGAACCGCCCTCGCTCCGGAGCGGACGCAGCCATCGGTGCGAACCCTTTGGAACGATCCCAGCCTCCAATACACAGGAGCAGCGAGACCCCGTGCTGCTTCTTGATCTCTTGGAGCAGTTTCAAATCCTTGGCCTTGAGTCGCTGCCGGTTCAATTCGCCTGTCCGTTCCGGCTCCGCCGAAAAGTAGACAATGTCCGTGAGGAATTTTCCGACGGCAGGGTCGATGTCAGCAATTCTGTAGTCGGGAACGTATCCCACCACTCGAAATGAGGCCGGTCGCGGCAAGTTGGGTTTGGCTTGACCGACTGCCTGCGCCCGGACTGATTCCGACACGAGAACCAAAGTTATCAGTGCGACAATGATTCGATGAAGTGTGTGCATACTGCGACTCGCATTTTGAAAACTCGTAGGGTGGGACCCGCGCAGCGCC
>JACRIH010000449.1 GCA_016235885.1 Planctomycetales bacterium | reverse complement strand
GGGGGTGGCGTGGATCGTGGATCGTGGTTTGTGTATGGTGTTTGGTTGGACCAGTTGTTTCGCCGCCAGTCGTTTTCGTTTCACGATCCACAATCCACGATCCGCGATTTACGCCGACATCCACTGCGATCAGTGAGTTGCTCTGCCGCGTGGCCTGCTTCCAGTCAAGTTGATCCACGGCGTAGACGCGGGAGCCGTCGCTGGACAGCATTCCGCCGGCGGAGTTGTCGCCGAGCAATTGGTCGAGGAATTTGAGATCGAACTTGTTGGGACCGCGTGCGGTCGGCGTGCGGTGATAAAACTTGAGCGAACTGAGTGAGGTCAGCGTGGGCGTGTGCCACAGCATTTTTCCGGTCGTGACATCGACTGCGCGGAGGCCCTGCACGTCGCGAAACACGACCACGTCGCCGATGCAGAGCGCGAACTGGCTGATCGCGCCCGGTCCGTCGTCGTTCGCCAGTTCCTGTTCCCACGCGGCCAGCACTGGTCGGAGTTCGTCGTTCGCGTCGCGCCACAGCGGCGCGGACCAGACCGGCGTGCGGAAGACGGGAGCGGTCCCGCTCGCGATCCCATTGCGATGCGGTGCGCCGGCGACCAGCCCGCCGATGGCGAGCGCGGTCGCGTCTGTCGTTGTCGCGCGGGCTTGCAGCCACTGTTCGAACGATGCGCCACGCCGCGCGGTGGCGACCAGTTCGGGAGCGAGATTGCCGGCGATTCGCCTGGCATCCGTCGCTCGGCCACAACGGGCGTACGCGATCGCCGCCTGCATTCGCTGCTGTGGCTGGATGCGTTTCAAATGCGAGGGCGTTGCAAAGAGTTGGTCCCAATGCGCGGCCGATCGCGCCGGTGCGCCGTGATCGAGCCACCACGCCGCCAGCAGCACGGTCGCGTCGTAGCCCTCCGCGGTCAGGAAGAACCGCCGCGTGATTTCGTCGAGCAGTTGCGGGTTGCCGTCGTGCCGGGCTTTCGCCAACAGCCGACCCGCTTCGGCTCCGAACAGTTCTTCGTAGCGTTGCAGCGCGCTGTTCGGCAGCGATTCGAACAATGCCACCGCCTGCGATCGGACTCCGAGCGGTCGCGCGCTGGTGGCCGACCACACGAACGTGTCCTGCGGTTGATTGAGCAGTTGCTGTAACGTCATCAACCCGGCCGATGCTTCGCCGCGATCGAATTGCTGCCGAGCCGTGCGCAGCAGCGTTTCCGCCTTGCGAATGCGGGGCAACGCTTCCTGCAACAATTTGCGTTCCGCGAGTTGCTGTTCGTCGCGAACCGGCGCCGTGGTGTTGGCGGCGGGGTTCTGGTTTGCACGCGGTGGCGGCGGGTCGGCGGGGAAGGCTTCGAACGGGACCGCGATCGACACGGCCAGTGCCACGAACCACCAGTGGGCTTGCGAACGAAACATCGTCGATTCCCCAGCAGCCACCGCAGCGGCTGCGACTCAGCGATTGGCAAATATAAACGGGGGGGCGATTTTCACCTAGCCCACAACGCGAACTCGACACCTGTGGTCCGGTCTACGTCGGCACCTTTCGACACGAGTCTGGCAGACTCCGCCGTGTCGAACAAGCTTGCCCAGTTTTCCGGACCCGCAAAATACTCAAGACCGGCATCTTCGGCAGTCGATACTTCAGGGGACGAAGGGTTTTCGTTTTAGTCCGTCGTTTGTTCCCGCAGCGGCTCGGCGGTGAGGAGTTTTCGTCATGGCTGTGCAATCAGCGTCCAAGACCGAGGGAAGCCCGGCGTCGATTCTTCTGCGGGTGCAGCAGGTGTCGGCTGCGGGAAGGGAGTCGGCCTCGTGTGCTGAGTCGGTGGAGGTTCAACCCCTCTCCGGCCCCCCCCTTGGAACGGGGGAAGGCACGGACATTCGTCCACGCGATCGACGGGGACTGGGACGACAAATGATGTTGCAGTTGGCGGCGTTTCGACACGACGTTACGAGTTGGATGACGCCGCGACGGATGGTTGGAGCGGCGGCCATTTCGTTGCTGATCGTGGCGGTGGGAATGTTCGGTGTGGGGATCAAACATCAACTCGGCGAACGCACGTCGGCAGACGCGAATGACGCCGAAGCCGAAGGGTTCAGCGAGACTGTCATCCCCGGTGCGAACTATTCGCGACCGCCGGTACGGGGGATTCCGGCTCCGTCGGCCGAGATCACCAACCTGTCGATCGCCAATGATTTGCCGGGGACGGGAGTGATTCAATCCGCCGTGTATCAAGCGACCAGTCCGGCTGGACCGCGTGGGGCGTGGTTGGAAGGGGTCATCGAGGACGATGCCGATGAAATTGAGAGCGTGAGCCATGACGTTGCTGGACCGCGCCTTCGTTAGGGCGTTTGACCGCCGACCGCACATCAACCCGAACTCGGAGAGGTTGCGCGAGGACGTCGCAGAGGTGCCGGTAAAGCCGTGGTCCGGACGCCCTCGTCCGGATGAAGGCATCCGGACTACGCCGACCGAAGTGCAGCGGACGACAGTTCCATTGAATATCGCCTGGCGCTGGCCGGCCAAGAGCCAGTCCGTGCTGGTCGCGACGCGAGACGGTTTCGAGCGGCTGGCAGAGCAGTTGGTCGAAATCACGCGGGCGAAAAATTTGCGGTCGATCGGGTTCGTGAGTCCCGGCCGAGGTCAGGGGCGCACGACGACGTTGCTCTCGCTAACGCAGGTTCTCGTCGAATGCCAGTCAGCACACGTCCTGCTGGTCGATGCAGATTTCGGTCACCCGGAGATCGCGATGCAGTTGGGTGCGACTCCTTCCGCCGGACTGTGGGAAGTCGCGTGCGGCGACGCGCGGCTCGATGAAGCGATCGTGGATCTCGCTCCGGAGCGTCTCCGTCTGCTGGCCGAGTGTCAAGCGGGTCACGTCGGGCAGTGGCATTCTGGACTTGATCCCGTTGCGCTGCGGACGTTGGCCGAGTGTCGCCAGCACTGCGAACTGATGTTGATCGACGCGGGGCCGCTCGGTCCGTTGAGTTGGAGTGCGGAATGGACTCGCGATGTCGTTGATGCTGTGGTGTCCATCGGCAGCACGCGGCCGGATCGGCCAGGTGTGTCGAATCGAGAATTGGTCAGCCGCCTCGTTAGCGTGGGAATCGAATACCTGGGGCAGATCGAGACGTTTGTGTGAGAGTTCGTAGCCCTGTCGCTCCGCGACAGGACAGCCAAACATCGCTTGAGGCAGTTTCAAAACCCGAACTCGTCGTAGCCACGTTCGCCAGAACGTGGAATTCGTGTGGGTCTGCCCACGTTCTGGCGAACGTGGCTACGGTTTTGAATCCACCTCTTGGAACTCCGTTGATTCTGGACAGTGAGAGTCGAGTGATCATTGGCCATTCTGTCGCGGAGCGACAGGGCTACGTTGGTTGCGGCCGCGCCGCGTGGGGAGAGAACCGTGTACGAAAGCTACTGGGATCTGTCGCGCAATCCGTTCGACAACGACTGTTCGCCGCGATTCTTTTTCGGCACGCAGACGCACCAGGCGGCACTTCTCAAGCTGCTGTACCTGATCGAGAACCGCAAGGGGCTGGGGATGCTGGTCGGTTCGACCGGGAGCGGCAAGTCATTCCTCACCCAGGTGCTCGCCGAAAAGGTTGGCGAGACGCAGGGGCCGTTTGTGCATCTCGTCTTTCCGCAACTTTCGTCGGCCGAGTTGCTGGCGTACCTCGCGGTGGAACTGGGGGCGAATGAATCCACCGTGGACAGCCGCGTGGTGGGCCTCGACCGCACGCTCCGCGAAATCGAACGACTGCTGCGTGGCTTCACGCAACAGGGTCAGCACCCGGTGATCGTGATCGACGAGGCGCACCTGATCGACGACGTCGAAGTCTTCCAGGCGCTGCGACTGCTGCTGAACTTCCAGCAACCGGGGAAACTGCAATTCACGTTGTTGCTGTCAGGCCAGCCGGAATTGATGAGCCACGTTCGCCGCTTGGGTGCGCTGGAGGAACGGTTGACGATCAAGTGCGTCCTCCGAGCGCTGTCGCTCGAAGAGACGATGGACTACGTCAGTTTCCGACTCGAAGCAGCCGGGGCCACTCGGCAGTTGTTCGACGACGCGGCGTTGCTGGCCGTGTACGAACTCAGCGGAGGCGTGCCGCGGCGGATCAACCGCATCTGTGACCTGGCCCTGCTGGTCGGGTTCGCGGACGAGTCGCGTTCGATTTCGTCGCCGCAGGTCGAAGCGGTATCGGAGGAGCTGACGGCGGTCGCGGTGGATTGACAGTCTGTTGAAGTACTCTGTGGCATGGGCTTCCAGCCTGTGACTCTCTGCGGAAAACGACAGGCTGGAAGCCCATCCCACGAATGATTGACTGGGGGTTAGCCGGTTCTGCGGTCGCTCGTCGCACCTCTTTCTCACGGCAACCGGACAAATTTGGGCTTCGCGTTGACGCATCTCGAAAGATCGGACTAGAATTCGACCGATCAAAAGTATCAGATGCGTCGCCTACCCCAAATTCACTCCGCCCGGAGTCCCGCCATGTTACGAATCCACGCCAACCGCACAAACAAGTATTGTGATGGCCTGAGCCGTCGAAGTTTCGTCCAACTCGGCCTGGCCGGGATGGGGACTGCCGGGTTGCCGGCCATTCTGCGGGCGAAGGAGAATTCGGTCGAGGCGGGGATCGGCCGCAAGGACACGTCGGTGATCCTGATTTGGCTGGACGGCGGCCCGAGCCACATGGACCTGTACGACCTCAAGCCCGAGGCACCGTCTGAATACGCCGGCATTTGGCGTCCCATTCCGACGAACGTGTCGGGGTTCGAGGTCGGCGAATTGTTCCCGTTGCAGGCAAAGATCGCGGACAAGTTTTCGATCGTGCGGTCGCTGCACCACGGCAACGGCGACCATTTTGCCGGCGGTCACATCATGCTGACCAGCCGGTGGGGTGCCACCGGAGCCGACACACCGGGCAAGTATCCGTTCATCGGATCGGTGGCCACGCGGGTGTTGGGATCGCGCCGGGCGGGAATGCCTGCAAACGTCGCGGTGCCGTATGCAATGAGCATTGGCCTGCGTCCGGGATATTTCGGCGCGAACTACGTTGGCATCCAGCACAACCCGTTCGAGACCGAGGGCGATCCGAATGCCGCGGCGTTTCAAGTGGCGAACATTCGGATGCCAGACAACATCTCGCTGGCGCGGTTGGAAGACCGCCGGTCGTTGAGCACGACGTTTGACAAGCTGCGACGCGATGTCGACACGAATGGGACGGCGCTGGCGATGGATCGTTTCGAGCGGCAGGCGTTCGAGATGGTCGCGGGGGATGCCGCGCGGAAGGCGTTTGACATCAACTCGGAAGACCCGCGGATCCGTGACAAATACGGACGCCAATCGTGGGGTCAGAGCACGTTGCTCGCGCGGCGGCTCGTCGAAGCCGGCAGCACGTTTGTCACGGTGCATCTCGGCGGCTGGGATCACCACTGGGATTTGAAAGCGGGAATGGAGCGGTATCTACCGCAGGTCGATAGGTTGGTCGCCACGCTGTTCGCAGACCTAGCCGATCGCGGGCTGTCCGACAAGGTGTTGGTCATGCTGTGTGGTGAATTCAGTCGCACGCCGCGGATGAACAACGGTGGCAATGGCGGCGCGCCGATGAGCATGGGAACGCCCGGTCGCGACCACTGGGGCAATTCGATGTTCTGCCTGCTCGGCGGAGGCGGTGTGAAGGGAGGCCGGATTGTTGGTTCCACGAACCACTTGGGCGAGGTGCCCAAGGATCGCCCAATCAGTCCGTCCGATATCCACCACACGATCTTCCAAGTGCTGGGTGTCGATCCGACGCTGAACTTCATCAACCACGCCGGCCGACCGATTCCAGCGCTTGAACCGGGCAAAGTGATCGACGAACTGCTGTAGCGCGGTGCCGGCGCAGGTTACGTAGCCGTCACGCTCCGCGTGACGAGCCGAATCAAAATTCAGCGTCGAATTGCCATTCGGCTCATCACGCGGAGCGTGATGGCCACGTGGCGCGGGATTTTCGGCGCAAACGCCACAATCGCCAGCATCGGTCTGGTCGTGATGATGGCTGCCCGCTGAATGACTGCCGGGCATCTTCCGGTTTGCGTCCGCTTCTCCCTCCACGGATGCAGCTTCTCATCTTCGGTTGCCGATGGAAACCGGACGGTCGTTCGTTCTTGTTTCGCTTGCGCAACCGCTTCCGACCGAGTTGTCTCATCGGTCTCGTCAGACACCGTTGCAGTGGGTGCTCAATCTTTCCGGGTGTGACGGAGTGTCACGTCATGGCGTTTGCCGGTTTTCGATCGCGATTCTTCGGAACGTCATCCGCTTTAAGCGGACCGCCGTGGCAGCGGCTGCATGTGGCGCTCGCCGCCTTGAATATTCTCATGGTCGTCGTGTCGTTGAGTTTCAACCATCGGATCATGGAGATCTACCGCAGTTCGGTGGCGGAGAACATGAAATGGGCGCAACGGCTGAGGCAGTATCAAGACTTTCGCCGGCTGGCCGCTGACGTGAATGCTCCCGGAACCGATGCCTTCGAGTCGTCGGATCCAAACGTGGACCGGCTCGCCTTGCGAAATGCCCAGCAGATCTTTGCCCAGCAAGTCCATGCCGCGCGGCAGGATTTGGCAGCCGATTCGTTGGCAACTGGGGCACCGGACCTGCGCCGGGAACTGGACAAAGTGGAACTGGCCGTCCGCGAGATGTCCAACCGCAGTCAGAAAGTCATTCAGTTCGTGGCGACGGAGCAGGATGAGGATGCGACGCGCGAGTTGATCCAAATGGATCGCCAAATGACTTTGGTGCAGGCGGCCATCGGCGAACTGATGAACTGCGCACGACGGATTCAGGAATCGCAGTTTGATAGTCAGTTCACCGCCGCCAGATCGCAGTATGTGTCGCACGAAATCATCTCGCTCTCGAACTTGGCCATCGTGATGTGTGTGACCGTGTTCGGCTTCCGGCTGACGCGACGAGTGCATTCCGCGGAAGCCCAACAAAGGGAAATCCTCGCCACATTGTTCGAGAACGAGGAGCGTACCCGGTTGGTCCTGGACAACGCGCTGGATGGGGTGGTGTCCCTCGATGCGGACGGCCGGATTACCGGTTGGAACAAGCAGGCGGAGAAGACATTCGGTTGGAGTTCCGAAGACGTGCTAGGCAAGACATTGCGCGGGACAATCATTCCGTCGTTGGCATACTCGACCCAGGACAAGGCGTTGCAGCGGTGGCTGGAGACTGGACAGAGTCACATCTTGAACCGTCGCATCGAGGTGACGGCCATGCATAGCAACGGAACGCAATTCCCCATCGAACTGGCCATCACGCCCGTGGAGCAGGGACGGCAGGTGACATTTAGCGTGTTTCTGCGGGACATCACCGAACGCAAACGCTGGGAGGAAGATCTGCGTCAGGCACAGCATGTCGCCGAGTCGGCAGCGCGGACCAAGAGCGAATTCCTCGCCAACATGAGTCACGAAATCCGCACGCCGATGACCTCGATCATCGGGTTCGCGGACGTGTTGATGGAACCCAAACAACCGACCGGCGAGCGGCTGCGTCACGCCAAAACCATCAAGCGCAACGCGCAGCATCTCCTGAACATCCTCAACGACATTCTCGACGTCTCGAAACTGGATGCCGGAAAGCTGCGGGTCGAGAAGATCCCGTGTTCGCCATTGGAAATCGTCGAGGAAGTCGCCGCACTCATGAAGCTGCAAGCCGAGGAAAAGGATTTGCAGTTCGATGTGCAGTGTTTCTTTCCGCTCCCGGAGTCAATCCCGTCCGACCCGACTCGCCTCCGCCAAATCCTCCTCAACCTGCTCGGCAACGCGATCAAGTTCACCGAACTGGGCAACGTCCGCATTGAGGTGCGCTGCGAACTTCCCGAGGGATTGCAACCCTGCCTGACGGTTCCCGATGCGAAGTCGATACAGCGACCGGCCTGGCCGGTGACGCATAAGCAGCCCTGCCTGACGATTTCCGTGATCGACACGGGTGTGGGGTTGACTCAGGAACAGATCGGCGGACTGTTCCATCCCTTCCAACAGGCGGACAATTCCACGACGCGTCTGTTCGGTGGGACGGGCCTCGGGCTGACCATTTCTCAACGTCTGGCCCGGTTGATGGGTGGCCACATACTCGTCGAGAGTGAGTACGGCGTGGGGAGTTGCTTCACGCTTCGCCTGCCGATCGGCGATCTGGCTGGCGTGAAAATGCTCGACCGCTTGAGTGATTCCGGCGAACTGTCGTTGGCCGCCGGTCACAGTGTGGCGACGGTGTCTTGGAACGGACGAGTGCTGGTCGCCGAGGACGGTCGTGACAATCGCCGCTTGATTTCGGCATTTCTGGAGAAGACGGGCGTGACTGTCCAGTTCGCATCGAATGGACGCATCGCCTGCGATCAGGCGTTGGAAGCCGTGGCCAACGGTCAGCCGTTCGATCTCATTTTGATGGACATGCAAATGCCCGAAATGGATGGCTACGCGGCCACGTCGCACCTGAGACGACTCGGATACCGAGGCAAGATTGTCGCCGTCACGGCGCATGCCATGACGGGGGACCGTCAGAAATGTCTCGACGCGGGCTGCGACGAATACCTCACCAAGCCGTTTCGTCGCGAGGACTTCATCGAAAAGATCGGCCAGTTTCTGCGTGTGGCCGAACCACCGGCATCGAATCACGACGACAGCATCTCCGCACCACGCGGTTCGACATCGCCGGCCGACAATTCCGGGAGGCCCCTGCTGCGTAGTCACTTCGCGGATGATCCCGTGATCGGGGCCATCGTGGGAGACTTCGTTGCCGGGATTCCGGAGAAGCTGGACGAGATCAAATTGGCGTTCCAAGCGTCGGATTCGATGCGGCTCCGATTTGTCGTTCATCAATTGAAAGGGGCGGCCGGCGGCTATGGGTTCCCGGAGATCTCCGATGCGGCCAGGACGCTCGAATTGTTGATCGATTCGAGCGCCGCGCCGCACGAACTCCAAATCGCGATCAACTCGCTGATCGACCTCTGCGAACGCGCCGCCCTGTCGGACGGAGCGCTGGCGACTGCGTGAAGCGTCGCGTCAATGGTGCCTCGTCGTGGCTGGCGTGTCATCTCGTACGACGGCTTGCGTCCGGTCCTGTTTCCGGTTTTACTGGCAGACGTGACCGATTTGGTCGACCCACCGAAACGCATACCGCACCCAACCCGGCCCCCCGCCATGCCCGACGACCTCGTCTTTATGATGGGCAAGTACGAAGCCCGCATTCCCGTCGATCGGGATTACGCCGCGAATCATCACTGGCTGATGCGGCATGGGGACGCGTACCGCGTGGGGTTCACTGCGTACTCGGTCCGGCTGCTGCAAGACGTTTACTTCCTGAGTTGGTCGATCGACCCCGACACGCCGATTCGGAAAAAGCAGGAGATCGGCGAGATCGAAAGTTCGAAGGCCGTGTCCAGTCTGTATGCGCCGTGCGACGGTCGCATCGTCCGTTTCAACGACAACCTGTTGACCGATCCATCGGCGATCAACACCGACAATTACGGGACCGGATGGCTGTACGAGTTTCAAACCAACGAAGAATTGCTGCCGCCGACCGGCTATGTCGACCACCTGGCCGCCGGCTGGGATAAGACTCAAGCCTTGATAAAGGGTCAGATGAACGAATAACGTAGGTTGAAACTCCCCTCGCCCCCGCAGGGGGAGCGGGGCCGGGGGTGAGGGGCGCATGGTGCCAGACGTTCCTCGTGGTTGTTTCGTCAGAGACACTCGCCACTCACCCCCAACCCCTCTCCCCTTCCGGGGGCGAGGGGAGAAAGTCGTCCCTCCCATGCCCAAGAAACTCACCGTCGTCATCTCCCAGTCGCAGGGCCGCAACCCGGCCAAGCGGAATCTCGAAGAAGACATCGCCGCCACGCTGATGCTCGAAGGCGAAGTCGATGTCTCGCTCGTTCCGCACTTGGTGGACCTGCACGCCGATCACACGGGGTTGCTGTTTCTCAAATCCGTCCCCGGCGATTTGATCGTCGCGTCGTGGCTGTTCCCGCGCGCCGCGCGGTGGATTCTCGACCGTCAGGGCGTGAAGGGACACGAAGGTCAGACGCTGCTCAAGTCCGAATCGGACGAGGACGAAGACGACGAAGAAGAGGGCAACGGTGAGGAGAAGAATCCCGACGCGATGGGCGCATGGAACGTGCCGAATCGGAAAGTGTACTGCATCGACCTGCGCGCCTACCCCGACTCGAAAACGTATCTCGACGAGATCCGCCGCATCGCCCGTGAGAAATCGGTCCAGACATTCGATCTGATGTCGTTCATCCAGGGCCAGCCCAAGGCCGAGCAACTCGAGCGGTATCTCAATCCAACCAAGCGCGTCAACGGACACGATTCGGTCCCGGATGGCAAACCGTCTCCGAACGGCAACGGCTCCGCACTGCCGGTCATGGACGAGGACGAACCGACTCGTCGGCGTTGGTACCCGGTGATCGACTACAGCCGCTGCACGAATTGCATGGAGTGCATCGACTTTTGTCTGTTCGGCGTGTACGGCGTCGATGGGCAGGAACGCATTCTTGTCGAACAGCAGGACAACTGCAAAAAGGGCTGCCCCGCGTGCAGCCGCGTCTGCCCGGCCAACGCGATCATTTTCCCCGAACACAAAACGCCCGCCATCGCGGGAGCCGAAACCGGAACCGCCGCCGGATTGAAGGTCGATCTCTCGAAGCTGTTCGGCGCTCCGTCCGCCATCGAACTGGCCGCGCTGGAGCGTGACGATGAACTCGTCAAGGATGGCCGCGAAGCGGTTGGGCTGACCGTGGGAATTCCGAAACGCCAGTCCGACAAACCTCAAGCCCACGACGCGCTCGATGACCTCATGGATGGCTTGGACCAGATGGACCTTTAGAATTC
>JACRIH010000443.1 GCA_016235885.1 Planctomycetales bacterium | reverse complement strand
CGCCGGCCGGCATCGGCATCGAGGTCACGGACAATGCCAGCCCGACCTTGATGAACAACATCGTGGCCAACACGGCCACGGGCATTTCCGTGGACAACACGTCCACCACGACGGTCGTCGGTACGCAACTGTTCCAGAACAACACCGCCAATCTCGGCGGCACGGGTGCGGCCAGCATCACGCTCCCAGTCGCCCCCAATACGATCCAGCTTGCCGTGGGCGATCCGCTGTTCATCAATCCGTTGACCAACAATTTCTATCTGGCACCGGGCACCTCGGCGATTGACAGCTCGTTGAACACTCTGGGCGACCGGCCGGCCTTCGTGGCGGTCACGTCTCCGCTGGGGATCGCCCAGTCGCCGCTGTTCGCGCCGGACATCGACCTGTACGGCCAACTCCGCGTGGACGACCCGGGTCAGTCGCCACCGCCGGGCTTGGGTTCAAACATTTTCAAGGACCGCGGCGCGGTCGAACGAGCCGACTTCGTGGGGCCGTTCGCCGAAATGGTCACCCCGGAAGACAACGATCTGCCGGGCGTGGACCTCGACGCAACGACCACGGTGATCTTCATCGACAACCCCAGCCTGCTGACTCAGTTCGTGCTCGGCCTGCGCGACGCGGGGATTGGAATCGATGATTCGCTGGTGAACGGCTCGCAGTTCACACTCACCCGCAATGGCGTGCAGATGATTCAGGGGTCGGACTACCTGTTCGCTTACAACGCCAACACGAACGAAGTCATCTTTACCGCGCCGTCCACGTTCCCGCTCGACAACCGGTACACCATCACGGTGGATAACACGACGACGACGGGAGTGAAGGATTTCGCCGGCAACTCGATGCAGAACAATCAGTCCAACGGGACCACGATGTTCACCATCCTGGTCACCAACGGACGCAACGATCCGCCGGTGAATTCAGTGCCCGCGGCCGCGCAGACAATGAACGAGGACGCGACGCTCGTGTTCTCGGCGGCGAACGCCAATCTGATTTCGATCAGCGACTCGGACGCCTTCCTGGGGACCAACACCGTGCAGGTCACGCTGACCGCGACAAACGGCACGCTGACACTCGGTACGCTGGCCGGCCTGAGCTTCGTGTTCAACGACGCGAACGGACAGGCGGACGGAGACGGTACAAACGACGCGAACATGAACTTCCGCGGATTGGTTCCGGCAGTGAATGCGGCTCTGGCCGGATTGCGGTTCACGCCCAACGCCAACTTCAATGGTTCGTCGGTGCTCACGATCACCACGAACGACTTGGGGAATTTTGGTCCGCCGCCTTCGTTCCCGGTGACCGACACCGATACGATCGCGATCACGATCACCCCGGTCAACGACGCGCCGACACTCGACCTGATCACCGCCTTGAACATCCTCGAGGATTCGGGCAGCCAGACGGTCGATCTGACGGGCATCACCATCGGCCCTGTCAACGAGTCGCCTCAAACACTGGTCGTCACCGCCACGTCCAGCGACCCGACGATCATCCCGAACCCGACCGTCACGTACACCAGCGCGAACCCAACCGGCACGCTGACATTCGCTCCGGTGGCAAATGCCAGCGGCGTCGTGACGATCACCGTCACGGTGACCGATAACGGGGGGATCGCGAACGGCGGTGCCAATACCTTCATCCGCACGTTCACGGTCAACGTGGCCCCGGTCAACGACGAACCGGCCTTCGACCTCATCGCCGATCAAAGCGTGCTCGAAGATGCCGCCGTGACGAACATCACGATCACCGGCGTCGGTCCGGGCGGCGGCACGGACGAAGCCAGCCAGGCGATTCCGTTCACGGCCGTGTCGAGCAATCCGGCCATCCTGCCGAATCCGACGGTGGTCGGGAGCGGCGCGTCACGCACACTGGCGTTTGCTCCGGCGGCTAACATGTTTGGCACGGTGACGGTGACCGTCACGGCCCAGGACAACGGCGGGGTGTCGAACGGCGGAGACGACACGTTCAGCCGCACGTTTACAATCACCATCACGCCGGTCAACGATCGACCCGACATCGATGTCATCCCGAATGTGCCCGTGTCTCCGGCACTCCTTCTGGAGGACGCCGTCGCCCAAACCGTCAACCTGTCTGGCATCGGCATCGGTCCGGCGAACGAAGCGCCGCAGAATCTGACGGTCACCGCCTTGTCCAGCAACACCGCGATCGTTCCGAATCCGACGGTGATTTACACCAGCGCGAATTCGACCGGCACGCTCAACTACACACCCGTGCCAAACGCCACCGGCACGGCGACGATCACGGTCACCGTCACGGACAATGGCGGCATTGCCAACGGCGGTGCGAACACCACCACGCGCACGTTCACGGTCACCCTCACGCCCGTCAACGACGCCCCGGTGTTCGACGCGATCAGTCCGGTGACGGTGTTGGAAGATCCGACTCCCACGCCCCAGACGATTTCGATCACCGGCGTTGGCCCCGGTGGCGGCGCGGATGAATTGAATCAGTCGGTTTCGTTCACCGCCACGTCCAGCAACACGGCTCTCATTCCCACACCCACGATCACGGGGACTGGGACCACGCGGACCCTCAACTTCACACCGGTCGCCAATGCCAATGGCGGTCCTGTCACGATCACGCTGACTGGTACCGATACCGGAGGCACGACCAACGGCGGGGTGAACTCGTTCGTGCGGACGTTTACGATCAGTGTCACGTCGGTGAACGACGCCCCGACATTGACCGCGATCTCCAGTCCGGCCGCCATCCTGGAAGATGCCGGTGTACAGACGATCAACTTCTCGGGAATCACCGCCGGCCCGGCAGATGAAGCGGGCCAGACGCTGACGGTGACGGCTCTGTCCGCCAACACCGCGCTGATCCCGAACCCAACGGTCACCTACTCGTCGGCGAATCCCACCGGTTCGCTGACCTACACGCCGGTCCCCAACGCTTTCGGCACAACGACAGTCACGGTGACCGTGACGGACAACGGTGCGAACGGCACGGTCAACGGCGATTTGAATTTCACGACACGAACGTTCACCGTGACCGTCACGGGTGTGAACGATGCGCCGACTCTCGACGTGGTCAACCCGCTGATCTTCAATGAAGACTCGGGCCTGCAAACGGTCATCCTGAGCGGGATCACCATCGGACCCAACAGCGGATCAACCAACGAGGCTCCGCAGAATCTGACGATCACGGCCACCAGCAGCAATACGTCCCTCTTCCCGAACCCGACCGTCACCTACACGTCGGCAAATCCGACAGGCACGCTCACGTTCACGCCGGTTTTGAATGCGAACGGGAGCGCCTCGATCACGGTCACGGTGACCGATAATGGCGGGACCGCGAACGGCGGCGTCAACACGTTCGTGCAGACCTTCCCGGTGACCGTGAACGCGGTCAACGATGCCCCGGTGAACTCGGTCCCGGCAACTCAAGTCACGAACGACGAGGATCCGGTGACCTTCTCAGCGGCCCGCGGGAACGCCATCACGCTGAGCGACCTCGATGCCGGCAACGCCATCGTGCGAATGACGCTGTTCCCGATCAGTGGATCGATCCAGTTGCCGACGCAAAATGGATTGACGCTCGTGCAGGGAGACGGATCGGCGGGGATCGGGTACGTGTTCGATGGAACACTGGCCAGCCTCAACACGGCGATCAACGGATTGCAGTTCCGACCCACGACCGATTTCAACGGCACGGCAACGCTGCAAGTGAAGACCGAGGATTTGGGAAACACCGGGTCGGGCGCAGCCGATCCCAAGTCGGACACCGACACGATCAACATCACGGTGAACGACGTGAACGATGCTCCGATCAACACCGTTCCCGGCGTGCAGACAGTGGCCGAGGACGGCTCGCTGGTGTTCAACGCGACGAACGGCAACCGCGTGTCGGTCAGCGATGTGGATGTCCGCGGCGGCATCTTGCGGGTGGTTCTGACAACCGTCAACGGGACGTTGTCGCTGGGTTCAACCGGCGGGATCACGTTCCTGTCGGGCAACGGCATCCAGAACACATCGATGTCTTTCACCGGCACACTCGCCAACCTGAACACGGCTCTGACCAACCTGACATTCTTCCCGAACGCCAACTTCAATGGCCCGAACGCCAGCAACAGCGGTTCGGCCAGCTTCACGATCACGACCGAGGACCAGGGAAACACCGGCTCGGGCGGAGCACTCTCAGACACCGACACCGTTTTCCTGACAACCACGGCCGTCAATGATGTCCCGTCGATCGGCAATCTGGCGCAAAACCTGCGGATGGCCATCGCCGGGCAGCCGTTCACGATCTCTTATGCCTCGCTACTGGCAGCGTTGAGCGGCAGCGATATCGACGGGGATATTGTCAAGCTGCGTGTCGAACAAACGCTGAACGGCACGCTCGGCACGAATACTATTCCCGTGATCCGAGCCGTCACCGATATCGGTCCGTCCGACTCGTTGATCTGGACGCCACCCGCCGATGTCAATGCGTCACTGGCCGCATTCGTGTTGCGCGCCGTCGATCCGACCGGGGCCACGTCAGCCAACACGGTGACGGTGACCATCGACGTGGCTACGATCACCCGCTACCTGCGAACCTACAATCCGCGTACGGATTACCACTTCTTCACCATGTCGCAGGGGGAATCCAACAACTCCGTGACGGCTCTGAGCTACCGCGACGAAACAACGGGGCGCACCGGATTCGCCGTGACCACTGGACCCGCCCCCGTCACCACCCCCATCCACCGGCTGTACAACCCCAACAACAACCGGCACTACTACACGCCCAATACCTTCGAGAAGGATTTCCTCGTGACACTGGGCTACCGGTATGAAAAGGACGAGGGCAACATCTTCACGCAGCAGGTTCCCGGCACGGTGCCCATTTTCCGGCTGTACAACACCGGCACTGGAACGCATTTGCTGATCGAGAGTGTGGCGCAGCGGGACGCGATTCTGGCAACGTTCCCCGGAATCTGGGTCCGACATGCCGATTTCGGATTCGCCTTCCCGGTCTCCGCTTCGGGGTCGCCGCCGATTGTCGCCTTCGCGAAATCTGGGGAGCAATCGACGGTGGCGGATGGAAGCTTGCGACAAACGGCCACGATGTCCATGTCGGCGGCGTCCGACGTGGCGAGCCGATTGAGTGCGGAATCGAGCACACTGTCACCGTCGCCAGGCGGCACGATGCCACGGCTGGCCGCCGCCCAATCTCCGGTCGTTGACGATCGGCCGCTGATATCCCGCCGCGAAACATCGGTCGCACCGGCGGCGGCCGCGGATAATGTCGATCAGTTCTGGTCCGGCTTCGGTCGCGGACTGCCCGGCGAATTTGAATTGGATGCCCGACTGTCACACGCCTTGTGGGGAGAAAACTAGGTCGCCCTGTCCGAGCGATATTGCGGATCTTGTCCGATCGGCAATCGACGCGGCAACAGACTAAAACCGAGACCAACTTGAATACCGACCATCGCCCGTCAAGCCGATCTGTCCCAAGCCGCGCCGGCCCGGACCGATCGGCTCTGCGCGTGGTGTGCGAGAGTGCTGAATGACATCGATTGTTGATACTTGCCACACTGTTCATCTGTCTTGCTTTGCCTGGGTCTGTATGTGAGAATCGGCCACGTTTTTCCGGGCCAATTCCGCACTGCGAACCATTCACACGCGACGTCGTTGTTCCCATTATTGTGGAGCCAAGGAATGTTTGATCTCGAGAGCCGCCCCGTTCGCCTCAACCCCTGGATCAGCCTTCTAAAAAAACAACTCGCACGGGTGTCCGGCCCGCGGCGACGTGGCCAGCGTGCCCAGCAACGTCAGTGGGCGCGAGCCGTGGAGCGGCTGGAAGACCGCTGCCTGCTCGCCGCTCCCGAACTCGTGGCGGTGTTGCCGAACGTCGGGTCGTTTCTGGTCGACAACCAGGTCCGGACACAGGCACCGGACGAGCTGACGCTCCGGTTCAGCCCCGGTCAGACCATCGACGTCAACTCGCTGGGGGGCATCGTCCTCACACGCGCCGGGTTCGATGGCGACTTCGAAGAAGCCAATGTCTACTCGGACTTCAACACCAACGGGGCCGTGGTGGTGGAATTCGATGCGCAGCGGTTGGGGGTCGGGGGCAATGGAATCACGATGGCGGTCAGCAAGGCCGACTTGGGATTGGGAGTTCCACCAACGATCAGTGTGGTCGGAACCGCGATCACCGCGACACTGAACTCGAACGTGGTGACACCGACGACCGCGCAGAGTTTTGTCGATGCGATCAACAACAATCCCGGCGCTAACGCGCTGGTGCAGGCGACCATCCGGTCGGGCGTGGCAACAACGAACATCGCGGCCCCGACGGTCAACTATTCGCCCCTGGTGCTCCGCGGCGCCAACGCGGCGGTGGCCACGACCAACTTCAACACCGCAGTGCCGTTGGAGGTGAAGTTCGAATCGAAAGTGACGGGACCGTCTGGCAATGGAGTCTCAATCGTGTTTCGCAAGGCGGACTTGGGTGCCGCCGGCAATCCGACGGTGGTCGTCACGACACCCGCACCGCAAACCAATCCCGTCACCCCCGCGGTCATCACCGTCACGCTCAACGCAAATGCCGGCAACATTACGACCGCGCAGCGACTGGTGACGGCGATCACCAGCAGCGTTGCCGCGAATGCACTCGTGCGAGTCACGGTTCCAGTGGGAGATGCCACGACCGACATCACCACTCCCGTGACCATCAACCCCCTGACCCTGGACGGAGCCAACGACGAATCGTCCAACTCAGCGTTCGTGCAGTCCAGTTTCAATCTCAATCCGTTCGTATTCCAAATGCGGTTCGAGGCCGTGCCGATGGGTGCGGCGGGGAATGGCATCTCGCTGACATTCAACGAGGCCGATCTGGGCGTGGCGGGGTTGCCCTCCATCAGTGTCTTGGGAACCGCGATCACCGTCACGCTGAACACGAACAAACTCTCGACCGCGTCCGATCTGATCACTGCGATCACAGCCAATGCCGCTGCCAACCGGCTGGTGCGGGCGCTGGTGGTCACGGGAGTCTCCAGCACTGATATCGTCACGCCGGCGCCGGTCGGGTTGCAATTGGTGCTGGGTGGCGGCACGGACGTGTTAACCAACGCGGGTTACTTTGCCCGGACCGACCCGGTCAACAACGAAGTCGTGTATCGCTTCGCGCAGCCGTTGCCGGACGATCTGTATCGCATCGAAGTCTACGGCCAGGGGCCGGGCACCATTCTGCGGAACACGAACGTCATTTCTCCCGCGACGACGGGCGAGGCGTTCAACAACGGCCTCGACAGCCGCCTGTCGTTTGACCTCGATCTGGGTGCCCAGGTGACAGCCGTCGTGCCGCAACCGGTGCTGAGAAACAAAGTGGTCACAGTCAGCAACATTGCCAACCTGCGCGAAGGAGACCGAATTCTATTGACGGCCGGCGGCAATCAGGTCGTGCTCGAATTCAACGACACGCAGACTGCAACCGGCACGTTGCCCGGCAACGTGCCGGTATTGTTCGATTCGACGCAACTGGCCGTGGCTGGATACGCGAACACCGTGGCGGCGGCCATTGCAACGGCCATCGGCGGTTCCACCCTCGACGCCACCGCGTCGCAGGCCGGCGCCATCGTGACCATCGCGGGCAGGGCCTTCAATCCGACGGCCTCAACCCTCACAAATGTCGCCGGAGTTCTGTCGATTGCCGACGGTGGCCTCACGCAGCGATTGGACATCGTCACGGTCAACTTCAACGAAGACCCACTCAATCCGGTCGAAGCCAACAACCCGGCGTTCTATCAATTGATCGACACGTCGAACAACGCGATTCTGATTCCGACGTCGGTCACGTACGACAGCACGCGCCACACGGCCCGATTGCAGTTCGCGGCCAGTCTGCCCACCAGCACGTTCCGGTTGCGGATCGGAGAATCGACCGAAGCCAACAACACGACCGCCAACGCGATCAACGTGGGAACGTTGTTCACCACGACCGGCTACAGCACGACCGCCGTGATCGGCGACAACACGGGCGTTGCGTTGCCCGACGATGTCGATCTGTACAAGTTCGTTCTGAACACGGCCGCCACCGGCGTCACCATCACGGCGACTCCGTTGCCGGCGGGGGGCACGGGATCATTGGACGCCGCTGTGCGCTTGTTCGATTCGGCTGGTGTCGAAATTGGCGTTCCCACGAATGCGGTCCTGGCGGGCATCGCGGAAGTGCGGAACACCGGGGCACTGGCTGCCGGAACGTACTACATCGGCGTGTCGTCGACGGGCAACGTGGTCTACAGTGCGGTCACTGGGGCCATCGGTGCCGGTGTCGGAACGACGACCGGTTCGTATCAACTCGCCGTGAACGTCGCGGGATCGTCGATTGCCGCCAGCGACGACAATTCGAGTTTCGGGACGGCCACAAGTCTGGGGACACTCGGTTCGGCAACACAGACGTATGCGTCGCAAATCGAGGCGCAAACGGCGCTCCTTTTGCCGCCGTTGCCAGGCGGGTCGGATGACCCCGGACACCGGGATATCCCGGCCGAAGACCACGGAGCCGGATCGGGAACGACGCCCACTTTGCCGGGCACCATCGAAACCATGGACTATTTCTTCGGCAATGCGTACGGAGTCGACGCGCAGGGAAACACGCTGTTCAACCAGATCAACGCCGCCGAGAAACAGCGGACCCGGGAGATCTTCGAAATCTTCGCCAGCCGGCTGGGGATGCAATTCCGCGAGACTTCCGGCGGCGGCCTACAAGTCGTCACCGGCGACCCGCGCGTCGCGGCACCGACGCTGGCCAATCCTCCTCCGGGCATTCAAGGGGGACCGGGCGTGGTCATGAGTGCCGCCTTGCGAGCCGGCAACGGCGACGACTACGGCGGCGCGTGGATGAGCGTGGCGTTTCACGAAATCGGCCATGCCATCGGCCTCGGCCACTCGTACGATATTCCGTCGATTCAAGGGGGGGGCCTCGTCGGCGAACAGGTTCTCACGGGCGACTTCGACTGGATCCACGCGCTGCGAAACCACGCGCCCTTCAGCACGGACATCGATCTGTATCAATTCACGGTGGCCGCGGGGCAGTCCGGCACGTTCTCGGCGGAAACCATTGCGGAGCGGCTGGCGACCACCAGCCTGCTCAACACGGCGCTGACGCTGTACTCCGAGGTCGGTGGAGTCCGCACGCTGATTTCCCGCAACGACGATTACTACAGCAACGATTCGTATCTCACGGCGCACCTCGATCCGGGGACGTACTACATCGGCGTCACCAGCACCGGAAATACGAACTACGATCCGACCATCTCCGACAGCGGCTACGGCGGCATGACGGACGGGCTGTACACGCTGCAATTGAATTTCACCACCGACTCCGCGGCCAGCCTGCACGATGTCGATGCGACGGCGACGAATCTCGACGGCGACGCCGATCGCCTGCCGGGGGGCGTTTACGAATTCGATTTCCAGGGAGACTCCGACAGTTCGCACACGATCGTCGTGGACAAGTCGGCGGCCGCTGGCGGAACGGGGACGATTGCCAGCCCCTACAACAATCTGCAAACCGCGGTGGGTGTGGCGGCGTCACGGATCGTGGTGCCGGCGGCCTTGGGCATTGTCGCGGGACAGACGTTTACCATCAGCGATGGCACCAATCCCGCGGTCACGTTCACCTTCGTCGCTGGGGTTCCCGTTGCTGGTTCCAGTCAAGTGGCGCTGGGGGCCAGCGCCTCGGCGGTGGCCACTAACATTGCGTTTTCGATCACGAATCTTGCGGCCCCGTTGAATACGACGGCCACCGCGACAGGTGATCGAGTCGATCTACTCAACGCCACCACGCTCAACGTCGCGGGAACGCCCGCGCTGCTGAGCGGCGTCAACATTCTGCGCCTCGTGGGGAACGGCGGCACGGACAACAATTCGACCACGATCAACAACAACCTGCCGTATCAGGTGGGTCGAAACGACGCGGGCGGGGCGCTGCCTGACGGAGCCACGTTCGAAGTTCCGCAGGGTGTCACGGTGATGATCGACGCCGGGGCGATCATCAAGCTCCAGGGAGCCAACCTCGATGCGGGAACGTCTTCCGCGACAATCGACCGCAGCCAGGGTGCCGTGCAGGTACTGGGGACACCGACGAACCGGGTGTACTTCACGTCATGGCACAACGACACGATCGGTGGCGACAGCGACGCGGTGGGCAATCCGTTGTCGGCGGGAAACTGGGGTGGACTGGTCTTCCGGTCCGATTCCGATCAGCCGCTGCCTGCGAGCGGCGCGGGCGTGTTCTTGAACTACGTGAACCATGCCGACCTGAGCTATGGCGGCGGTACGGTCATCGTCAATTCCGTGCAGGATGTGTTCGATCCGGTCCACCTGATCAGCACCTCGACCCGCCCCACGCGGCCGACCATTTCACACAACCGCATCACATTCAGTGCGGACGCGGCCATCTCGGCCGATCCGAACAGCTTTAACGACGTGAATGGCCGGATTGGACCGGACATTCACAACAACCAGTTGTTCAACAATTCGACCAACGGTTTGTTCGTGCGCATCCGGACGAGTTTCGGCAGTCCGCTGGACAAGCTCGACGTCACGGCGAGATTCAACGACACCGACATCGTCCACGTGATTACCGAGAACCTGGTGCTGAACGGAAGTCCCGGGGGACCGCTCGATACGACGGCCCGGTTGTCGGGCCGACTGGCAATCGATCCCGGCGTGGTCGTGAAGCTGCGTGGTTCGCGAATCGAAATGGACCGGGGCGCCTCGCGGCTGATCGCGGAAGGGACCGCCGAAAAACCGATCCGGTTCACCAGCCTGCTCGACGATCGGTACGGTTCCGGCGGAACGTTCGATACGGGTGCCGATGGCAACTCGAACCCGGACGGCACGAATGGCGATTGGGGCGGGTTGACTTTCGAACAGGTTTCCAGCGGCAGCCTGGACCACATCTATCTGGCCTACGCGGGCGGGACGACGCCGATCGAGGGAAGTTTCGACCGGTTCAACCCGATCGAAATCCGACAGGCCGACGTGCGCCTGACGAACAGTTTGATCGAGAACAATGCGAGTGGCCAAGCCACCACCAATCGCAAGGGACGGGGCACGAACAACGCGTCGACAATCTTCGTGCTCGGTTCGCAACCGCTCATCGTCAACAACATCGTGCAGAACAATCTGGGGAATTTCATCAGCATCAACGCCAATTCGCTGGTGGATGTTCAGAATGCGGACTACGGACGAAGCACCGGTTCAATCGACACGTTCACACAGTTCGCCGACAATCACGGGCCGCTCGTCCGCTTGAACCGTTTGGATTTGAACGGCGTCAACGGCATGCACGTGCGCGGTGAGCAACTGACGGTGGCCGGCGTTTGGGACGACACGGACATCGTTCACGTGTTGCAAAACGAAGTGTCGGTCAACAACGTGCATACATACGGCGGCCTGCGATTGCAGAGCGATTCGGACGCCAGTCTGGTGGTCAAATTGCAGGGGGCCAGCGCCGGACTGACCGCCAACGGGTCTCCGGCGGACATCAACGATCGCATTGGCGGCACGGTGCAGGTGGTGGGTCAACCGGGCTTCCCAGTGGTGATGACGTCGCTGACCGATTGCAGCATTGGTGCCGGGTTCCAACCGGACGGCAATCCGCAAACCGACACGCTCAATTCGGGAAAGTGCGACCCAGGCCAGGTCACGCCAGTCGGGAACTCCGGCGCGGTGTTGATCGATGGTGGCGACCGCGACGATCACGGTTCGGCCACGGCAGGTCCGGACAATACCCTGGGCACCGCGGACGACGTCAATCAGACCGGCTGGCTGTTCATCGAGCAGTCGGTCAACTTCGCGTACAACGGTGCCCGGAACAACGCACCCAATGACGTGCTCGTCATCGGGGCGACCGCCGGTGGTGGCGGTCCCTTTGGTGGCAGTGCGCTGCCGGCCATCACCAGTGTCACGACGGTCTTGGGATTGACTCAAACCGTGGTGACCGGCGCGGCGATTAGCGCCATCAATTTCAACAACTTCCGGGTGATCTACGTTCCTTCGGATAGCAGCAATGCTGGCGGAGGCATCACCGACGCGGATCTCACATTGCTGACCGCACGAAAAGTGGAAATCCAAAACTTCGTGAACGCCGGCGGCAGCCTGGTGGCACTGACAGAAGCCGGGGCGGCGAATCCACTGCAGTGGCTGGAACTGCCTCTGCCGTTCCAATTGAACACGACGGTCTTCGGGATCGGCGGCCTGCGCAAAACCCCCGAGGCGATTGCTGCGGGCTTTACGATCACCGATATCGAACTCAGTAACGGCACGCCTTATCACAACACGTTCACGGGGCCTCCCGGTTTCAACGGACTGATTCCCTTCGTGTTGGATGAAGGGGTGAACGCGATCCCCGGCGACGCGGATGACGAAGTGGTGACGTTGGGACTGGCTTCCGGTAGCTTCGGTATCGGCGTGGTGAATCCCGCCTCGGCGGGGGACTGGCGCAGCATTCAGCTCAACCAGTACAGCAACGACCGAAACGTGGCCGTGTACAACGAGCGAGAAAAATCGCTCACCGGCAACGTCGATCTGAATGCCAATCCAACCACCGCCGAATTCTTGGGGCAGTTGGCTCCGGACGACAAGAGCGGCGACGACCTGCTGCGGCTCGGGTACGAAGTCCACGGCGACATCGCGACCGATGCGCCCACGGATGTCGATGTGTACAGCTTCTCGGCGCTCACGGGCACCGAAGTCTGGTTGGACATCGATCGCACCAGTTCCGCACTGGACACGATGGTCGAATTGATCGACTCCAACGGAACCGTGGTGGCCCGGTCGCTCAACAACAGCACGCTCTCGGGGTCCGCCTTCACGCTGATCAAAGTCCCGAATCTGGGTGGGGATTATTTCAGCCAGAACCCGCGCGACGCGGGCTTCCGCGTGACTCTGCCGGGCACAGCCGGCCTGACCGGCACCTACTTTGTCCGCGTCCGCAGCCAGCCGGTGGCCGGGTCGGAAAACACACTCGCCGGCCTGACATCGGGCCGTTACCAGTTGCAGATTCGGCTGCGTCAGATCGACGAGTTCCCCGGTTCGACGGTGAGTTTTGCAGACATCCGCTACGCCACGAATGGTGTGGAAGTGAGCGGTTTGCCATACCACTCGCCATTGCTCGGCGACACCGAAGAGACCACCGGGGACAACAACAGCACCGGTGGCGCGCAGCAACTCGGTAATTTGTTGAATACCGACCGGAACACATTTTCGACGGCGGGCGATATCTCGTCGGCGACGGACGTTGATTTTTACCGGTTCACCGTGGACTACCAAAACATTCAGGTGGTCCCCGGCTTGAACGCGCCGACGACGACAACGGCCCCGTCCAAGACCTGGGCCACCGTGCTGGATGTGGATTACGCCAACGGCCTGACCCGCACGGATTCGACCCTCGCGCTGTACAAGCAGAATACGGTGACCGGTGCCATCGAATTGGTCGCGATCGGCCGCGACTCAAACATCGCCGACGATCAGCCGGCAGCCGGGCAGGGAAACGATCTGGACGACCTGAGTCGTGGTACGGTGGGCAAGCTCGATCCGTTCCTCGGATCGTTGATGCTCCCCACGGGAATTCCCGGTCAGGATTCGGCCGCCTACCTGGTCTCTTTTTCATCCGACCAGCTCATTCCCACGACGCTCAGCGCCCAGTTCGTGTCGAATGCAAGTCTGACGAATCAACTCACCCGTCTCGAACCGGCGAACGGTACCTACCGCATTGTCGAAGACCACATCGGGTTCCTCAACTATCACTCGAATGGGGCACAGGTCACCAACGATCCGACCGCGACTCAGATCACGACGCCGCTGGTAGACATCTCGTCCATTGCCACATTGGACACGCACATCGTGCCGTTCTCGCTGAACGACGTGTTGTTATTCGTGAACCAGGCAAACGACATCTTCACAGTGAACCCCTCGCGCGGTGGCGTGATCGCCGACCTCACTGGCGTCAGCGGCATGGGCCTGACCACCAATACCTTGCAAGACATCGTGATGCGGTCGGACGGCCAGTTGTTTGCGTATCAACGGCTCCAGTCCGCGAATTTCCTCAACCCAAACAACAGCACGGCGGGTGCGCTGCAGAGAATTGACACGGGTAATGCCGCACTAGCACTGGTTGGCAACGACAACATTCCGGGCGGCATTGCCACCGTGACGGTGGATCAGGGGGGCAACAACCAACCGGTGTTCAATGATCTCACGTTCACGGACAACGTGGACGCACTGACATTTGAGCGTCAGACCGGGTTTGGAAATCAAACTGCCGGCCAACCCAATTATTCGCTGTACTACTCGGTCCGAGACAATGCAGGTGTGGCGATCAATTCGAAACTGTACCGCGCCAACCCAGCGACTGGTTCCGCAGCGCATGACACGAATCTTTTCTACGGTATCGAAGGGGACATTCAACCGAATGTTGTGACGTTTGCCTCCGCGAACACTACTGGTTCTGACGCCAGCGGCGGTACAACGATTCGACTCGAGGCCCGAGCTCCTGGAGCCGCCGGGAACGGCATTCAAGTGAATTTCACGTTTGCCGACCAGACCCAGCAGGTCACGGTGGCCGGTAACACGATCACTGTGGCGATTGACAGCAGCCCAGCCGGCACAATCCAGCAAGTTGTTGACCTGATCAACAGCCATGCTCAAGCGAGTCAGTTGGTCATTGCTGCGATTAGCAACGGGAGCGACCGCACCCTGACCGGAGCGCCGGGCAACCGGACGTTGTTGGGTGGTTTGGGTACTCCATTGCGTGGCAACGTCACGGGATTGGCCTTTGCCAATTTCAGTGTCGCCGGCAATCAATTGTACGGGATCACAAATCGAGGTGAGTTCCTGCAAATCGACAAGAACAGTGGCGACGCGACAGTTGTCCGCGACATCGAAACTCTCGATGGCGTGACCGGCTTTCAGGGACTCGCAATCGGTCCCCAGAATGTGAATGGTGGTGCCTTTGCCACCACCTTGTTTGCGGTCACAGATACAGGCGCCTTGTATGCGATCGATCCCACAAACGGCACTCTACAGGCGGTCTTCGACAGCAATAACGACGGCGCGGCCGATGCGTTGACAGTCGCTTCGGGTGTGCCCACCGCGACGGGCCTGGCGTTTTCACCGTTGGACTTCAACCTCTGGCATCCGACGGATCGCCGCGGAGCAGAAGCCGGTCACGGCATCAACGCCGCATTCGACAACAGCCGCACACCGGGTAATGAACCCACACCCCTTGTTGGTGGTGCCGATACGAAAGACCGCACAGAGGCGGATGGCGGTGCCAGCCTCTACTTTGGCCTCGATCTTGATCCATCGGTGTCAGGCAATTCGCCGAATGGAGCCAATGACACCTATTTCCAATATGTCGGTGGCCAGGGCCAATACGGCGTCTTGAATGAACAGGTCCAACAGGACTTGACGTCCAATGCCGGCATAGCGAACACGTACAACCTGCCGGGGGGTGCCCTCGGGAGCGTGGTCACAAATTCCTTCAGCTTGACCGGCTACAACCGCACGGACAAGCCGACGCTGTACTTCAACTACCTCCTCCAAACGGAAGATCAAAACGCGGACAACAGTCAGAGCGCTGGGCGCATGCGCGACAGCGCTCGCGTGTCCATCTCGCGAGATAGCGGTGCCACGTGGCAACTGGTGGCGACGAACAACAGCATCTTGTCGAGCACGGCCACGTCCGATGCGGAACTCCCCTCATTCCTGTCCGTCAGTCGGACCGCCTCCACACAGGGCAATCAACAGGCTCAGGAATTGTTCGAAACGCGGACCTGGCGACAGGCGCGGGTTGATCTGGCGGACTACGCCGGGAATGCCAGTCTGATGCTCCGGTTCGATTTCAGCACAGCAGGAACGATGGGGACATTCGGCACGGCCACGCACAACAGTGCGATGATCGGTCTGCCGGGAGACGAAAACGGCTTGTTCCAGGACGGGGGCGGCGAATTCGCGCGCACCCGCGGTCAGAACAATCAATTCGAAGGCTTCTTCGTCGATGACATCATCGTCGGCTTCGCGGAACGGGGCGAAATGGTCACGTCGGCGACCAGCAATTTGTCGTCGTCGTTCAATCTTGGACAAGGCTCTCCACGAACGACAAACCCCGATCCGGATGCGCCGAAACCGCAACTGACGGGGGCCTACCAGCTCGAAATCCGGCGCGGGACGGAATACGCCACCGTGGCCGATCCGACAGACATTCTCACGTCGATCGGCTTCAACTACGACACCAACGACCGTCTGCTGACCACCGCCACATTCAAGAATGCGGTGGGCACGACGGACGATTTCGAAACGGGTGATTTCAGTGGTGCCCCCTGGCAACCGCTGCCGACGCCCGGTCCCACGGACAAGCCGTTCATCCTGACTTCGGTTCCCGCGTTCGCAATAGATCCTGTGATGGGCTTGCCCGTCGCGGGGGCGTTCAGCGCCCGGTCGTTCTACGATCCCACCACGTCCACTCCGCTGGGCGATAACGAACGGTCCCGGTTGCAGATCACCGTTTACACCGGGGATGGCGACATGACGTTTACGCGTCGGGTCTCGTCGGAAGCGGCGGGTGCCGGAAAAGCAGGGGACGTCTACCGGTTCTTCATTGACGTCTCGGGCGGTGATTACAGCGCTCCGCTGGAATCACTGTCGGGTGTCGTTGGCGCGACAACGGTGTCGTTCCACGTGGATGCCGGAGTTCATACATTCTTGTGGGAATACGTGAAGGATGGCAGCGTCACCTCGGGTCAGGACGGATTCTTCCTCGACGACATCACGTTCCCGGCGGCGAACAAGGCCCTCGGCGACGAGAACTTCCACCGCGAGCAGGGACAGATTCTGATCGCGAACAACCTGATTCGCAATGTCTCGCTGGCCGGCATCGTGGTCGCCGCGGCACCACGCGATGGCGTAACCAATTCGCCACATCCCGGTTCGCCCATCAATTTCGACACGCTCAACACACCCCGGCTGGCTCCGGGGGTGACGATCGCCAATAACGTTGTGACCGACTTTACGACGAACGGCATCAGCTTCGGCGGCGAACCGAACACGGCGGGTAATGTTCCGGCGGCGGCGGTTCCGTTCGGCCGGATCGTGAACAACACGATCTACGGTGGTGCGACCGCCGTTGGCACGGGCATCAACGTTTCGAACAACGCCAGCCCAACCATTCTCAACAACATCATCGCCAACACGGCCAACGCGATGATCATCGACAACTCGTCCTCCACAGGCGCGATCTCGGCGACACAAACGGGGACATTCGTGTTCCAAGGCAACACGTCACTCGGCACAGTGGGTGGGGCGGCTTACGCGCCGACACCCAACGACATCCAGTTGCTGGCGACCGATGCCCTGTTCCTGAGTACCACCAGCTTCTATCTGGCCTCGGGCAGCAAAGCGATCGACAGTTCCATCAACGTGCTGCCCGATCGGGCGGAATACGTGGCGGTCACGGGAGCGCTGGGCATTCCAGAGTCCCCGATCTTCGCTCCGGATCGCGATCTGTACGGACAACTCCGCCGGGACGATCCGGCACAAGCCTCGTTCCCCGGTCTCGGCTCGAACATTTTCAAAGACCGCGGTGCCGTGGAACGGGCGGACTTTCTCGGCCCCACAGCCCGGATGGTCAGTCCGCTCGACAACGATCCCAGCGGTGTCGATCTGGATGCCACGGGAACGAACATCCACATCGACCTGCCCGCCGGCTCCGCGCCACTCACGCAGTTCATCGTGGAGATTCTCGACGCGGGGATTGGCGTGGACGACGTGCTGGCCGGCACCAGTCTGAAGTACACCCTGCAACGCGACGGCGTCACGTTGTTTGACGGTGTGGACTACCAGTTTGTCTATAACAACAACACCAACCAGGCCATCTTCACGTCGGTCTCCACGTTCCCGCTCGACAGTCGATATACGTTGACGATTGCCAATGATGCGACGAATGGCATCAAGGATCTGGCCGGCAACCGGCTGCAGGGCAATCAGCCCAGTGGCATCGTGGTGTTCACCATCCTGGTGACCAACGGCGTCAACGATGCTCCGGTGAACTCGTTCCCCGGACCACAGGCCGTCATCGAGGACGGCGCACTGAATTTCTCGGCGCTCGGCAACAACGCGATCTCGATCAGCGATGTGGATGCGCACCTGAACGGCAGCCAGATCCAGGTCACGCTGACGGTCACCAACGGCACGGCGGCGACGACCGACGATGGCATCTTGACGATGACGACGACCACGGGCCTGACTTTCGGTCCCGGTGCGAATGGCACGAACACGATGACGTTCGCCGGCACGATCGCCGCAATCAACACCGCGCTAAACACATTGCGATTCAACCCGGGCCTGGATCGAAATGATCTCAACAACCTTTCCTCGACAGTTCTGACGGTCACGACCAGCGATCTCGGCAACACGCACCTTCCCCTGGCGCCGGTGGTCAAGACGGACACGGACCAGATCTCGATTACCGTCATTCCGGTGAACGACGAACCGGTGATCACAACCATCCCCAATCAGGGTGTTGCTCCTCTGATCCTGGAAGACAGTGTCGTGGTGCCATTCACACTCAACCTGACGGGACTGTTCGCGGCGCGTGCGACAGCGACAGACGAGATTCCACCGGCTGCGACAGTGCAGTCGCTGGTCCCCTCAGTCTCGTCCAGCATCGTTGGGTTTTTCTCGACTCTGACCATCACCAACTTCAACGCGGCGCTGGGCACCGCCGATCTCAATTTCCTGCCGGCGCTCAACGGATCGGGACTGGTCACCGTCACAGTGACCCTGGTGGACAACGGTGGGATCGCCAACCTCGGCGACGATACCTTGTTGAGCACATTTACCATCTTCGTCACGCCGGTTAACGACGAACCGCTGGCCGTGGCGGATGCCTACACGGTAAACGAAGACACAACTCTCACGGCGGATGGTGTGGGGGTCAATCCCCTGGGAGTTTTGGCGAACGATTCCGACCCGAACGACACGAATCCCGCCAACGTCCTCAACGCCGTGCTGGTCGGTGGCGCGCCGACCAACGCGCTGAGCTTCACTCTCAATTCGGATGGCACCTTCACCTATACGCCGGTTCAGGATTTCAATGGAACCGATACCTTCCAATACGAGGTTCGGGACGATGGCGGAGTAAGCAACGGTGGCGACAATATCGGCAACATCGTCACCGTCACGATCACCGTGAACGGAGTGAACGATGCGCCGGTCAACACGCTCCCGGCCACCTACGTCACCAACGAAGACATTGGCTTGCCGCTGAGCGGCATCAACATTGTCGATGTGGATGTCGCAGCGGGCAACGAAACGGTGACCTTCAGTGTCACCAGCGGCACTCTGGCTGTGAACACGGCAGTCGGCGGGGGAGTCACCGCCGGGCAGGTGACAAACAACGGCACCGCCACCGTGACCATCACCGCGCCGTTGGCGGCGATCAATGCCACCCTGGCCAACGCCACGGGATTGACGTTCAATCCCGCGTCGAACAAGTTCGGCACGGTCACGTTGACGATGAACACCAATGACAACGGTAATACCGGTGTGGTGTTTGTCACCCGGTCCGACAGCGACACGTCCATCATCACCGTCAACTCGGTGAACGATGCGCCGGTGGGTGCCTCGGACTTTTACGCCACGGCCGAAGACACTCCCATTGCCGTGGCTGCGTCGGTCGGAGTTCTGGCCAATGATACCGACCCCAACGACACACCGCCGGTGGGGACCGGTCCCAAGAATGCGCTGTCCGTCAACGGGGCGACACCGGGCACGCCGCTCGTTCTGGCCACGGCCAACGGCGGGACCGTGACACTCAATTCGAACGGCAGCTTCATTTACACCCCACCCACGAACTTCGTCGGCAGCGACACGTTCACGTACCGCGTGCGCGACGATGGTTTGACGGCGAATGGCGGCAACGACGGCACCAATCCGCTGACCTCGCTCATCACCGTGTTCATCGACGTGGGGGGCATCAACGATCCGCCCGTCAACAACCTGCCGGCCTCGCAAACAACCATCGAAGACACACCGCTGGTGTTCAGCAGCCTCAATGGCAATCAGATTTCGGTGACCGATCCGGACGCCGGCGGCAACCCGGTGCGCGTCACGCTGTCCGTCAACAATGGGACGCTGACACTGAGTACGATTGCCGGCCTGACGTTCACGAATGGCGACGGCACGTCCGATGCCTCGATGACCTTCACCGGCGCGCAGATCGACATCAATACCGCGTTGAACGGGATGAGCTTCGTGCCGACTCTCGACTTCCACGGCGCGGCCACTCTGTCCATCATCTCGAACGACTTGGGGAATACCGGACTCGGTGGACCGCAGGGAGATTCGGATACTCTGGCCATCACCATTCTGGCTTCCAACGACGCGCCGATCGCGCTGGCCGACAGCTACAGCACGAACGAGGACGCAACGCTCACCGTCAACACAACACAGGGCGTGCTGTTCAACGACGGCGATCCGCACGACGTTCCCGCCAACCAGTTGTTCGCCAACCTCGTGACCGGTCCGACCAACGGGACGCTCAACCTGGCGACTGACGGCAGTTTCAGTTACACGCCGTCGCTGAATTACAACGGCGTGGACTCGTTCACCTACCGCGTGACCGACAGTGGCGGGACGGCGAACAACGGCGTCGACCAGGGCAATGTGGTCACGGTCACAATTACCATCAACCCGGTGAACGATGCGCCGGTCAACAACCTGCCTGTCGCGGCCCAGTCGGTGTTGGAAGATAACCCCCTGGTCCTCAGTATCGTCAACACCAATGCCATCTCCGTGACCGATGTGGATGTCGCCGGCAGTGCGCTGCTGGTGACGCTCACCGCGACCGACGGCGTGCTGACGCTCAGCGGTCTGGCGGGTCTGACATTCTCCTCTGGTGACGGGGCCGCCGATCCCTCGATGGCTTTCACTGGCACACTTGCCGCGATCAACACGGCTTTGAACGGATTGACATTCCTGCCCGCCGCCAACTTCAACACGCCGGGGACAGGGCGCACAGCCACCGTGAATATCACCACGAACGATCAGGGTTTCACCGGAGCCGGCAGTCCGCTCGAAGACTCCGACACGGTGTTCATCACCGTGAATCCCGTGAACGATCCGCCGGTGGCACAGCCCGATTTCTACAGCACGAGCGAAGACACCACTCTGACCGTGGCGGCATCCGGCGTGCTCGGCAACGACAGCGATCCGCTCGACAACCCGGCCAATGTGCTGAGTGCGACCAAGACCACCGACCCATCCAACGGGACGCTGACCGTGTTCAACGCCAATGGTGGTTTCACCTACGTGCCCAATCCAAACTTCAATGGCACCGACAGCTTCACGTATCAGGTCAGAGACAATGGACTGTCCGCAAACGGCGGCAACGACACAGGAAACACGGTGACGGTCACAATCAATGTGGGACCCGTCAACGATGCACCGGTCAATGCCGTACCGGGGACTCAGTCGATGCTCGAAGAGCGCACCCTGGTGTTCAGCGCTGCCAACAGCAATTTGATCTCCACATCCGATATCGACGCGGGAGCAACCAGTGTCCGCGTCACACTCACGAGTGCAAATGGCACGGCCTCCCTGGGCAGCCTGGCGGGCCTGACGTTCTCGGCGGGAGACGGCACATCCGACGCCAGCATGACGTTCAGCGGGACGCTGGCCGCCATCAATGCGGCTCTGGCCGGAACGTCCTTCACGCCCAGCGTCAACTTCACTGGTACGGCCAGTCTGTCCGTGACCACGAACGATCTCGGCAACAGCGGCACCGGGGGAGCCCAGTCCGACACGGACTTGATCCTCATCAACGTGGCCAACATCAATGATCCTCCCGTGGCACTGCCGGACGTTTACAGCGTCAACGAAGACAGCACATTGACCGTTTTGGTGACCGCTGGCGTGCTCGTCAACGACAACGATTCCGCCGATGCGCCGGCCGACACGCTGACGGCGACCAACCTGTCGGACCCGCTCAACGGGACTCTGACATTCAACACCAATGGGAGTTTCACCTACGTTCCGAACACGAATTTCAACGGCACCGACAGCTTTACCTACGCCGTGAGTGACAATGGTGGCATCCTGAACGGCGGCAACTTCGTGGGCAACACCGTGACCGTCACAATCACCGTGAATGCCGTCAATGACGCCCCGGTGAACAACGTTCCCGCAGCCCAAACGAATCTGGAAGACACCGCCCGCCTCTTCAATGTCGCGAACGGCAACCTGATCTCGGTGACCGATGTCGATGCCGCCAGCAGCTCGGTTCGCGTCACGCTCACCGGGGCCAACGGTACCGCCACCCTCGGACTGACAACCGGCCTCATCTTCACGACGGGAGATGGCACATCCGATGCCAGCATGACGTTCACCGGTACGCTGGCCGCCATCAATGCGGCTCTGGTGGGGACGTCGTTCCTGCCGGCTGCGAATTTCGTCGGCACCGCGTCGTTGACGATCGCCACGAACGATCTGGGAAATTCGGGTTCCGGCGGTGTCCTCTCTGACACTGATTCGATCAACATCACAGTCACCTCAGTGAACGATCCGCCGGTGGCCGTCGCGAACAGCTACACCACGAACGAAGACACGCCGCTCACGATCGCTGCGGCCCAAGGGGTGCTGACAAACGATACGGACCCCAACGACACGCCGGCTAATGTGCTGAACGCGGTCAAGGTGACGGACCCGCTCAATGGGACGTTGTCTTTGAACGCCGATGGCAGCTTCACCTACACGCCGGCCTTGAACTACAACGGTCCGGACAGCTTCCAGTATCAGGTGCAGGACAATGGCGGCATCCTGAACGGCGGCATTAACACCGGCAACACGGTGACGGTCAACCTGACCGTCAACCCGGTCAACGACGCTCCGGTCAACAACCTGCCGGCCGCCCAAACGACGGACGAAGACACAGCCAAAGTCTTCGCCAGCGGGTTGGGTAACGCCATCTCGATCACGGACGTTGACTCCGGCTCCAGTTCGGTGCGTGTCACCCTGACAGCGACCAACGGCACGTTGACTCTGTCCACGATTGCCGGGCTGGTGTTCTCGGGAGGTGACGGGACGACCGACGCCACCATGACTTTCACCGGCAACGTCGCGGCGATCAACACCGCTCTGACAGGCATGTCGTTCGCGCCCACCTCCAACTTCAACGGCACGGCGACTCTGACGATGGTCTCGAACGACCAGGGGAACTCGGGTTCCGGCGGCACGCTCACCGACACCGACGCCCTCAACATTACCGTGAACGCGGTCAATGATGCACCGGTGAACAGCGTTCCAGGAGCACAGACCACGAACGACGAGGACCCGGTGACGTTTTCGGCGGCCAATGGCAAGGCAATCACCCTCAGCGACGTGGATGCCGGCAGTTCCACCGTGCGACTGACGCTGTTCCCCATTGGCGGGTTGATCCAATTGCCGACACAAAATGGACTGACACTCGTGCAGGGTGATGGCTCGGCCGGGATCGGCTACGTGTTCGACGGCACGCTGGCCAACCTCAACACAGCGCTCAACGGGTTGCAGTTCCGGCCCACGACGGACTTCAATGGTGCGGCCTCGCTGCAAGTCATGACGGGCGACCAGGGAAACACCGGGACTGGTGGACCACTCTCCGATTCCGACACGATCAACATCACGGTCAACGACGTAAACGACGCACCGGTCAACAGCCTTCCAGGAGTGCAGACGGTTGCTGAAGATGGTTCGCTCGTGTTCAACACGACCAACAACAACCGCGTGTCGATCAACGATGTGGATGCCCGCTCAGGCGTATTGCGAGTCGTGCTGACAACCGCCAACGGAACGTTGTCTCTGGGATCGACCAGCGGCTTGACATTCTTGTCGGGCAACGGCACTCAGAACACCTCGATGTCGTTTACCGGCACGCTGGCCAACCTGAACACGGCGCTCAACAACCTGACATTCTTTCCGAATGCCAATTTCAACGGCTCCGCCAGCTTCACGATGACGACGGACGACCAGGGAAATAGCGGATCGGGAGGATCGCTCTCCGACACCGATACGGTCGCCCTGACGACCACGTCGGTGAACGACGCCCCCACCGTTGGTAACGCGACGCCCGCCCTGCGGATCGCCGTGGCCGGCGACCCGTTTACAATCGCCTACGCCACGCTGCTGGCAGCCATGGGGGCGGCCGACGTCGATATCGGAGATGTGACCCAATTGCGAGTCGAACAAGTGATCAACGGTACGCTCACAAAGGGTGGCGTGGCCGTTGTCCCCGGAACCACTCCCGCGGCCACGAGCATTGGTCCGAACGACTCGCTGGTGTGGACACCGCCCAACAACGTGAACGCGTCGCTCCCGGCTTTCGTGCTGCGAGCCATCGATTCCACCGGCACAGGCTCGGTCGTCGCGGCCACCGTGACGATCGACGTCACCACGATCATCCGTTACCTGCGATCCTACAACCCACGGACAGACTACCACTTCTTCACGATGACCGTGGGCGAATTCAACAACGCGGTGACGGCTCTGGGATATCGGGACGAAAACACCGGCCGGCCCGGCTTCGACGTGGCCACCGGCGAGATTCCGGTTCAGGTCCCGTCACAGCGGTTCATGCATGAAATCCATCGCTTGTACAACCCCAACAACAACCGCCACTACTACACGGCGAACACTGCGGAAAGAGACTTCCTGGTCACGCTGGGCTACCGGTACGAAAAAGATGAAGGCTATATCTTCACCCAGCAGGTTCTGGGCACAGTGCCCATCTTCCGGCTGTACAACACAAATAGCGGAACACACTTGCTGACTGAAAGCGCGACCCAACGCGATACCATCTTGGCGCAGTTCCCCGGCATCTGGGTCCGCCATTCCGACTTCGGATTCGCCTTCCCCGTCTCCGCTTCGGGCATTCCACCAATCTTGGCGGTCGCTCGCGGGGCACCCGCTCTCGCAGAGTCGAGTAGTCTGTCCCAGTTCTCGTCGACCACATCCGCCGTGACGAGTGGTCTGGTCGCGTTCGGCGGCCAGAACCAATCGGTCAGCCGGTCGGGTGTCGATCGCGGCACAATTCAAATTGGTTCACCGCTCGTCGGTCCACTCGTGAGTCCGTCGCCATCCGCTGCGGATGGCCGGCCGCTCACGTCCGTCCAGCCCCGCCAAACGGCGGCAGCAAGGGAGAGTTCTGCGACCGAGATCGACAACTTCTGGCAGGAAGTCGGCCAGCAGCTCGAACGGGGACTCGGCTTGGCCAATGATCTGAGTGCCGTGCTCGTTGGTCAATAATCCTGCCTCGCCATCTCGTGAACTTCAGAAACCCGGCCTCATCGCGAGGCCGGGTTTTCTTTTGAATCGACACGGGACGGAAGCACATCCCGCGAGGGCCGCAACTACACTCACAAACAGTTCACCTTCGCGCAACCGGAGGGAGCGGCACGTGGCCGTCGCGATAGAGCACGTTGTACGCGCAGAATGGAATCACATGACCGCTCGGCAACACGTGATGGATGCAACATTTCATCAGCCGCCGCACGTCGAAATTGTAGGCGTCCAGGAACGACGTGATCGTAATCCGGAACACATCGCTCGGCGATAGGGATTCCTCGACTCCCTTGGTGAAGAATTCTCTCGCGGCAGCTTGCAGCGGATTGATAGCAGAGATCGTTGTCACCACGGGCAGCGACGACAACGCTTCAGAACCCGGTTCGCAACACCCGGTCGATCCACAACTCCCCATCCGGCCGAGCAGTCGTTCGATCAACTGCCGCGCCCGAGGTCGCGTGAACGTGATGCCGTTCGCCAGCAGATCGAGGTTGCTTTTCGCGTCGATAAACCGCGTGAGCGGGATCACTGTTCCCGAGGAGCGGTACGCGTAGGTGAGCTGATGGCAGTTCGGGTGCGCGCACGGCAGCGGCAGGAAATCGTCCTCGCGAAACAGCCCGTCGGTCTGTTCCGCGATGGCCCGCACCACATCCGGAAACGTGATCCGCCGTTCGAGCACTTCCGGCAGGACGTGTCGCCCTGAGTACGTCGCTGGCTGGAGGCTCACGCCGGTGATCCACGGCCGCTCCAGCCCGAACTTCACAATCGCACCGATCTCATCCTCATTCACGCCGGCTTGCAACGTCGTCACGAGGATCGTTCTCAACCCGGCTCGGCCGAGCGCCTCGATCGCCCGCAGTTTCACATCCACCAGCGGTTCGCCACGCAGGCGGAGGTTGGTCGAATCCCGAAAGCCATCGAACTGCAAGTACACTTCGCACCGGTGCCGCTGGCGGGCCAGATGCTCTACGAGTACCGCGTCGTGAGCCAGGCGAATGCCATTGGTGTTGACCATCACTATGTCGATCGGCTGCGCGCAGGCGTAATCGAAAACGCGGGCGAACTCAGGATGGATCGTCGGTTCGCCTCCCGACAGTTGCAACACTTCGGGCCGTCCTTCGACCTGCACCAGCCGGTCGATGGCCCGCTGACATTCCTCAAACGTCAGGTGCTTGCCTCCCGGTCCGCTCGAGGCGTAGCACATCGGACACTGGAGGTTGCACGATTCGGTGATCTCGACCAGCCCGATGCACGTGTGCTGTTCGTGCTCGGAACACAACCCGCAGTCGAACGGGCAGCCGCGGTCCACCTCCGCACCAAATTCGCGCGGCACGCGGCCGGGGACGTTGAACTCCATCCGGTCGTACTGCGCCACGTCCGAACAAACGAAATCCTCCCGCACGCCATGCGTCGGGCAATGCTTGCGAAAGTAGATCCGTCCCTCGCGAGACAGAATCTTGGCCGGCACGAGGGCCAGGCATTCCGGACAGAGACTTTGAGTCGTCCCCAGGAACACATGGTTGCGGAATGAAGTGGCGGTGCTCATGGCTCAGATTCTATCGGGACGTCCATAGTGGTCCGAACCCCTTGGTCCGGACTAGACCGTCGGTACTCATGTCTCGGATTCTATCGGCCCTGCGGGCCACTGGCACCTCTGCGATAGCTCCGCTTTTCGCCGCAGTCGCTGGAAAGCGCTGGCGACTTGGCTAACCTTGCCCTATGCGCATCGCCGAACTCACCGCGTACCATGTTCGTATTCCGCTGCTGGGGCGGATTCGTCACGCATCGCACACGCGGGACGAAAACGACACGCTCGTGGTCTGCTGCCGGCTCGATGACGGCACTGAGGGCTGGGGTGAAGGGCTGCCGCGTCCGTATGTCACAGGTGAAACCATCGACACGGCGCAGGAACATTTGCGGCAGTCGAACCTGCCGCAACAACTCGGCGGCCGCATTTCAGACTTGGCCGGCGCGGTGGCATTGTGCGACCGGCTGAAACTGATCCCAGAGGGCACCGACGGTCGCGGTTGTTTCGGGCACGCGGCCCGCTGCGCCGTTGAAATCGCCGTTTTGGATGCCGTGGGCCGCGCGACAGATCGGCCGCTCTCCGACGTAACGTCGCTCGTCCCCGAAACCCTGGCGATCAGGCAGTCGGCCGACCGCGTGCGCTACAGCGCGGCTGTGACGGCGATGAATTCGTTTCGCGTCTGGGTGCGGGCGTGGAAGATCAAGTACTACAAATTCCGGCAGGTCAAAATGAAAGTGGGCGTTGCCGATGTGGATGATGCCGCACTGATCTCCAATTTTCGCAAGGTGGTCGGCGCTGATGTGGATATCCGCGTGGACGCGAACGAGGCGTGGACGTGCGACAACCTCGAATCCCGCTGGGAACCGCTGCGACCGTTCAGCATCACGTCGCTCGAACAACCAGTCCCGCACGCGCAGGTCGACGGCTTGGCCTCGCTGCGGCCCCGGCTCGGCGTGCCAATCATGCTCGACGAATCGCTGTGCAGCCTCACCGACGCACAGCGATCCATCGAACGCGGTTCGTGCGATCTGTTCAACATCCGCCTCTCGAAATGCGGCGGCTTCGTCAACTCGCTGAAACTCGCGGCGTTGGCGAACGGCGCGGGGCTGGGATTCCAACTCGGCTGCCAGGTTGGCGAGACGGGCATCTTGTCAGCAGCAGGCCGCCACTTCGCCTGCTCAGTCGCCGACATTCGGTATCTTGAAGGCAGCTTTGACCGCTTCCTCGTTGGCGAGCGGTTGACCAAGGAAGACCTCACGTTCGGCCGCGGTGGCTGGGCACCCGCACTTCCGAAGCCGGGACTGGGCGTGACCATCGACCGCGACGCCGTGAGCCGGGTGATGGTGCGGGAAGAGCGTTGGAGAATTGATTGACTGGGTCCCCTCTCCCTCCGGGAGAGGGGTTAGGGGTGAGGGTGCGTGGATGGAAATGTGGACTACTGCCTCCATTCGGCAATCCCTCACCCCCGGCACCTCTCCCGATGAGAGAAGTGAGGAAAGGCAACACACCATGCGTAATGCTGCTGCTTCGCTTGCCGTCGTGAGTCTTTTGATCGCGACTTGCTCCGCCGTCAGCGCGGCCGACGAATTCGACCTCGTCCTGCGTGGTGGCCGGATTGTCGATGGAACGGGCGCTCCGTGGTATCACGGCGACATTGCGATCCGCGGCGGAAAGATTGTCGGGGTGGGTCGGTTGCCGGGAACAAAGGCCCAGCGGACGATCGATGCGTCGGAACTCGTCGTCGCGCCGGGGTTCATCGACATGATGGGGCAAACTGCCGCGCCGTTTCTGACCGATCCCAAAGCCGCGATCAATCTGCTCACTCAGGGGATCACCACGATCAACTGCGGTGAGGGAGTTTCCGACGCGCCGCTGATCGGCGATGCGGCGAAGCAAGCCGGTTGGTCGTCGATGGCCGAGTTCTTCGCCAAGCTGGAAGCCGTCGGGATGCCGATCAACTCCGTGCAGACGGTCGGACACACGCAGGTCCGGAGTGCGATCCTCGGCGACGTGGACCGTCGCGCGTCGCCCGCAGAACTCGAACGCATGCGCGAGCACGTTCGGGAAGCGATGCGAGCCGGAGCCATCGGAGTTTCGACTGCGCTCATCTATCCACCGGCGGTGTACGCACCAACGGAAGAAATCATCGAACTGACGAAGGTGGCCGGCGAGTTCGGCGGCGGGTACTACACCCACATGCGCAACGAGGGTGACCGCCTGCTGGAGGCGATCGACGAGGCGCTCGCGATCGGAGCCGGAGCGGGAACGCGGGTGCATATCTTTCATCTCAAGGCGGCGGGTCAGCAGAACTGGGGGAAGATGGAACAAGCCATCGCCCGCATCAAAGCGGCGCGCGCGGTGGGACAACAAGTGACTGCCGACGTGTACCCGTACATCAACAACGGGCTGGGAGCGTCCGCGTTCATTCATCCGCGTCACTCGGCCGAGGGTTCCGTCGCCCTGCGACGCAAGCTGGATGATGCCGGGACTCGCGCTGAGATTCGCCGCGAAATGGAAACGAGCAGCGACTACGAGAATTGGTTCCGACACAGCGGCTTCAATTGGAATCGCGTGGTGCTCGGTTCGATGTCAGGCGAACCGTATGGCAGGCTCAACGGCGAAACGATCTCAGCGATCGCGACAAAGGTGGCGCGAGACCCGTGGGACGTGTTCTTCGACGCCGCCCGCCGGGACGCCTTCGCCATGCCGCAGACAATGTCCGAGGTGAATCTGATTCTCGCGATGCGCCAGGAATTCATCTCGTTCTGCACGGATGTCGGACCGGCGGGTGGATCGCGCATCGCGTCGCACCCGCGAGCAGCCGGGTCGTTCCCGATAATCCTCTCGCGCTACGTCCGCGATCTCGGAGTCCTGTCGCTCGAACAAGCCGTCGCTCGCATGACTTCTGTCGCGGCCAATGACGTCCTGCTCCATGATCGCGGCCGATTGGCGGCCGGTCTCCCGGCCGATCTCGTCGTCTTCGATCCGGCGAAGGTTGCCGATCGAGCCACCTTTGCCGAACCGTTGGCAACCTCCAATGGCTTCCGGTTCGTCATCGTCAATGGACAAGTCGTGTTGGACGATGGTCGCTGGTCCGGCATTCGGCCGGGACGAGTTTTGCGTGGTCCCGGCGTGGCAGAGTAGTAGCCCTGTCGCTCCGCGACAGGAAAGCCAAACACCCAGACGACGCGGGATGCTCCTTTCCGACCCACGCACGAACGACGTCGCTGAACGACTCGGCTTTCCTGTCGCGGAGCGACAGGGCTACATCGTGACAGTTGCGAGTTGTCGATGCCTGCCCAACCGTTACCCTCGGCACATCCCAAACTCGGCTCTCGCTCAAATCCCTACTGTTGCACTCTCCGGATCAATCGTGCTCACTCGCGCAGTCGGTGCCAGCCGAAAATAGAGAGTGACCCTCGTTCGCGAAGGTCGTCAGAAGTCACAATTCGAATCGTCTGGATTTCAGGGAAGTGGAGTGCCTCGTCGGCAATTCGCCGCCGAGTCTAAGCTCCCGCCGCCCCGCGACTGTCAGGGTGACAACAGCTCTCGCACCACTGGTCTCGTGAAGACTGGGAAGGTGAGCTGAAGGTTGAACCCTAGCCAGGATATCTGGTCCGGACGCCGTCCTCAGCTCTTTCCTCGAGGGAAAGTAAGGAGCAAATTCATGTCGCGCAGATTGCGTGCGGCGGCCGCCGTTTTGTCCGGCCTGCTTTTCGTCCCGTCTGTTTTCGCTCAGCCTCAGCCCCTCGATTCACCGATCGCACCGACTGAGGGTGCCGCCACAGTGCCGGCCGAATCACAACTCCCGGAGATTCCCGAGACTCGCGTGATCGGTGATCGCTCCGCCATCGGTGGCCAGGGAAGTGCCACGTCCGGCGCGACGGTGATTGAGTCCGCGGCTCGCACCGGCGTGCCGCTGGGCCAGACAGGCAGTTCGGTCAGCGTCATCACCCGCGAACAAATTGAGGAGCGCCGCGCAACCACGGTGCAGGAACTCCTGCGCGGCTTGCCCGGCGTGGATGTCGCACAGCAGGGTGGACCGGGTCGCGTCACGTCTGTGTTCATCCGCGGAGCCAACTCCGAACACACGAAGGTCTTGCTCGACGGCATCCCGATGAACGATCCGATTTCGCCGGGGCGAGCATTCGACTTTTCGAATCTCTCGGTGGACAACATTGAACGGATCGAAGTCATCCGCGGCCCGCAGAGCGTGCTGTACGGGTCGGACGCGATCGGAGGCGTGATCAACATCATCACTCGCAAAGGACAAGGCGCGATGCAGCGGCGACTGAGCGCGATGGGTGGATCGTTCGGAACCGGGCAGGCGGCCGGGAATGTCAGTGGCGGCAACGACTTGTTTCACTACTCGGTCGGTGGATCGTACTTCAACACGAATGGCATTTCCGCCGCCGATCGTCGTCTGCCGGGCAACACCGAAACGGATGGGTTTCAACTCGGAACTCTTTCCGGACGGACCGGCTGGACACCAACTGACCGTTTCGACGTGGACTTCGTGTTCCGCTACAACAACGGCTCGGCGGACATCGACAATAGCGGCGGTCCGAATCAGGACGATCCCAACGCGAGGAACAACACCGAACAGGTTTTCACGCGGACGCAAATCAGATTCCTGGAGTCGAACGAAATCTGGGAGCAAAAGCTGTCGTTCAGCACGGCCGATCACCGCCGCAAGAACATCAACCCGGTCGATTTCCTGCGGCCGCTCGATTCGTTCTTCTCCAATTTTCAGGGCAACACCCGGCTGCTCGACTGGCAAAACAACTTCTTCCTTCATGAATCGAACACCGCCACTGTCGGAGCCAGCTACCAGGAGGAGAATGGCGAATCCGCTTTCACGAGCACCTCGGCGTTCGGACCGTTCGACAGCGTCTCACCCACGCAGGCGCTGCGTGATGCGGCCGTGTATGCGCAGGATCAGATTCGCCTCTTCGACAATCGATCCGTGACGACGCTGGGCATCCGGCAGGATAACTACAGTCAGGCGGGGACGGCCACCACGTATCGCGCGACATCCCTCTACCGGTTGCCTGTCACGGAGACTGCGTTCCGCGGAAGCATCGGCACGGGGTTCAAGGCCCCGACGATTTTCCAATTGTTCGACGGCTTCTCCGGCAATCCGAACCTGCGGCCCGAGGAAAGTTTCGGCTGGGACTACGGTGTCGAGCAACCGTTCTGGGATGGCCAGGTGGTCCTCGGTGCCACGTACTTTCGAAATGACTTCACCAACCTGATCGACTTCAACCCCGCCACGTTTTCGTTTTTCAACGTGGGAGCCGCCGCGTCGATGGGTGTCGAACTGAGCGCCGTCTTCCAGTGGGACGACGTGACGACGATCACGACGACCTTCACGCACCTCAACACCGTGGACAAGGCCACCGGATTGAAGTTGCTCCGCCGCCCGATCGACCGCGCCAACGTCGGCTTGACCCGCCGCGTGTTGGATGATCGGGCGACGCTGAACGTCAACGCGAACATCGTCGGGCAGCGAGAAGACAATGACTTTGCCACATTCCCCGCGACGCGCGTGGTGCTCGACCCGTACATCGTTCTGAACGCCACCGGAACATACGACCTGACAAAACGGTCGCAGGTCTACGTTCGCGTGGATAACATGTTCGACGAGCGCTACCAGGAAGTTTTCGGATTCGGCACACCGGGACTGTCGGCGTACGGCGGAATGACGGTCAACTGGTAGGGCTACCGGCTGGACTTGGCACTACGTCTACGATCAGTCAGTCAGCGACACTGCCGACCAATTCCTCAACTGGTTCAGGTTCGCTTTGCGTCTCCGCTACGGCCGCCATTGCTGCGGCGTGCAACGCCTGCTGTTTCTTCACGAGCCGATAGAACGCGAAGCCAAAGCCGGACGCCAGGATCGCGGGCATCCCCATCATAAACAGAATGCTGTACATGTACGCCTTCGGCAGGTTGTCGTCAGCGGCCACCGTTTCGGCACACATTGGGCAGGCCCAGACAACCTGCGGCAAAGCGGCAATCAGAATCGTGGCGGCGGCTACCAAACAGCGACGAAACATGGCATTAACCCTGAGGCCAGTGGTACAGCATGAGGTAGATAATAACGCCGGTGACCGACACGTAAAGCCAGATTGGAAACGTGATTCGCGCGATCCGCTTGTGTCGATCCCACTGCCCGGTCAGCCCGCGGTAGATCGTATTCGCCGCCAGCACGGGAACGATGGCCGCGAGCACAACGTGCGTGAACAGGATCACGAGGTAGATTGTTCGCACCACTCCAACGGCCTCAAATCGCTTGGAGCTTTCGCCCGTGAAGTGCCGCAGCGCGAAATGATAGGACAGGTAGCAGGCCAGAAACACGACCGATGTCGTGAACGCCGCCAGCATGCTCGCCTTGTGAGCCGTAACCAATCGCGACTTGATGCAGACGAAGCCGCCGATCAACAACAGCGTGGCCAGTCCATTCAACGACGCGTTGACTTTCGGCAAGAGCAACACCCAATCGGGAAGTTGTCGAGCCGGCGGATCAGCGATCACGGCGTCGGCAGTAGCGGCGCCCGCTTCGAATCGGAAAGAACCTGACACGGGATCGAACTTCATCACCGGCCCGGAATCGGGTGACGTCGGTGAAGTCTCGGCCGGCACGCCCACGGGCGGCAACGGATCTTTGTCGAGGGCGATCCGTCGCAACTTGGCCATGTCCTCGTCTTTCGTCGCGTTGAACTTGGCTCGCACTCGCCCTTCTGCATCCACGTACATGATGTTCGTGCTGTGGATGATCTCGAACCCCGGCTTGCGATCTTCGCCTGTGGTTTCTTCCACCGGCAGCCGGAAGGATTTTTGGATCAAGCGGTACATTGGTACCTTGTCGCCCGTGATGAACCACCAGCGGTCGGCATCAGCTCGCCAGAAGTTGGCGTACTTTTGAAGGACTTCGAGCGTGTCATATTCGGGATCGACACCGAACGTGACGAGCTGGATGTTCGTCTCCTGGAGTTGATCTTGGAGTTTTTTCATCTGCTCGGTGACGCGCGGACACGGACCAGCGCAGCGCGTGAACACGAAGCAGGCGAGCCACGGGCGGCCAAGCAAATCCTGTTTGCGAATCGTCTTTCCGCTGCGCTCGATGAACTCGAAATCGTCGATCCCGGCAGGGTCCCACATTGGCGGCGGATCGTCAGCGAGTGTTGGCGACGACGCGATTAACAGGCCGCCGAGAGCCAGGAGTGACAGCGCCAACCATCTGAACCACACTCGGTACTGAGTACTGAGTACTGAGTACTCAGTACTCAGTACTGAGTGCTCGGCATGTTCTCGTTGCAGCACGATCCGCAAGGGAGGACGAACCACAATCCACGATCCACGATTCACGTTCATCTCACTACCTCGCATCCCGCGAAACTCGCCGGTTCGCCAGCCAGACGCAGCCAGACAAACACACCGCTCCGAACAAACACGTCACCGCGAGGCACAACGGAAGCGACGGCAGACCGGTGTCGGAAAGCGGTTGATTCCAGTACATCAAGCGGCGCAGACCGGCCACGCCGTAGGTCAGTGGGTTGAGCCGGATGACCCAGCCGAGCCACACCGATTCGCCGGCGGGAAAGAACGAACCGGAGAGCAGCCACATCGGCATCAGAAAGATGCTCATGATCGCGTGAAAACCCTGCGTCGAATCGAGCGGCCAGGCGATCAGAAATCCCAGCGCCGTCAGAGTGAACCCGAGCAGCGTTAGAAATGCCAGCATCGCGACAATCGAAGCGGGCGTGAATTCGATCCCTTGCAGCGGTCCCAGCGCCATGAACAGGGAAGCCTGCAGCACAGCGAGCACCGTTCCACCGCACAGCTTGCCGAGCACCAGCGACAGCCTCGAAATTGGAGCGACGAGGACTCCCTGCAAGAATCCCTCGCGGCGGTCTTCGATGATCGAGATCGTCGAAAAGATCGCTGTGAACAGCAGGATCATCACCGCCACGCCGGGGAAGAAGTATTCCTGATACGACATTTTGCTTGACGCCCACGCCGGTGGTGTGAACGAACCGCGCAAGCCGGCTCCGAACAGAATCCAGAACAACACCGGTTGCCCCAACGCACCGATCACGCGAGTCCGCTGGCGAAAGAACCGCACCAGTTCTCGCACAGTCAGCGTCCAGATCGGCAGCCAGAAGGCTTGCCGAATTGTGATGTTGGTGGGCGCTGATGGCGTCATCGGCGTGTTCCTCCGCTGCGCTCCCGTCTCCCGTTGTTGGAGAAGGTGGTATCTGAATTTGGAACATCCTCAAACCGACGCCCCGTGCGCTGAATGAACACGTCTTCCAATGTCG
>JACRIH010000442.1 GCA_016235885.1 Planctomycetales bacterium | reverse complement strand
TCGTCAGTGAACCGCCGCGATTGGGGCGATGGCATCGACGACTCGACAACCGCAGGAACGTGTTTCTTGCTCATGGCGAACTCCTTTCAGGGGACCATTCTCGCACCCCCGCTGGAATCCGTCATTCCTGGGCCATCGCACAAGGAGCCAGCACAGTTCGCGTCCATCGATATGCCGACGGTCATCAACTCATCGGCAGTGTGTCTGTGGGAAGTGACGTCGTCAACGCCGAGTGTGCCGATTGGGGAATCCTGCTTTCCGAAAACCTTGACCTCGTGACGCGCTGCGTCAACATGGGTCCCAAACTTGGAACAATTTGCGATGTCAAATCTGCATTTACTGTTTCCGAAGCGTACCAACTCTCGGATTACATCCGAGATTCGAGCTCGCCAACGTCGAAGGACTTCCGCTTCTTGAATACTGGGAGCATCGATCCGTACGTCGCCCTGTGGGGAAAGGTTGACACGACATACCTGAAAAAGAAGTACCGATGGCCGGTGGTTTCGCGAACCGCATTTCGCACTGGATTCCCTCGAAGATTTCTTCAGATGGCGTCACCAAAGATCATCATCACAGGGATCCGCCATTTTGAGGCATTCTTCGACGAGAACGGCGATTGGATTGCCGGCAAGTCCACCGTCGTGTTGCAAGGTTTTCGCAACGACTGTTGTCCCTTCGTGCTTCTTGCCGTGCTAAACTCAGCCATCACAACGTTTTTCTTAAAAGAGTGCTACGGGAGTCTCGGAATGGACGGGGGCATCAACTTCACACCGACAAATGTTCGGGAAATCCCTGTACCTACATTCAGTCGTGCGGATAGTGAGCGCCTTCGAAATCTTGTTCGCGACATCATCAGTACGAAGACCAAAACAACTGAGGCTGATATTTCGCGTCAACGACACACCATCGATCAGATAATATTCTCCACCCTCTCGCTCTCACCGAATGAGTCAGCAAGAATCGTGGACCGCATCCAAGGTAGTCGACGACGACGTGCGCGATGATGTTCTCGCATGATTCTCCACTTCCGCCGTAGCTGAACTCGCCAGAGTTCAGTCCGACCTCAAATCAGCCCGAAGTCCGGCGACTTCGGCTACGTCCGCGAGCAGAGGAACTGGCACCGTCTGGCTCGACAAGGCGCAATCGAGCGGCTTTCGCGGCGTATCCGAGGCTGTGTGGAACTTCAACATCGGCTGCTATCAGGTCTGCGAAAAGTGGCTCAAGGACCGCAAAGGCCGCCCGCTCTCTGCCGACGACATCGCCCACTACCACAAAATCATCGTCGCCCTGACCAACACCATCCGCCTGATGTCCGAAATCGACGAAGTCATCAACCAACACGGCGGCTGGCCTGACGCATTCGCTGTCGCTCCACCTGCCGAGATCATTTGATCCGTTCGATTCGACTCGTCGTGGAGTAGTGCTAACTCACGGTGCGTTCTCAGAACTTCCATCCCGAGAGCAGCTTGTCCCGGAATTCCTGCCACTCTTCGTGGTGCGGTTCCTGGCCGGACTTCTGCATCAGTTTGCCGACCCATTCGACCGTCTTGCGCAGGTGATCGGTCAGCACGCCGATTGTGTTGAACGCCAGTTTGTAGGCGGCGATCGAACCGACGCGCAGCAAGAGGTCGTACTTGTCGCGCGGCAACCGAGCGACTTCGACTTCGGTTTGTGCTCGGACGGTGGCCGAGTGTGGGCCGCCGCAGAAAAACGACATCTCGCCGAACACGTCGTTCGCGGCAAACAGGCCCAACTCGCGTTCGCCTCCGTCGGACAGATTCTTCACGACCTGACATTGTCCCTTTGTCACGATCCAGATGAACTGGAGCGACTCTCCCTCCTTGATGATCGTTTGCCCGGGCGCGAACGATTGCGACTCCAGCAGGCCGTTGATTTCGGCGCATTCGGACGATGACATGCCCTGAAACAGAGGGCACTTGGCGAGCGATTTCTCGCGAGGGGTGACGGGCATGGGGATTTCCGATTTCCGATTTGAACTCCAAACGCATCGAACCTGATTTCAGATGCTATCCGGAAAGGAGCCAGACAGATCCGCAGATTCCACAGATTCAAGTCGGTCGTTCCAATCTGCGAAATCTGTGAAATCTGCGGACAGGCTTGTTTCCTTTCCGGATAGCATCTCAGAATCCGGCACTTCGGCGACTGCGATTACTTCGCCCCGCTGCGACTTGTGATTGCGATACAACTTCACAATCGAAAATCGAAAATCGGCAATCGCAAATCCTGTTCAAATTCCTCCCAGCACAGTGGCGCGACCGACGCGACCCAACCCGATGATGTACGCCGCTGTTCGCAGCGACACATGTTTCTCCGTGGCCATGGTCCACACCTTGTCGAAGCTTTCGACCATGATCCGGTCCAGTTCCTGCCGCACTTTGGCCAGATCCCAGCGGAAGTGTTGCTGGTTTTGAACCCATTCAAAGTAACTGACGGTCACGCCGCCGGCGTTGGCGAGGATGTCGGGCAGGACGACGATCTCGCGCTGGTTGAAGATTTCATCCGCATCGGGATGTGTCGGATGATTGGCGGCTTCGATGATGAACTTCGCCCGGACATCGCGCGCGTTGGCCGCCGTCAGCACGCCACCGAGTGCCGCCGGAACGAGTAGATCGACCTCGGCCGCCAATAGTTCGGAATTAGTGATCGACTGCCCGCCGGAAAAACCCTTCACACCCGCTTTGTTGTCACGAGCGTGAGCCAACAGCGCGGGGATGTCGAGGCCGGCGGGATTCGACACGCCACCGAATTGATCGCTGACGGCCACGATTTTTGCACCCCCATCGTGGAAGAATCTCGCGGCAAAACTCCCGACGTTGCCGAACCCTTGCAGAGCCACTGTCGCCCCGGCGAGTTGACGACCGGAGCGTTCGAGCAGCGCCTTCGTCACAGTCACGACGCCTCGGCCAGTCGCTTCTTCTCGTCCTTCCGATCCGTGCAATTCCAGCGGTTTGCCGGTCACGACTGCCGGGCTGAAGCCGTGGTACTTCGAGTACTGATTCATGAACCACGCCATCACCTGCGAGTTCGTTCCCATGTCCGGCGCGGGGATGTCCTTGTCGGGACCGACGACGTCATGAATCTCGTCCACGAACTTGCGCGTGATTTTCTCCAGCTCAGTCGCGCTGAGTTTGCGGACGTCGATCGCGATCCCCCCTTTCGCCCCGCCGTACGGCAGGTTGACGACGGCTGTCTTCCACGTCATCAGCGAAGCGAGCACGGTGACTTCGTCGCCATCGACCTCGTGATGGTATCGCAGGCCCCCCTTGAGCGGCCCGCGAGCGCTGTTGTGCTGGACTCGAAATCCGATGAACGTGCCGATCTCGCCGTTGTCCATCTCCAGCGCGATCTGCACCTTCACTTCCCGTTCCGGCACGAGCAGCAGCGTGCGCATGTTGGACGACAACCCGAGGTGGTCGGCGGCCTTGTCGAAATACAGTCGAGCGGCTTCGATGGCGTGCATGGTGGTGGACGGTGGACGGTGATTGGTGGACGGTGGTTGGTGAAAACGTGAACGGAATGGACGTTGTCAGTCAATCGTCTGTTCGGCCGATCCCCGAGTCAATCATCTGAAGTTCATGGAACAACTGCCAGAGTTCGCGGCTTCTGGACACCGTTCACCGTCCACTGTCCACCCCCTTCGGCAGCACTCGTGCCTCCGGCAACAGCGGCGACGACGGTGCCGTCGCCCCTTCGCTCCACGGACCACGGAGATTCTGGATCAGGAACAGAGCCAGTTCGGCGGCGTAGGCGTCGTGGCCGTCGGGGCTGAACTGCGGGGCGTTGTGGAAGTACAGTTGTTCGGCGCGGTTGGAGTTTTGAAACTTCGGCGACGTGTCGAGCAAGGGCAGTTGGTGATCGCGGCAGAACTCCGTCAGTTGGTCGAACGGTCTGCGGTTGGGATAGATCGCACCATCCGGGACGCCCGCGCGGCGGCGCACGCCGTCACCGTTGCTCGCCTTCAACGACACCTGCCACGGGACGGGATACGTGACGACGGCGAAGTCGGCGGCCACTCCGTGGGCCAGGTCGGCCAGATGCCGCAGCGGCTCGAACGCTTGTTCGACGTGCATCGACCAGTCGGCCGACGGGTGATCATCGAGCCAGGCATAGCGCGCCTGCGGTGACGATGGCCCGCCGTTCGTTTGCACCTGTTCCTTCCACATCCAGCCGAGATTCTGCTTGCCCCACTGCGGCAGCAGAAAGAATTCTTCCGTGTCGAGTTGATCGACTCGCGGGTTTGACTTGACCCAGTGCCGCGGCATTTCGAGGTCCGGATGCGAACACGCCAGCGGCACCCCGTGGCTGTCGAGGACGGTGTGGCGGCGATACCGATAATCGTCCGCCACGTCGGACATGTCGAAATTCATCAAGACGAGATCGGGCTGCAACGACACGAGCGATCGACGCAGCCGCAGATACGCCAACAACGGACAATCGCCGGGGACTCCCGCGTTCAGCACTTCGATAGGAATCTGCGAGCGGCTTTGCAGCGTCTGTTGCAACCGGGCGCAAAACGTATCCGCTTCGGCCACCTTGGGAGCCAGCGTGGCTTCATCGCCGAGGCACACGATGCGATACACACCCGGCGGTTTGGGGACCGCGATTTCGGGACCGCGCAAGCCAAGACTGTTGGTAAGTACTTCCACCGACTGCCCGGAGTCCGGGTCGGTCTCGATCAACCGCTGCGACGGCTTGAGTTCGTGATGCACATGCCACGACTTGCACACCAACCCGCGGTCAAATGTTTCCTTGCGCGTGATCTGCCCGGTCATCGAGTCGTACACCCGGAGGCCGATCTCCGTCAGCACGCACGCCAGCACCAGCACGCAGACGGCGTACACCAGATGCTTGATAAACAGCAGTCGCGACCGAATCATCCCTGATCTCTGCGCGGACGTGGGCAAACCGGCGAGGTCCTCACCAGCGGGGCGGGATGATACGGAGAGCTGGAAAACCGGGCAATGCGACTTGATGGCGTCCGACCGGAAAAACGCAGATTCCGCAGATTGACGCAGAGAAGCACTGTGCTGTCACACCCGTCGACAAACGGTCCAATTTGTTGACCATCTGCGATAATCTGCGAAATCTGCGTTTGGATTTCAGATTACTTCCGAGCGACAATCGCCACGCGCAGGTCCATCACGTTGGTGTGCGTGGGACCGGTCTTGAGTAACCCGCCGGCCGCTTCGAAGAACGGGTAGGCGTTTTGCACGTCGAGATAGCGGTGGGGATTTAAGCCCAGGCGGCGGGCAGCGAGGAGCAGGTCGGAATCGGCCACGGCGCCGGCGGCGTCGGTCGGGCCGTCTTCGCCGTCCGTGCCTCCCGAGAGGATCGCGATGCCATTCATGCCGTCGTCCCAAAAATAATTCAGAGCCGACAGGACGAGTTGCTGGTTGCGGCCTCCCTTGCGCGGTTGGTCGGTCTTCGCAAACAGCACGACCGGTTCGCCGCCGGTGATGAAACAGGCCGGCGGTGGCACCGGCCAGTTCACATCGCGAACAGTTTTGCAAACCTCGGCGATTTCGAAACCAGTTCGCGTCGCTTCCCCTTGATCGCGCGAGCGGACAGCGTGGACGGGATAGCCCAATTCCTGAGCCTTCTTCACCGCCGCGTTGATGGCCACGTCATTGTTGCCGATGATGTGGTTGAAAACTCCGCTGACTGATGCGGGCTGGGTGTGTGTCTTCGCAGCCTCGGTCGTCAGGAAATCGAAAACCGATTGCGGCACTGCGGACGACGTGGCTTCGAAACGATTCAAAACAGCTAGCGCATCAGCGGGTGTGGACGAATCGGCGGCGGTGGGGCCGGAAGCGATGACATCGAGCGGGTCGCCCACGACATCGGAAATGATGAGCGTCACCATCGTGCCCGCGGACAGGGCGCGCGCGAGGCCACCTCCTTTGATTCGCGACAGTTGCTTCCGGACGGTGTTGAGTTCGGTGATGTTCGCGCCGGCTTGCGACAGGAACCGTGTGACGGCTTGCTTGTCGGGTAGCGACACGCCCGGCACCGGAGCCGGCAGCAACGCACTGCCGCCACCGGAAAGCAACACGAGGCACAAGTCATCCGGCCCGACTTGCGAGACGAGTTCGAGAATCTTCTCGGTCCCTTCGACGCCCGCTTCGGTCGGTTCGTTGATGCCCGCGGGCCGCGCCGCGTGGAGATGAATCTTCCGCAGCGGCCGCACGCAATCGGCCGGCACGTTCACCCAGCCGACGACTTTGCCGTCCACCACGTCATCGCCGAGAGACTCTTCCAACCCCGCCGCCATTCCCGCGCCCGCTTTGCCAGCACCGACAACCACGATCTTTCCCAGCTTTGACACCGAGAATTCGTGGCCGCACACGACCAGCGTGTCATCCGACCGTCGCACCACGTTGCGTACCAATTGATCGGACCGCACGGCAGACACTCCGGCCTGCCAGATGGTCACGGCGTCTTGCCGAAGCGAGCGGGAAGCAGAGTCGGACATGGAATGGCCTCGTGGCGAACCGTTGTGGCAACGGCGCGTAGGCTAGGCAAAGTGGTCGAGTTTGGAAACGATGAACGAACGGTTCCTGACCGGTTTGGAACCCCGGAAATGTCCAATACCCAACACTCAATATCCAATGTCCAAGTTGACGAGAAGTTGCGGAGGGAGCAATTCGTGACGGGACGAGCATCTCAAATCTGAGAACAGCAGGCTCCAGCTTCGGGAAAACCTGAGTGGGTAACCTGACATCTTTGACAGCGAGAGAGGTGACGGCTAGATTACCCGCCTCATTCCCTCCAGAGGCGATGTCGTGGCGAAGTTTCGCGGCAATCAACAGTCGCCGCTTGCGGTTGGCTGGATGTGGGCTTCGCGAATTACGAACGTGTCGTTGACGGTGATTGTCCCCGCGGGAGTCGGTTGGTGGTGTGACAAACTTTGGGGAACAGCGCCGTGGTTGGTGATTCTCGGCGCGGTTGTCGGGTTCGCGGTGGGAACGGTTTCGCTCCGGCAGTTGGTGCAGGATTTGGAGCGGGCTGACAAAGAGGATTCAGATCAGTCGGATCAGAAACGGGAGTGAATCGGCCGTGAGATTCTGGTCACAGCCGAGTGTGAGTTTGATGTGGATGTCTGGCGTGCTGTGGATCGTGTTGTCAGGTCCGGCATACTGGCTGGGTGGACGTGATGGATGGCTGGGACTAAGTCTTTCCGCCGTGCTGTGCGTCGTGCCGGGAGTCTTTGTGTTGTGGTTGGCCGATCGGTTTTCGGGGCCGGATTCCAAGGCGTGGGCGATCCTTGCCGGAACGGGACTGCGGTTGTTGTTTGTGGCGTCGGGAGTTTTGGCTGCTGCCCATTTGGCCGGCTGGGGCTTTCGGGTTATTGGCGTGTGGGCGGTGGTGTTCTACTTGTTCACGCTGGCGGTTGAGACTCGGTTGTTGCTGAAGTCTCATTCTGGCTAGAGCAGTATCAAGCACGGGCGGATTCATGGCTGGGCACGGCGACGACTTTTTCCATCACGTTCGAGACAGCCAGGTCTTCGAACTCCCACAGTTTTTGGGAGGCGATTTGCTGCTGCCGAAAATTGGAGACTGGCAGCTAACCAAATTCATGGTGTTGCAGACTGTTGCAGCGGTGTTTGTCCTGTGGGTGTTCCGTGGTTTGGCGAAGCGAATTGCTTCCGGCGAGCCGGCAGAAGGGGCGTGGTGGAATTTCTGGGAGTCGATGGCGCTGTTCATTCGCGATGAGGTCGTTCGTCCCACGATTGGTGAGGGACATCACGACGGGCACGATCACGACGGGCACGATCACGAAGGTGACGATCGTCACCGTGGTCATGGTCACCACGGCCACGTGAAGGTCGCTCTTGCCGGTCATCCCGCGGACAAGTATCTCCCGTACGTTTGGTCGTGTTTCTTCTACGTCCTGATCTGCAACTTGCTGGGCGCGTTCCCGTGGATGGGTTCTGCAACCGGACACATTTGGGTCACGGCGGTCTTGGGAATTTGGACTTTGGTCGTTGTGATTTTTTATGGCAGTTGTGAACTCGGGTTCATGGGCTTCTGGAAGGCCCTTTGTCCGCCAATGGACCTGCCGTTCGTGCTGAAGATCGGCTTGGTGCCGATGATCTGGGTGATTGAGTTGGTTGGTTTGTTGATCAAGCATGGTGTGTTGGCAGTGCGATTGTTCGCGAACATCATGGCGGGTCACACCGTTATCGCGACGATTCTGGGGTTCATTGCCGTCGTGGGGCACAGCGATCTAGTTTACTTGGTGGCTCCGGCGAGTGTATTTGGTCAGGTGGCGATTGGCATGTTGGAATTGTTCGTGGCGTTTTTGCAGGCATACATCTTTGCGTTTCTGGCGGCGCTGTTCATTGGAACAGCGGTGCATCCACACTAACGAAAGTCGCGTTCGGCAGGCGGGCACGCCTGACGCAGGGCATACGCGTTGTTCATCCGTGTCACCAGTGAAAATGAGGAGAACTCTCGTGAATTCAGTGACTCGAATCGTTGGGCTGAGCTTGGCGGTCTTCTTTGGATTGTGTTTCCCAGCCATGGCTGCGGACGGAGGCGTCAGCTTCTCTGGAGCTTTCGGGGCAGGCGTGACAATCATCGGGGCCGGTTACGGCATCTCGCGGATTGGCTCGGCCGCCGTGGAGAGCATGGCCCGGCAACCGGAAGTTGCCGGAAAGATCCAAACGGCGATGATCATCGCCGCCGCGCTCATCGAAGGCGTGACGTTCTTTGCGTTGATCGTTTGCATCATCAGCAAGTAGCCCGGTGGGCGGTGTGCGATGCGCCACGGTGGCGTGTCGGCGTCCGTTCGACTGTGTGACTTACCGAGGCATGTCATGCGCCGTTTGATATTTGTGTTGACACTGGTGATCCCCGTGGCCATTGCTGGCTTCTCCGCCGTGATAGCTGCGGAGGAAAAGCACGGCGGAAGCTCTGAATCTGCTGGTCAACCGACCGGAGAGGTGCTTGGGCACGAAAAGACAGCGCACGAAGTCCATCCGCAGGAAGGTCCGATCACAGCCAAGCCGGCGGATCAAGACCTTGCGCTCTGGAGCCTGATCACGTTTTTGGTCTTCGTGGCCGTGCTGAAGAAGTTCGCGTGGGGTCCACTCATTGTCGGGCTTAACAGTCGTGAATCTCAAATCAAGCGAGACATCGCCGATGCGGAATCCGCTCGGGTTCAGGCCGAGAAGATGCTCGTGCAGCATCAGGAAAAGCTCGAACGAGTCCAAGAAGAGGTGAAGGCGATCTTGGCTGAAGCGCGGCGGGATGCCGATCACACGAAGGCAGAGATCGTCGCCGTGGCTCAGAAGGAAGCAGAAGCCAGTCGTCACCGGGCGGTGCTCGAAATCGAGCGGGCGAAGGAGCAGGCGCTGGATGAGTTGTTCGCGCACATGACCAAGAACGTGTGGACCGCGACCGAACAAGTGATCGGTCGCACGCTGACTGCCGGTGACCACGAACGGCTGATCACCGAAGCCGTAACCAGTCTGTCCGCTCAAAAGAATTGAAATGTAGGGTGGGCTGTGCCCACCACCATCACAACTGAATTGGTGGGCGCAGCCCACCTGACCCATGTCCGATCCAACCACGACAATTCCGATTCGCATCACCAGCGTGCTGGAAGATCCCAGTTCGCAGGCGGTGGCGAAGGTCTACGCTTCGGCTCTCATCAACGCCGCCGGTGGTCAGGCCGATGCCGTGCTGGAGGAATTGGGTTCGTTTGTGGAAGACGTGCTCCAAAAATCTCCAGATTTTGGTCGGTTGCTGACGTCTCCCATGATCAGTCGAGATGACAAATTGGGAATCGTCGACCGCGTCCTCGGTTCGCGGGCGAGCGAGATGTTTGGGAACTTCGTGCGCGTGCTCGCCCGGCACGATCGGTTGGATTTGCTGAGCGTGATTCTCGGTCAAGCGCGAGCCATCGCCGAAGACCGTTTGGGGCGGCGGCGAGTTCAAGTGACCAGCGCCCGGCCGTTGAACGACAACGAACGCCGTGGCCTCGAAGAGCGTCTGCGGAATGAATTCGCGTTTCAGCCCGTGCTGGTCGCGCGAGTCGATGCGGCGCTGCTGGGTGGGTTGGTGATACAAGTGGGAGATACCGTCTACGATAGTTCGCTGCGAACCCGCCTCAAACAATTGCGGAGTCGTTTGCGCCAGAGGAGCCTCCATGAAATTCAAAGCGGACGAAATCGCTTCAGTTCTGCAGAAGGAAATTGAAGACTTTCGCGGGACGATTGAGACCAGCGAAGTCGGTCGCGTCATCGAAGTCGGTGACGGGATCGCGCGCGTTTACGGCCTCGCCAACGCGATGGCCGGCGAAATGGTCGAGTTTCCGAGCGGTGTGCGCGGCCAAGTCTTCAACCTCGAAGAGAACTCGGTCGGCGTGATCATTCTCGGGGACTACTTGAAGATCTCCGAAGGGGACGAGGTCCGCACGACCGGTGCGCTGCTGTCCGTGCCCGTCGGCGATGCCGTCATCGGCCGCGTGGTCGATCCGCTTGGCAATCCGCTGGACGGCAAGGGTCCGGTTCTGTCGTCGGAAACGCGTCCGGTTGAAATGATCGCGCCGGGCATTGCCGGTCGCCAGCCGGTGAAGGAACCGCTCCAGACCGGCATCAAGGCCATCGACGCGATGACGCCGATCGGTCGCGGCCAGCGAGAACTCATCATCGGCGATCGCAAGACGGGCAAGACCGCCATCGCCATCGACACGATCATCAACCAAAAGGGGAACGGCGTCCTCTGCTTTTACGTCGCGTGCGGCCAGCGGTCGTCCACGGTCGCGGGCATTGTCGAATCTCTGCGCGCGAACGGAGCGATGGACTACACGGTCGTGATCTCGTCTCCGTCGAGCGACCCGGCTCCGTTGCAGTACATCGCCCCGTATGCCGGGGCCGCAATGGCCGAGTACTTCATGTATCAGGGCAAGCACACCCTCGTGGTTTACGATGACCTGTCGAAGCAGGCGATCGCTTACCGCCAGTTGTCGCTCCTCATGCGACGGCCTCCAGGCCGCGAAGCGTTTCCGGGCGACGTGTTTTACTGCCACAGCCGCCTTTTGGAACGTGCGGTCAAGTTGAGCGACGAACTCGGTGGCGGATCGATGACGGCGCTGCCGATCATTGAAACGCTGCAAGGGGACGTGTCGGCTTACATCCCGACGAACGTGATCTCGATCACCGACGGGCAGATCTACCTCGAACCCGACTTGTTCTTCGCTGGCGTCCGACCCGCCGTGAACGTCGGTATCTCGGTCTCGCGCGTGGGTGGCAACGCCCAGACGAAGGCCATGAAAAACAAGAAGGTTGCCGGCGGTTTGCGACTCGACCTCGCGGCGTTCCGCGAATTGGAAGCGTTCGCCCAGCTCGGTACCGAACTCGACAAGGCCACGCAGGCGCAGCTCGATCGCGGCTACCGCATGGTCGAACTGCTCAAGCAACCGCAGTTCGCCCCGCTGCACTTCGCCGACCAGGCGATCAGCATTTTCGCCGGGACGAACGGGGTGTTCGACGACGTGCCGGTCGCCGATGTCGCCACGGCCGAACAGGAGTTGTTGCAGTTCATGCGAGAGCAGAAGTCGGAGGTTCGCGATCGGATTATCAACACGAAGGAACTCGCCGACGACACGGAAAAGATGCTGAAAGCCGCGTTGGAAGAATTCAAAACCCAACGCGCCGCCGGCAAGAAAAAGTAGAACGAAATTCATTTCGTTCCAGAGTTGAACGGAATTCATTCCGTACGTGACATCAAGCAACGATTGACCCGATCTGAACGGAATGAATTCCGTTCTACAAAACACCAATGGCCAAAGCCCGAGCAGTCCTGAAACGCCTCAAGGCGGTCAAGAACATCCGCAAGATCACGCGGACGATGGAACTGATCGCCACGGCGCGGTTCAAGAAGGCAATGGACCGCGCGACCGAAGCGGCGGCCTACACGCGGAAGATCGCGGAGTTGGCGTCCGATCTGTCGGCGTCGGCGTCCGGGTTCTCCCATCCGTTGCTCGAACCTCACGAGTCACTCAAGACGGGCGTGTTGTTGGTGCTGACGTCCAATCGCGGCCTGTGTGGCGGCTACAACGCGAGCGTTCTCAAATTGCTTCAACAGCGGTTGCGGGATGCGAGCAGCAAGGGGCAGCACCTCTCGCTGGAAGTCTCCGGAAAACGGGGTTTGAACTTCTGCCGGTTCTCGCGGATCGACCTCGATCAACAGTACACGCAGTTCGAAGACAAGCCGGGGTTTGACGAAGTCAACGAGATCGCCAGCCGGTACATCGACTTGTACGTGCAGCGGAAGATCGACTTTGTCGACGTGGTGTACGTCCGCTTCGAATCGGCGTCGCGTCAACGAGCGATCCTCGAAACGTTGCTGCCGCTCTCGACAGCCGCCGGTGATTCCGGCAAGGCGGCCAAGGCCAGTTCACCCATCGAGTACGAATTCCTGCCGTCGGCCCGCGAAATCCTCGAAGAACTTCTCCCCGCGGCGTTCAAAGCCCGGCTGTTCAAGTGCTTCCTGGATGCCGCCGTCAGCGAACAGATTTTCCGGCGGGTGGCGATGAAGTCCGCCACCGAAAACGCGGGCGAGATGATTGGCGACCTGAGCCGCATCTACAACCGCGCCCGTCAGTCGCAGATCACAAGTGAATTGAGTGAAATCATCGGCGGAGCCGAAGCTTTGGCGTAGGGCGATTGAAACGCACCGACGCCGCGTGAGATGGTGCGTTGCACGCACCCGACAACAGACAAATTGAAAGCAACGAGCACATGGTCACAGCAGCAACGACAAACGGTCGAGTTACACAGGTCATCGGTTCGACGTTCGACGCCGAATTCTCCGAAGAGCACCTGCCCGAGATCTACAACGCCGTCGTGGTGGACACCAATGTGAAGGGTGTCCGCATCAAGCTGACGGGTGAGGTGCAACAGCATCTCGGCAGCGGCCGCGTCCGCTGCGTGGCATTGGGATCGACGGACGGCATGGTCCGCGGAATGGATGTAATCGACACCGGTGCCCCAGTGTCCGTTCCCGTGGGTAAGGGGACGCTCGGTCGTGTGTTCAACCTGCTCGGCGATCCAATCGATGGACGTGGTGAAGTGAGCACCGAAGAAAGGTGGCCGATCCATCGCCATCCTCCCGAACTCGGCAAGCTCAGCGCCAAGACCGAAGTCTTCACAACGGGGATCAAGGTCATCGACCTGCTCACACCGTTCGTTCGCGGCGGCAAGGCCGGATTGTTCGGCGGTGCCGGTCTCGGCAAGACGGTCATCCTCACCGAACTGATCGCCCGCATCGCGAGTGCCCACGGCGGTTACTCGGTGTTCGCGGGAGTCGGTGAACGAACTCGTGAAGGCAACGACCTCTGGCTGGAAATGCAGCACACGGAGATCGGCACGACAGGCCGGCACGTCATCGAACAGACGTGCATGGTGTTCGGCCAGATGAATGAGCCGCCCGGAGCTCGTCTCCGCGTGGCGTTGTCGGCCCTCACGATGGCTGAATGGTTCCGCGATGCCACCGGCTCCGACACGTTGCTGTTTATCGACAACATCTTCCGGTTCTCGCAGGCCGGTTCCGAAGTGTCCGCGTTGCTCGGTCGAATGCCGAGCGCGGTCGGTTACCAGCCGACACTCGGCACGGAACTCGGTGAACTTCAGGAACGGATCACGTCCACGACACGTGGGGCCATCACGTCTGTGCAAGCGGTGTATGTGCCGGCCGACGACCCGACCGACCCCGCCCCGGCCACTGCGTTTTCGCACTTGGACGCATTCATCTACTTGGAACGCAAGATTTCGGAAAAGGGTATCTACCCGGCCATCGACCCGCTGTCGTCGTCCAGCCGAATTCTCGACCCCCAATACGTCGGTGTCCGGCACTATGCCGTGGCCCGCCGCGTACAGAAGACGCTGCAACGTTATCGCGAACTCCAGGACATCATCGCCATCCTCGGCGTCGATGAATTGAACGAAGAAGACAAACTCGTCGTGCATCGCGCGCGGCGTATCGAGCGGTTTTTGTCGCAGCCGTTCCTCGTCGCCGAAGTGTTCACCGGCAAGGCCGGGAAGATCACGCCGCTGGACGAGACGATTCAGAGCTTCGAAGAAATCTGCGATGGCAAGTGGGACCACCTGCCGGAATCGGCGTTCATGTACGTCGGTGGCGTGCAGGAAGCGGCCGAACAAGCCAAGAAAATGGCGGGCTGACGGAAAACTATCATGAGTTCCAAGCAACTTCGCCTCGTTGTCGTCACTCCGGAAACCACGCTCCTCGACGAGCCGGTGGACGCTCTGCGCTTCCCGCTGTTCGATGGACAAATCGGCGTGTTGCCCAGTCGCGCTCCGGTCGTGGGACGACTTGGATTTGGAGAACTCAAGATCAGCGTGGGCTCTTCCACGCGAAGCTACTTCGTGGACGGCGGCTTCGTGCAGGTGAAAGGGGATGTCGTCTCGTTGCTGACCCAGCGGGCGATTCCGGCCAGCCAGATCAACGTGTCTGACGCCGAGGCCGAGCTACGGTCCGCCAGCGAACGGCACCCGACGAGTGAGGCCGACTTTGTGGCGAAAGCCCGCGATCAAGAACGTGCTCGCAATCTGATTGCGACCGCCAAGTCTGTCTGATCGGCAAAGTTTCGCACCGCTGGAGTCCCGCCCGTAGGATGGACGCCTCGTTCGTCCGAGTTGATCCGGACGGACGAGGCGTCCATCCTACGCGCCTTATCGGTCAGCGATCTGCTGCCGGCTGAATCCGGGACTCCAACAATTCTCGCGAAGGGCGCATATCTTTCCAACGTCAGCGAGCCTCCGTGTTTCGCTCATGCCGCGCGTTTTCGCATGACGAAATCAATGAGGACTGTGGGAGGTTCTCGCTCATTCGGAGCCACGTCGGCTCCCTCTTCTTCCGCCTCCCGCACCAGCCTGTTCACACGAGGTAGACAGCATGGCGGTCGTCGTCACCGGCAGCTCTGCGGCAGTCACTGGTCCGATCTCCCCGATTCTCACAACGTCGCCGGAGTCCGCGGACTCGCTGCTACTGACGTTGGAGGTGACTCGCGGACAAACGCTATTTCCTCAACGTCCCGTTGCTGGTCCGCGATTTCTGATCGGGTCCGGCGAGGGTTGCCACTTGCGATTGGGTGGACCAGACCTTCCGACCCTGCACAGCCTGGTCGTGATTGAGGGGACCGAGGTCACGCTGGAAGCCATCGCGGCAGAACCAGAATTGAGAGTGAATGGCCGGTGTGTCACCAGCGCGGTGCTATCGCATGGCGACCGGATCGAGATCGGGCCATTCCATTTGACGGCTCGCATGATCCCACCACACGTCGCGCCGCAATCGGAGATTGAAACAGCGCAGCACGAGTTCGAGGATGACGAACGCGAACCCGCTGATCTGTCCGCCCTGGAACTCGTCGAACGGCTGGAGGACGAGTTGCGGACGGTCGAGGAATTCGATTCGCGCCGCGAATTGGGAGCCGGCGAATTGCTCGGCGCGGTTCGGTTTCGACAGGGACGATCGCTCGTGCCGCCGTCTCGTGAAACTGCGTTGCCGAAGACCGATCGCGTTTGGCGAGTCGACGGTGCCGGGCTGCCATCTCGGCCACATTTTTCTCCGCCTCACGCAGTGCCCCAGGTCGCGGAGACGAACGAAGTCATTGTTGACGATCTCCAGCGCTTGCAGGATGATCTGCAACGCTTCTCGCGATTGCTGGAAGAACGGGCCGAGCGATTGTCCCGGCAGGAAGCGAGCGTCGCCGACGCCGCAGCGGAACTGTTCGAGGCTCAGCAACGCCTGTCGCGGCAGCTCGACGGTTTGCTGTCGCACACGAAGTCGCAGGCAGAGTCGCAGCAATCGTCGGGAACACCTGTCCGGGCGATTGCCTGACTGGCTCCGCTCTCGCGATGAATCAACGCCCCTTGCGTGACGGCGGCGGTGGCAATTCCAAATAGCCGCGCTCGGGCACAGCGACTGGGAACGCAGGCAGAGTCGTCTCCGTCAAGCCGGGAGGTGACGAATTCTTCCGCGGCGTCCAAGACGAATCGCGGGGCGAACTCGGTGAAGCGGGCTGACGCTGACGGTCAACTCCGGTTTTCGGCGTGAAGGGATCTGTCAGACCGACGATCGTCGCGACCAGGGCCGTTCGATTCTTGTCCCACGCAGCGAGTTCACCGGCCTCTTTGGGTACGAGCAGCGTCAGGCTGGGCACGTGAAGCTGCGTCCATGTGTAGCTCTCGACCGATCCTGTGGTCGCCTGCCCGAGATCTTGAACCACCTTCAGCGACGAACGGCGAGCCACTTCCTGAGCCAGTTCGTGCAGCCCGCCGTCGTGATTGACGAACCCACCAGCCGAACCATCCTTGATGTGGATCAACCGCGTCGGACGGAATTCGGAGATCAGCCGCACGATGGCTCGCGTTTCAACTTCGCTGCCCGCTTTGTCGCCCGTGTGCTTGGATTGGATCAGCTTCCAATTCGACGCCGGGAAATTTCGGTTAAGGTCCACGTGGCGGGTGTTGTATGGCGTCTTCGCGGCTTGGCCATCGGGGTTGGGCGTGCGGATGAACAGCACGGTCACGTCGCGAAATTCGTCAGCATGTCCCGAGACGTATCGAGTCAGTTGATCGACCAGCGTGATGCTCTGTGTTTCGTCGCCATGCAGACTCGCCATGACCGCGACGCGCTCGCGTCCGGTGCCGAGTTGCACGGTTTCAATCGGCCGGCGGTCTGTACTGCGGTGCAGCCGTTCCCAGCGCGGTTCGTCCATGAGCGACGTGCGGCTGACCGTCGTGAACGGATCGGGGACAGAGCCTGTTCGAGATCCCGCGACGGACGACGGACTATTCGGGTTCGACGGTCCTTGCGGAAACTTCGCCGGTGCATTTTTTGACTTCGCTTGTGGGTAGCCGAGATACGGCCCGTCAACAGGAGGTTTTTTCGGACTCGGCGATTCGGCCGGCCTCGTGGAGGGTGCGGACGGAACTGCTGGTTGCGGCAGTGACTGACGCAGTTCCGATTGTGGATCGGTCGCGGGCGACGGCACCTTCTGAGCATGGACAGCGCTAGGCTGTTGCATCGTCGAGGCACAACCCGCGAGCAGCAAAGCCGCGCCAACGAAGGTCTTGTTCGATCCGTTCATGGCATACCTGTTGAGGGGGGCAGGTGTGCGTTGTCGGTTGTGCAAACCACATTCACATAACAACTGACAACGGAGACGGAATCGCTAGTCGTCAAGACCCAGCCGATACCGCATCTCTTCAAACCGCTGTTGGAACTCGTCGCTCGACGAGTGAACGTGCTCGGCTTCGGTGATGAATCGGATATCTTCCCTGCGAGGAATGTTCAGCCCTTGCAGGATGTACTCAAATTCCGAAAGCTCGTGGCCGTACATGATGAGCAACTTGTGCTCGTCGAATTGCACTTCCAACGGGATGTGAGGATTCAACACGGCCATGCCGGTGCAGCCGTCGTCCAGCAACACGTCTTCAAAGTCGTACAGCGTGCTCTTGAGGATCGGGAGATCGATGTGCTCGCGGTACAGGTCTTGGTGGCCGCGATTGTTGCGGTTGTGACTCGTCTCCAAAACCAAGTCCACTTCGTCGCCGAGCGGGTCCAGCAACTCAAACAGCAGGTCGATCAAGACTTCGCGGGATGCGGAAGCCATCAGCACGGGAATGTCCACGCCGGTTTCCTGGTCGCGGTACACGTCGTGGCGGTAGCCGCAGGTGGGGACGACCTGTAGATCGAACGCGGGGCGAATGGCGTCGGTCAGGACGAATTCGCCGTACCGCGACACCTGCATGTGGGCTTCGAGCTGCGTTTCCGACAGATTCTCGAAGCTGCTGGTGCCGGTATGCGGATGACCGTCACGAAAGACGTTTTTGAAGAATCGCTTCAGAAAACCCATGGGAATGCTTCCTTCCGGCGTCACGAAGTGCCAATGGTCAAAGGAACTCTAGCACGCAATTTGAGGTTGCTCGGCCGGTTCGCTCGCCGCGCCCGTAAATTTGCGGACGCAATGCGCGGAGTGTGCTTGTTGGTGAAAGCTTGCCGCGCATGCGCGTGGCGTGTGCCGGTTCCGATCGTGCGGGCGAGAGACCGTCATGGTGTGACTGGCCTGCACGGGCTGCACCTCCGGCACGTTCGCCGCAAACCAACCGGATGCCGGTGGCCGCGGTCGCGCCGGAGGAACGCCGTCGGCCGGTGAGGCCGATCATTCCATGCGCTGGTACTGGAACGAATGCAAAACAAATGCCGAGTCGCAGGCGGCATCGTGCCGTAGCCAAATTCGTGAGAATTCGGGCATAAGTCCTTGCGAGCTTTCGAACTCTTCCGAGTTCGGCTACGGCCGTCTCAATAATCCGGGCTAGCGTGCAAAGGCGGGATGCAGGAATTGCACAACCGCGTTGGTCAGACTTTTCAGCGTGACCCGTCTTCGTCGCGGCGATCAGTGTCGTGTCGAATCACTCCGGTCGCACCGGCAACCGCGGCCGAATGATTGACCACATGTGATCCGCAATCTCGTCCACAGTTCGCAGCCGGGGTCCGTCGCAGCACGAGATGAGCAGCCAGTCGGGTTCCGTGTTGGCCAGCCGCATGTAGACTTCGCGGCAGCGGCCGAGGTAGGCACCATCGGCCTCCTGAATGTCGGCCCTGCGGTCGGTGTAGCTGCGGGCCGCCTTCTTCGCGATCAACTGCTGCGCGACGTCCGGCGACAGATCGAGCAGCACGACGACATCCGGTCGCGGCAGTTCGTAGATGCGGAACTCGATGTCGAGGATCGCCTGAGTCAGCTCTTCACGTTCCGCGCCCTCGAGTTTGGAGGCCTGATGAGCGACGTTCGACGGCACGTAGCGATCAAGAACGACGACGTCGTTGGATTGCAGAGCCTCTTGCAACACGTCTCGCGACTCGAAGCGATCTCCTGCAAACAGCAGCGAGACGAGGAACGGATGAACTTCGTCCAGCCGACCGAAGCGGCCGTTGAGGAATTCTCCGACCGCGCGGCCGAACCGTGTCGCGGTGTAACGCGGAAAGCTGAGCAACGACGTGCGGCAGCCGTGCTGTTGCAGACGTTCGACCAATCGCTGGGCCTGCGTCCCCTTGCCCGAACCGTCGATGCCTTCGATGTCCACCAGCAGCGCCACGGCAATCTCTCCCTTCGTAGACCGGACTGAATTTCGGTCTACTTCACTGCCGCGATGCCGGAGTCCACATCGGGGGTGATCAGGAAGTAGGTGAACAGGCGGCTGGTTTTGAGTATGTCCTCGACCACCGGTTCCACTTCGCAAAACGCGACCTGACCCTGTAAGCGGTGCATCTTGCGGTGCAGCGTGATCAGCTTGCCCAGCCCCGAACTGGTGATGTAAATCACTCCCTTGAGGCTCACCACCATTTTCAGACAGTTGTATTGCTCGACCAGCCCGAACAATTCATGCCCCACTTGATCGATGTTCGATTCCTCGGTGAGGCCCGATAACGTGAAACCGACAATGGTCACGCCATCCTGTTGCCGGACGGAGATGTAATCAGGATCGAAATCGCGGAGCGACATTCAAATTCTCCCGGGTGGCATGCACAGCGTCGTCGTCGATCGACACGGCTCGGACGCGAATCAGTTGTCCGATGTCCGCTGACGATCCCGGAAATTCGACCGGAGCGTAGCGACATGCCGTTCCTCGAATCCAACCGTCTCGACGGGCGGGTGTGGATTCCACCAACACGTCAAGTTTCGTGCCAACCAGCGAGTGATAATAGCGATGCGCCAGTCGGTGTTCCAGTTCGGCCAGCCGCTGGCTGCGTTCCTTCTTCACCCCGGCAGAAACCTGATCGGAGAAGTTGGCGGCGGGCGTGCCGCGTCGGGGGCTGAACGGAAACGCGTGGATCTTCATGAAGCCGGCCGCTTCGCAGACGTCGAACGTGAGTTGGAAATCGACATCCGATTCGCCCGGGAAGCCGACGATCACGTCGGTCGAGAACGCGGGGTTGTCCAGTCTGTGGCGGATGAGGTCGATTTTGTCGAGGAACCGTTGTGCGCGATAGCGGCGTTTCATCTGCAGGAGCACATCGTCCGAACCGCTTTGCAGGCACAGATGAAAGTGCGGGCAGAGGCGTTCGCAATCGGCGATCATGTCGATGAAATCGGGTCCGACCTCTGCCGCTTCGAGACTCGACAGCCGCAGTCGCCAGTCGCCGGGGATTGTTTCGAGCCGGCGGATCAAGTGCCACAGCCGAAATGGGGGCAACCCAGTTCGCCCGCGTGTGGCTTCGACACCGTAATGCCCGAGGTGGATTCCAGTCAGCACGATTTCGTGGTAACCGTTATTCACGAGCCGCTGGACTTCGTCCACGATGTCGTCGGGCGAACGGCTCCGCAATCCGGGGCGCACGGACGGAATGATGCAGTACGTGCAGTTCAGGATACAACCGTCCTGTGCCTTCACGAACGCACGGCGATGTCCGTCGAAACGCGAGATGCCGCGTGGCAGCTCCGCGATCCCGAACCGTTGCAGCACGTCGGGGAGTTCGCGTTTGTCTTCGACGACGGCAAACACCCCGGGCAGCCGGGCGAGGGCCGCCGGTTCGCGAGTGGCATAGCAGCCCATCACGATCGTGCGTGTGCCGGGGTTTTTTTGTGCGAGTTGCCGGATGATTCCGCGAGCCTTCGAGTCGGCTTCGCCTGTGACCGTGCAGGTGTTCACGACACACAGATCAGCCACATCGTCGTCCGTGGCTTCACGGAAGCCACTCAGCTCGAGTCCTTCCTTCACCAACTGGGTTTCGTACTGATTGACTTTGCAACCGAGGGTGACGAATCGAGCGGTGCGGCTGGGCATGGGACAATCGTTCGTTGTGACCGAGTTGACGATCCCACTCGCGGTCATCGCCAAGCCATTCGGGAATCGTAGCGGACGCAGATTGCGTCGGACGCTGGCAGCGTCTGCCACGAATAC
>JACRIH010000446.1 GCA_016235885.1 Planctomycetales bacterium | reverse complement strand
GTGCGTGCAAAGCTTCTCGACGATCTCCAGCACGTGCGACGTGAGGAACACTGTCGAGCCACGCAACACATAGCCAGCCAGCGTGTCGCGAATTACTCGCGACGTCACCGCGTCCACCCCCTCGAACGGTTCGTCGAGAAACAACAAGTCGGGGTTCGGCAGCAGCGCGGCCGCGAGAGCCAGCTTCTTCTTCATCCCGTGTGAGTATTCGACCGTTAGTTTTTTCTCGTTCCCGTCGAGACCCAGCAGCGAGAGCAGTTCGTCAATCCGCTGGCGAATCGTCTCCTTCGGCACCAGATACATGCGGCCGATGAACGTGAGATATTCCCGGCCGGTGAGGTTATCAAACAGCGCGAGGTCTTCCGGCACGACCCCGATCCGCCGCTTGACCGCCAGCATCTCCCGTTCATTCTTCCGGTCACAGCCGAGCAGCGTGATCTGCCCCGACGACGGCGCGAGCAACCCCGTCAGCATCTTGATCGTCGTGGACTTCCCCGCGCCGTTCGGTCCCAGAAACCCGTAGAATGTGCCGCACTCGACGCGCAGATCAACATGATCCACGGCACAGAACCCGTCAAAGAACCGGGTGAGCTGCTGCGTTTCGATGGCGAGGGTCATGGTGGCGAGAAATTCGCGAGGACGGAAGTCGTGTTTCGATCCCCTTGGGTCATTGCAATGCTAAGTCGTCGTCGGAATCGGTTCGTGCGAATCGGATGCTGCGCACGATTCGCTCGCAGTCAGCCAATTCTTTTCCTTCTTCGCCGGACTCACAGTTGTATGTCACAAACGCGAAATTTTTGCCATCCGATAGTTGCCATACACGAAGGAACAAACAACCTCTGGAAAAACTGCCAGCCGCCAACCGAAAATCGCAAGACTCTGCCACGACATCACGAGGCTCTTCAAACCCCTTAGCGGTACCAAAGCGCTTGACCATCTCCAACAAATCCAGCGACGAGGGGTCGGGAATCTCGCCACCATTGAACAGCGCCACTGAAAACTGCAGAGCACCCACACCGGTATCGGAACAAGCGACGGTGAACGGTGGTTCGGGCGCATCAACAGTGCCGGAGATGTCCTCCCATCCGCCTGGGACATCGACTGCGAACGATTTGAACTCGATAAGCGGCATACGTCCTCGCACTTTTCGTAGTGATTCAGCCGCAACTCTTCATCACGTAATGTGCGCTCCCTGCGTCTCAACATACACGGCGTACAGCGACGTGCTGCCGGTCATGAACAGGCGGTTGCGTTTCGTGCCGCCGAAACAGACGTTCGAACAAATCTCGGGGAGCAAAATCTGGCCGATGCGCACGCCGTCCGGTGCGAAGATGTGGACGCCGTCGTAGCCGTCTCCCACCCAGCCGGCGCTGGCCCACACGTTCCCATCGACGTCCGCCCGGATGCCGTCGGCGAACCCGGCTTTGTCGATGGTCTTGCCGTCGGCTGTCTTCATCGCCAGCTTCATCGAAGCGAACTCGCGCCCCTTCGCGAGCTTCTTGTCGTCCACGATATCCCACATGCGGATGTTCTTCGGCGCGTCGTCGTAATGCGAGGCTCCGGTGTCGGCGACGTACAGCTTTTTGTAGTCGGGCGAAAAGCACAGGCCGTTCGGTTTGTAAATGTCATCAGCCACCTTCTCGACCTTGCCGCTCTTCGCGTCGATCCGATAGATCGCTTCCTTGAGCAGCAGTTCGCCCTTGTTCCCCTCGTAGTTCATCAGACTGCCATAGCCGGGGTCGGTGAACCACACGTCGCCGTTGGGATGGACCGCGCCGTCGTTCGGCGCGTTGAACGGCTTCCCCTCGAACTTGTCGGCCAGCACCGTCGTCTTGCCGTTGTAGTCGTAACGCAGCACGCGGCGGTTGCCATGTTCGAAGGCGATCTGCCTCCCCTCGTGATCGAACGTGTTGCCATTGCTGTTTCCCGCCGGGTTGCGGAACACGCTCACGTGGCCGTCTTCTTCCAGCCACCGCATCTGCACGTTGTTGGGAATGTCGCTCCACAACAGATACCGTCCGACTCCGTTCCACGCCGGACCCTCGGCCCACAGCATGTTCGAGTTGTGATAGAGCCGCTGAATGGGCGTGTTGCCGAGCGCGTACTTCTTGAACCGTTTGTCGAGCGTGACGATATCCGGATCGGGATACCGCGTGGGGACGACTCCCGTCCAATCGCGATCGGCGGCCGATGCAGCACGCGAGCCAAGCAATGTTCCGGCGGCTGCGGCAGCCACCGTGGTCAGCCACGTGCGGCGATCGAATTCAACCGAGGTTCGAGAAGCAGCGGGAAGCTTTGACATAGGTGGACCTCCTTCGTGGTGGTGTGACAACGGATGCAATGACGAAGTCCAGAAAACCGCGGTGCATGGTACGCGACGAAGCCGGGTGACGAAAGTAATCACCGCGCGAATGTAACCGGCTCCAGCGCCGTCGCATCTGATCGCGTTTCTCCACATCGGCGCATTTGATACGCTGTCCAACCGGCCTTCAATCTCGTCGCGCGGACTTGCGTCACCGATTGTCGAGCGAGCGAATTGTTCCGACCTTCACCGGGAGAGGATCGTGCAATCCAAGACAGGACTTTCGACGCGCCCATCGCTGTTGGTCCGAGCCACTTCGGGTGAAGAACCTGCATGGCAACGCCTTGTTGATCTCTACGGTCCGATTGTGGCCTATTGGGCGAGCCGGGCGGGAGTCTCTCGCGATGACGTCGAAGAGATCACTCAAACAGTCTTCCTCCGCGTGCATCGGGCGCTGGACCGGTTTCAGCATGGTCGAGAAGATCAGACATTTCGTGGTTGGTTGCGTGTTATCACACGACATTGCGTGAACGACCACGGGCGAAAGCGACGGGTTCAGGTACATGCCATCGGCGGCACCGCCGCCGCCGAACAACTCGCAAATGTGACCGGAGATGACGAGAGCTTTTCGTTGTCGGCGTCCAGCAAGAACACAACGGAAGGCGACGACAACTCTCGATGCGGCCAAGGCTGAGTCGCGGAATGGGTTGTCGAGCAAACGGCTGGCGATGTCAGGCTGGAGTGCCTGACCTACGGGAGCGACCCACCGCGCCGCGAACGGACTGGAAGCGGATCTTGCAGCAATCAACCCTGTCGAGTGGACGTCAGTGGTTGTGACCCCTGGTACCTCGACCCCGAGCGCTTCCGCCAGCGGAACCAGCGCCGTGCCGCCGAACACGAATGATTCGACGCCGAAATTCCCTGCCAGCGTGTATTTTTTCAGCCACTCAACTCTGTCCGCCAACTCGGAAGACTTGCGTCGGCGCCGGGTGGAATTCGAGCTGGAGGAACCGAACTTCGTCAACTGGCCGCGGAACGACAACGCCCAAGCGATCCAACGCATGATGCCTGCCCTTCGTATGGGGGGCCGAGATTATGAGAAGTGACCAACGCCACCGAACGACAGGGCGCGTGCTACCCTCGCCTCGCGAAAATAATCAAGCAAGTCGCATTCACGATCCCTTCCGAGTTCGCCAGAACGTGGAAACCCACACTCTGGCGAGTGCGACTGCGTGTCAATTCCATTCTGTAGCTCCACTATTTCGCCAGTCAGCGATCGCATCGAGCGGATAGGTCGGTCGCGGAATGCGCTGCCAGCGAAACGCCGTCAGGTCCGACTGCGTTGTGCCGGGGGAATCGACTCGGATCAAACCACTTCGCCAGCGGCTGAAGAATTGGAAGTTGCTCGCCGTCTTGACGACGACCATTTTGGCATCGGCGACGTCCAAGCCGAGATGCGTGTACAGCACGGGATGGTTGATGGCGAAGCTGCGGTGATCCAGCAGGGCGATGCGAATCGAGCCGACGTCCAGTAGTGCCGTCTGTCGCAGATCGCAAACGCCCCGGTCGTGCAAATCAACCGTGAACCCTTTGGAAACAGCGGCGACGCGGCCGGTGGCTCTCACGGGCTGACTGAAGACGTGGTCGAGCTTGCCACCCAGATCGACCGTGATGCTCGCACCGACTCCGGCGGCGATGGCGGAGTGCAGTGCTTCAGGATCAACCATCGGCACGAAGGCCAGGCTCGTGATATGTTGATCGAGCATCGCCCTGAGAATGCACGTGCTGTCGCCGGGTGCTCCGCCGTAAACCGAATCGCCTGTGTCTGAAAGAATGATCAAACCGCGGTCGGCGGCCTCCGCCTGACGAACCGCCTCGGCCGGGGCGACACGTTCGGATCGCCAGAATTGTTCGCGCAGGACCCAGGCTTTGTCGGCCATCTCGTCCGCGAGCGAATCGGCCAACTCGGCGTCGTTCTCCGTGTGAGCGATCACCGACCAGCCCCCTTCGGCGACGTCCAGCCACGGCTGCATCGGATACGGCGACACGTCGAGCACTCCGCTGCGGCGTTCCATCTGCCGCGCCAAGTCGAACCATTCTTTCATCGGCCCCGCCGATGTGAGGAACTGATCCTGCGGCGTGATCATTGGAATCTTCCGCCATCGGACGGTCGGACCTATTTCGCCCCGCAACATCCGAAACAGCAGCCGAGCTGCTTTCCGTCCGGTCGCGGGTGGATCGTGCGGCTGAGTTTCATGGCCGATCAGCAGGTTCGCACTCTCCACCATCCGGCGCGTAATGTTGGCGTGATGATCCAACGCCACCACGACCGGAATGTCGCGGCCCACGACTTCGCGGACGGCCTGCAAGACGTGCCCTTCCACGTCGTCGTCTTTCTCCGACGCGGCGGCTCCATGCAACGATAGGAATACTGCATCGAGTGGCAGCGACTGCTTCAGTCCCGTGACCAAACGCCCGGTGAGAAAATCGAGCGTCTCCGCCGTGATCGTTCCTCCGGCACTCCCCCACGCCCGAACGATCGGCCGCAGATCCACCGCTTCGGGCTGTTCGGCAGCGACCTCCAGGAATCCACCGATGGGGCCGACGCCACGCATCCGCTCCAGAATCTCGTCGCCAAAGAACAGCCCGTACGCTTCGAAGTCGCGCCGATCAGCAACCATCGGACTGAACGAGTCCGTTTCTTGTGCAATCTCTGCCACGGCGATCCGCATCATTCGCTCCCATGTTCGCAATGTGTTTACTTGATTCCCGAAGAGCCGCCACTGATGCAATACAGATGCCCGTGCGTACGCAGGTACAATTCCCCATGAGCCGGGGCGAGCGCGGCGTAGGTCGGCTCGCCCACACTGTTCGTGGCGAGGAGCTCGAACTTCGGAGACGCTCGCACGACGTACGTGTCACCCTCCAGATTGCTGACGTACAGCTTTCCGTCGGCCAGTAGAATCGATCCCCACAGGTTGCCCCCCAGTCGTTCTTGGAAGACCAGTTCTCCCGTCTCCGCTTTGAGGCACTGGAGAATCCCGGTTGCGTCGGCCAGGAACAAATGACCGTCGTGAATGATGCCGCTGCTGACGCGCTGCGGGTTCTTCGTTTCGGTGCGCCACAGACGGTGCGATTCGGTGACGTTGCCCGAACCACCTGCGCGAATGGCCACGGTCGGGCCGTTGTGGCCGGAGACCCCAACGATCACTCGACCTCCGGCTCCAAGGATGGGCATCGCGTAGACTTCGTTGCCCAAGCCGTCGATCTGCCAGAGCGTTTTTCCATTGGCCGGGTCGTAGCCTTTGAAGAAGCCGATGCCGCTCACCTTTTCGCCCGGCAGGGGCATGACCAGCTCATCGCGATCGCCGGCTCGCACGACAACCGGCGTGCTCCACGAGCCGAAGACGGGACTGTTGATCGGCGTCTCTTCCGAGGTCCACGCCGTCTTTCCAGTTTCGCGATCGAGGCCGAAAAGAATGGACGGCGTGCCCGGTCCGTGGAACACGATCACCAGCTTGCCGTACAGAACCGGGCTGCCGCCGTTGCCCCAGTGGCTGAGGACCGGGCCGAGGTCTCGATGCCAGAGCCGCCTGCCATCGAGCGTGCAGGCAAGGATTCCACCCGACGCGAAGTTCGCATACACGGCCTTGCCGTCGGTCACGGGAGACGCACTGCACGGCGGGTTCTGTCGATGTGTGGTCTCTTCCACACCACAGGTCACTTCCTGCTGCCACAATTTCTCGCCCGTCTTTCGATCGAGCGCGATCAGCGCCCGCCGCTTGCCCTTGTCCAACCCCTGAGTCAGAAACACCCGGTCATCCCAAATGATGGGCGTCGAATTGCACGGCTCGGCGAGCGGCACCTTCCAGCGGATATTGTCCATGCTGCTCCATTTCACGGGCAGACCGGCTTCGCGGCTGATCCCGGTTCCGTCCGCACCGCGCCACGCCGGCCAGTTGTCCGCCATCACCGGACACGTCACACCGGCGATCAGGCACAGAATCACGATTCGGATCAACATCAAAGCGACCTCCCCTGCTGAAATTGGAGTGTGGTGACTGCTGCACGTGGGAACTACTTGCCAACGCAAAACAATTTGGTTCGAGTGCGGAGGAAGAGATGACCGTCGGCGATGGCGGGAGTGCCGATGAGGGCCTCGCCCAGATCGTTTTTCGCGAGCACGTTGAGTTCTGGTCCGTCCTTGAGGACCACGACGACGCCATTCTGCCCGGCGATGTAGATCTTACCGTCGCCGTAAACCGGCGAGGCGAGGTAACCCCCTTCGTTGCCGATGCGGCGGCGTTCCCAAACGGGTTCGGCGGTTCCCGTCGTGAAGCAACTCGAAATGCCGCCGCCTTTGATCAGCAGCATGCGATCGTTGACGACCAGCGGCGAAACCACATGGTCCGGTGCTTTGTTGACGCGCTTCCACAAGAGATGCGTGCGGCTCACGTCTCCGACGCCACCGCCTCGCACGGCCTGGATCGACGCTTCCTTTTGCAGTTCCGCGTCGAACTTCTTCCAATCCTTTTCGTCTTTCGCGCGGGCCTGAACGTCATTGGCCAGCAGCCCGCCTTGGTTTTTCGGGTCGAGGAACGCCTTGTCGATCTCGTCTCCTTCGAGCACCCCGTCCTTGTTTGTGTCGCCACGCTCGAACTTCTTCCAGAACGCCTCCGGGATGGGCGTGTCTTTTTGCTTGCGGCTGAGACGAATCTCTTCGCGAGTGATCTTGCCGTCGGCGTTCGTGTCGGCGGTGGCTCGCCATTGGTACGAGATGCCGAAGCTTTCGACTGAGACGTACACGATTCCATCGTGACTCACCGGAGTCGTCTTGATGTTGCGACAGAACAGTTCGGCGGACCATTTTCGCTTGCCGCTGCGCGGGTCGTAGCCAATCAACTTGCCGGTCCCGGCGACGACAATCTCTCGCCCCTGCTTGGTCTCGCAGATGACCGGATGGGAATAGCTGACGGCCATATCACTACGATCGTCCTTCCAAATCACTTCGCCCGTTTTGCGGTTGACCGCGTACAGCGCAGGGCTGAGATCGTCGTCCTGGCAGAAGAGCACCAGATCCTCAAACAACACCGGCGACATGCCGGCTCCCCAATCGAAGATGAAGAACGGCTCCGGCAACTTGAGCAGCCAGACGGTTTTTCCGTCGCGAGCATCCAGTGCCGCCAAGCCGAGTCGCGTGAAATAAACGTAGACTCGTTCGGCATCAGCGGCCGGCGTCGCCGAGGCGTAACTGTTGGGATCGGTGATGGTCGGCATCGGTTCTGGACCGGGGTCGAACTCGCGTTTCCACAGCGGCTTTCCCGTCGCGGCTTCGAAACACGACACGACGAATTTCAGTTCTTCCGGCTTGGACCCCACCATGCCCGTGGCAAAAACTCGACCGGCTGCGACCGTCGCCGAACCGATGCCGTCGCCAACTTCCGCCGACCAGGCCACGTTCTCCGTCGCGGAGAATTCGGTTGGCAGCGGCTTCTTCGACGTGGAGATGCCACTGCAATTCGGACCACGGAATTGCGGCCAGTCCTCGGCTGCCAGCACACCGGACATCAACAGGACGAGCACGCAGCCGAGTCGCTGCGTGTGACTGATCCAAGGGAAACTTGATTGGTTCCGTATGCCACTTGGCACTCCGCCGTTTTCACTGATCATTTTTGACGACCTCCGGGAGACCAAACAGACGTTCGGCATTTTTGTGGAGAATCAACCGCTTGTCGCTGTCACTCAGATCAGCGTGGTCGATGCGCACACGCTGCATTGAGGCATGATACAACGGCGTGTCGGTGCCAAACAGCACGCGATCGGCACCGATCTCTCGCACGGCCCATTCGATGAGATGGGGGGTGATGGACCGGGCGCTCGACGTGTCGGCGTACACATTGCCGTGACGGCTTTGCTGCACGGCTCGAATCTGGTGCGTGTAGTCGCCGTCCCAGCCGCAGCCGATGTGAGCCAGGATCAGCCGCACTTCGGGAAACTGATTCGCGAAGACGACCAGTTCGGAAGCCAGGCTGTTTTGTTCGCTGCTGTGCGACAGGACAACCGCCCGTTGCCGAGCGGCGAAATTGAAGATCGCCGCCCCGTGGTCTTGGATCGGATAGATGTGCTCTTCGGGATGAATCTTGATCCCGACACAGGTCGGCAGTTGCAACATCTCATCCGCCTGCTGATAGGTTTCTGGGCGGCGCGGATCGATCACGACGTACTGCAACAGCCCCGGTGTCGCAGCGACGATTTGTGCGGCATGGCGGTTTCCGACGACGGCATCGGCCTGACCACGCGGCAACAGCGATTCGAGCGGCGACACGATCGTGAGCCGAATGTTTGCCCGCCGTGCGCGCTCGACAACGATCTGCTCATCGCCGCTCATAAACTCGTCGGCGATGGAACGGCGTGCGGATTGATACAGACCAAAATGGCCATGCACGTCGATCGCCTGAATGAGTTCCTGCGACATGGGAGCCTCGATTGCCTGTAGCTCGAGCACTTGTGGCTCGGAGAATTCGACGATTTCAACCGATCATGCAGGCCACGAGGGCCTGGGCTACAGGGATTCGGAAATGCGACGATGCACCCGTCATGCGCCGTCGCGCGGCGTCGGCCGGGAGGGCAAGGCCACAATGATCAATATCAGCGCCACAATCAAGACTCCCGTGGCCGCGTGGAAACTCGCGATCCGGTCGAAGCGATCAGAGATCTGACCGAACATCACCGACGCAAAGCCGACAAGCGAGCCGAGCAAATTCAAGTATGCGATGTTTACTCGCACTTGCGACTTCGCGGACGACGTGGCGATGTAGTTGGGAAAGTACACGCCGTACAACTCGCCCGCGCCCAGCAAGCCGAAGCTGATGAGATACCACTGCCCCGAAGAATTCAGCGTCCAGCCCATGCCGATCAACAGGATGGACGTCGTCGTCAGCAGCAGGACTTTCGGGTGCGTCTTGAGCAGCAGCCAGCCCAGCAACACGCCGGCGACCGCCTTGAATCCGAACCGCAGAAAGTTCTGCGAACCCATCGTGCTGGCGGTCGTTTCGCCCAGCACGTCTTTCGCGTGCAGCGACACGTTGTCCAGGATCGCGCTTCCGCCGGACGACACCAGAAAGTAGGCGACTGCTCCGATGAGCAACGGACGGAACGTGAAGAACTGCCGCAGGCCACTGGCGATCTCGGCCAGGCGAGATTGGTTCGACGGCTCGTCGGTCGGTAGCGGCACGATGAACGACGCCGCGACGAGTGTCTCCAGCAAGACCAGCGGAGCCGCGGCCGCAAACAGCACCAGATAGTTGTCGGGAAACTGAATCCCCAGCGAGAGACCGTCGATCGGCGACTTCTCAAACAGTGCCTTTTGCGCTAGCGATCCCACGCAGGCGAGAAGTGGCCCGACTCCGAACGTCAGCCCCAACACCTGTCCGCGCCGTGCAGTTGAGACGCCGCGGCGCAACACTTCCCACAGAGTCGTCAGCAGCACGCCGTTGCTCGCGCCGAACACCGCTCCATGCGCGATGACCACGATCGTCACAATGCGAGCCGACAGACCCAGCCAGATCGACAACGCCACCACGCCGGTGATACTCGCCATCAAGATCAGCGGAATCACAAGCAGCGGCTTGAGCATTTTCGGCTGCGGAAAAAACCAGGCCACCAGGATCGGCAGCGCGGTCAGCCATTGATAGACCGCGTGCGGCAAGTTGGCGACGGTTTCGGTGTTGTCCAAAGCCTTCAGCAAATTGGCATGCGTCACGCCGATGTACGTCACGGGCGCCGTCAGATAATACAGGCACCAAAAGCCGGCAAAGCAGAGGATGTTGCGAGACTGCTGCCGTGCGGACAACGGACAATCATCTTCCGCCGACGAGACATCGGGATTCGTGGGAGTCTTGGCGGAATCGGACATGCGGCACCTTGGGTCGGCCAGACTTTCTAACAGCACCGTTTGAGAACAGGTAGGCCACTGGCAAAAAGATTGCAGCGAAAGATAATCAGACTCGCCAGACAGAAGTCGGCGAGCCGGGTGGCGTCAGCCCCCGGACCTGTGTGATTGGCGAAAGAGTCCGAGGGCTGACGCCACCCGGCTCGCCTGAGAGTTTCCGATGAACGAACCAACATATCGCGCGGGGATCATCGGGCTGGGATTCATCGGCGGCGGTGATCAAGTTTCTGGGGATCGTGTGGGCCAGCGACTCGTCGATCTGAATGGGAACCACCGCGAGGCGCTCTCGAATCATCCGCGTGTGCAACTGATGGCTGGGAGCAGCCGTGACGCCGGGCGACGTGAGCGGTTCGCGCAACGGACGGGGGCGCGGACCTACGACGATTGGCGACAGATGCTCGCGACCGAGCAGCTCGAAGTGGTCAGCGTCGCGTCGTTCGCGCCGAGTCACGCGGAGCTGGTCGTGGCCTGTGCCGAGACCGGCGTCCGCGCGATCCTTTGCGAGAAGCCGATCGCCACGCGACTGGCCGATGCCGAGCGCATGATCGCGGCGTGTCAGGCCTCCGGCAGTCTGCTGGTCATCAATCACAATCGGCGATTCCATCCGCATTTTCGGCAGCTCGCGGTAAAAATCGCGGCGGGTGAATTGGGAGAGCTGACCGGAATCTGGTTGCAATGGGGCAGCGGGCGGCTGGGCAATGTCGGCACGCACTTCATTGACGCGGCGATGATGCTCACGGGCCGCCACGTCCGAGCGGTTTCCGCGACGCTGGATTCAACCGGTCGCCCCGATTGCCGTGGTCCCGAGTTCCGCGATCCTGGCGGTTGGGCCGTGCTCCGATTCGACGCCGGCTTGATCGGGCACGTGCATGCTCCCGACAATCCCACCGGCCCGGCGGAAGTCGTCGTGCAGGGAACGTTGGGTCGGGCATGCATCGGCGGCGGTATTGCCGAAATCGAATTCTGGTCCGGTCAGCGTGAGACGTTGCCCAATGCGCCTGCCAGCGCGGGAAACCCGATGGATCAAACCGTCCGCGAGATCGTCGCCTGGTTGGATGACGGGACGCCCGTCTGCTGCTCGGCCGAGGAATCGCTGCGGACGCTGGAAGTCATCATCGCCTGTCACGCGTCTCACGCGCGGCAAGCGGCTTGGACCGAGTTGCCGCTCACCGGTGCGGATCGCGAACGTGAAGTGCAAAGCGGATAACTTTGAAGCAAAGGACAACCCATGCCCGACATCGCTGAAATCAAACGCACACTTCGTGGCCCGATGATTCCGGTCATCACGAATCTCAACAATGATCTGTCGATTGACCACGCGGCCATTCGTGAGAACGTGCGATTCGTGATCGACCGCGGCATCACGCACGGCCAGGGGGTGCTGCTGGCCGTCGGTGCTGGCGGCGATTTCCCGATGCTGACGTTGGACGAACGCAAGGCGACCGCACGGACGATTGTCGAAGCGGCGCAAGGCCAAGTGCCGGTCATTGTCGGTGCTCAGGACACAAACCCGGCCGTCTCGATCGCGATGGCCCAGTGGGCCGAGGAGATCGGAGCTGACGCGGTTCAAATGAGCGCCGGATACTATTACGCCTCGAGCGACGAGGACTGTCTGCGATACTTCCAAGCCGTGCATGAGGCCACCAGTCGCATCGGCCTGATGATCTACAACACGCATTGGGAAGGGTACAACCTGTCGCTCGAACAGGTCGACCGGCTGGCCGAATTGCCGCGCTGCGTGTCGTTGAAATGGTCTACACCGGACGGCGGCTACAGCTACGTGCGTGGCGTCCATCGATTCGCCGATCGGTTTGCCGTTGTGGATAATCAGGGTCTGGCCGTCATGAATCACATGCTCGGCGGCACGGGATTCATCACGCATCTGGCGACGATCTGGCCGGAGCACCAGGTCGAAATGTGGAAGCGACTTGAAGCCGGCGACTACGTCGTCGCGCAGCGCATGCAGACGACGGCGAAATGGCCGTGGAGCGACTTCCGCTCGAAAATGTGGGATCGCACGGCCGCCGAAAGCCCGGTTGTCAAAGCGGCACTCGAACTGTGCGGCCGACCCGGCGGACCAAATCGCCTGCCCACCCGGTCTCTCAACGCCGAAGAACGGGCGGAGCTGCGTGAACTGTTGAAACGCATCGGCGTTCCGTATGTGAGCTGAACGAACAGGAATGAGAGAACACTAATCGACACTGATCTTCGCTAATCTCGATCAGCGTTGATTAGCGAGGATTAGTGTTCCTCATTTACGTCGGTTCCGGTGTCCAGCGTGGGCACTTGGTCCGCACGAACTCGGCGAAGCGTTGGAACGCGGCGTCGGTCGCGCCGACATACGGGGGCAGCAATCGCAACGGGAAGCGTTCGTCTTGCAGCTTCCACAGCACTTTGTCGTACGCCGAGTCGATGTGTGCGTTCGGACCAACTGCGGCGATGAGTTCCTGAAAGATGGCGGCGATTTCCGCGTATCTTTCGAGCAGCCGTGGCAGATCACTTCGCCGGCCGGCATCGAAGAACTCGTGCAGCGCCGTGGCATTCGACGCGAGCGAGGCCAGCAAGCCGCACTCGCCCAGTTGGCTGGCGTAGATGTAGCCGACCTCGCCGGGAAAATGTTGAAGCTGTGGTGACAGAGTCATCAAGCCGCGCAGCCGGTCCATCGAATCCGTGCAGTTCTTGGTGCCGACGAAGTTGGGATGTTTCTCGGCCAACTCGGCATAAAGTTCCGGCGCGATGAGCCGTTTGGTTCGCATCAGGTTGTAGTGCAGGAACTGACAATCGCGAAAACCACCGCAGACTGCTTGAAAGAACGTCCGCACTTCGTCGTCGGTGAGCGCTCCCCAGCTCGGCAGTGAAATCTGGAACTGTCGCACACCCATCTCGCGAGCCAATTCGATTCGCTCGATGATTGTCGGCAGAGACAGGCTGATGACGCCGACCATCGCCTCGGCCCCGGCGGCAGCCATCGTGTCGTGAAACACTTGCGTGATCCGCTTGAACTGCCGATTGCTGACGACATGCCCCTCGCCCGCCGTGCCGAAGATGTACAGATGCCGGGTCGTTTTCAGCATCCGCTGCACCTCGTCGACGAACAGGCCTTCGAGGAACTCACCGTTCTCGTCCCACGGCACAACACAGGTGCAGAGGATGCTGGCGGGATAGCGTTTCATAAGGACAGCTCCAACTTGACCGCATGACAGCAATTTCCGAATCCTGTAGCCCAGGCCCTTGTGGCCTGGACGATTCGCGGCCACGCGACAATCGAACGAGCCACAAGGGCTCGGGCTACCGCGAGTTGCTGGGAGATTGTGGCATGCCCCCATCGGGACTTTGATCCACCACATGACTCGGTTACTGTCTGGCTAATTTACCGGCGATCCTTCAAGGATGCACCTCAGCGTGGAGTCGCCCGCTGTGTGGGCGTTTTCAGGCGTTTCCTCCGTCCGACCTTGGCTTCTCAGGAGAACAGCATGTCATCCGCAGTTCATCGACGCGACTTCTTGATCCGATCCGGAACCGCAGGCTGTCTGGGTGTGGCTTCCGGGCTGTTGATGAGCGCGGCGCACGCCGACGCGGCTGGCGAAGCCGAAGCCAAACCGAGTTCGCTGAAGATTACGAAAGTCGAAACGTTCGCGCTGCAACACAAGCTGCCGCGAGCCATCGGGCCGTCGACGGCGTTGTACGGATTCCGCGAAGCGCTGCTGGTGAAGATCACGACGGACAGCGGCATCGTCGGCTGGGGTGAGACGGCCGATGTCGGCGGCACGCGGGGGATCATTGAGGATCACCTGAAACCCATGCTGCTCGGCAAAAACCCGCTGGAGCATCGCCAACTCTGGCGGAAATTGTGGGGCGCGAATTTCGGTGATGGCCGGGCGGTCGCGGGTGTCGATGTGGCGCTGCACGACGTGCGTGGCAAGGCACTCAACCAGTCCATCGCAGACATGTACGGCGGTCGCGTCCGCGACAAAGTCCCCGCGTATGCCGCCGCGATGAACTACACGGAAGGCATTCGCACCGAAGATCAGTTTCCCGCCGAGGCCAAGGATTTGATCGCACGCGGCTTTCGAGCCATCAAGCTGCGGACCGGTCGCAACGAACCGAAGCGCGATCTGGCCGTGTTGAGCAAGGTCCGCGAAACCGTTGGCCCCGACATCCGCCTGCTCACCGACGGTAACGGTGCTTTCACGTTGCCCGCGGCAGTGAAGTTTGGCAAGGAGTTGGAGAAGCTAAACTTCTACTGCTTCGAGGAACCGTTGCCGCAGGCCAATCACTATGCCGGCTACGTCGAACTGACGCATTCGCTGGACATCGCCATCGCGGGGGGCGAAGTGTTGGATTCGCGAGGGTCGGCACGGCAACTGATTGTCGACCGGGCGTTCGACATCATCCAGCCCGACGTTTCCTTGTGTGGTGGCGTGGCCGAGGTGCTATTCATCGCCGAGATGGCTCGACTGTTCAGCATGCAGTGCGTCCCGCATTGTTGGGGCGGAGCGTTGACGATCGCCGCGACACTCCAGATCCACGCCCTGCTGCCCCACGACACTTGGGGCTTCACGAGCGACGAACCGATGCTCGAACTCGATACCTACGAAAACCCATTTCGCGACGAGATCGTCCGCCAGCCGGTCAAGGTGGAACAAGGCTACGTGCGAATCCCGACCGGCCCCGGACTGGGAGTGGAGATTCTCGAAGACGTGGTCAAGAAATACGCTCGCAAGCCGTAGCGGATCGCACGACCGTTGATCGGTACGTGCGATCTCTGATCGCCGAGTTGCCACCTGTGAGGCCGCGTTTGCGGAAAAACCTGAGAATCCCGCATGGACAAGCGTCGGAAGCCGCGCTAGGTTGGTGGAGTTCTCATTCCCGTGGCGGCTCTGTTCCGATGAGGAAGTGACGCCCCCTTGCGCCATGTCGGGGGACTCCGTGCCGCTGGCCCGGTCACACCGGGTGGGCATTTTGTGCGACCTGAATCGACAAGTGGGGGGTTTAACTTTGGCCCGATTGCGTGGCGTTTTGTAGGACGAGCACTTCTGCCCGTCGCCACACGAGAGCCCGGGGAAGCGTCCCCATCCTGCGACTGTGATATTCGTTTGAATCTTCCCGAGGACCATGCCGTGATGCCGTTTGCTCGTTCGCTGAAATGGGTCGGAGATCGTTGGTTGGCTGCTTGGGGACGCGGGACGTCGCGCGCCGGGCGGCGCGCACGGCGAATCGCATGGAATGCCGTGGAACACCTCGAACGCCGCGATCTGCTGGCTGCTCCCGTGCTGCAAATCAACTCCGGATTTTCCGTGGTGTCCGGCGGGATGTTCACGGTCACCAATGGTCAACTACTGACGACTGATACTGATAGCACGCCCGTGCAACTGGTGTACTCGTTGCAGTCCGTTCCGGCCAACGGCAACCTGCAGTTGAACGGTATCAACATGGCGGTGGGAAACCTGTTCACGCAACAGGACGTCAACAACAACAGTTTGAAGTATGTTCACGGCGGTCTCGTCACCACCAACGACAGCTTCGACTTCGATGTGTCGGATGGCTCCACGTTGAATTCCACGTCGCGTGTCTCCGTCAACGCGAATGGTGGGCAGGGGACCGGGACTTCGGAGACACCATCGATCTCGGCGGATGGTCGGTATATTGCCTTCACCTCGACCTCCAACGATTTGGTGCCCGATGACACGAACATCTTTTCCGATGTGTTCGTGAAGGATCGGCAAACCGGGGCCATCGAACTCGTATCGCGAAATGCTGGCGGCATCATTTCCAATTTCGTCTCGTTCAATCCGACGATCTCGGCAGACGGCCGTTACGTGGCGTTTCTGTCGAACGCAACGAACCTCGTTCCGAACGACCTCACTGGGACAACCGATATTTTTTTGAAGGATCGTCAGACAGGGAGCATCACACGAATCAATGTGGACCCCAACGGGAACGAAGCGAACCAGGGACAGTCCGGGTTCCACGCCCCGGCAATTTCCTCCGACGGCCGCTATGTCGCGTTTGTCTCGGCGGCAAGCAATCTGGTGCTCAACGACACCAACAACGAGGCGGATGTCTTCGTTCGCGACACGCAGACGGGACAGACCACTCGCGTGTCGGTCACGTCCGGCGGCGTGCAGGTGAGTTCCGGGGCAGACTTCTTTGAAACGCCCGCCATGTCGGGAGATGGTCGCTACGTGGCGTTCCACAGCAGCGCCAACGATCTGGTGCTCAATGACGGCAACATTTTTAGCGATGTGTTTGTTCACGACCGGCAGACCGGACAGACGACGATTGCTTCGGTTGGTTCCGGCGGCATCTCGGGTGGCAACGCGTTCTATTCGAATGTGTCACTGTCGGCGGATGGCCGGCATGTTGGGTTCACATCCAACTCCGCATCGCTCGTCGCCGGCGATACGAATGGCGAATACGATGTGTTCGTCCGCGATCTGCAAACGGGCCAGACCACACGAGTGTCGGTCAGTTCGACCGGCGCCCAGGGGAACGGAAGGTCGGGGAATGATCGCCCGCACTTTTCGGCCGACGGGAGGTTTGTGCTGTTCGATTCCGAAGCCACGAACCTTGTGACCGGCGACGCCAATGGAAGCTTGGACTTGTTCCTGCACGACCGACAAACCGGCGATACGACACGAATCAGTGTTGATTCGGCGGGCAACGAAGTCAATTTTGCGTACGCTGATGCTTCTTTCATCGACCGGAATTCCGCGCTGTCCGCCGACGGTCGCGTCGCGGTATTCACTTCCGGCGCGACGACGCTCGTTGCCAGCGACACGAACGGCGCCACCGACATTTTCGTGCGCGACTCGGGAGTCATCAGTGACACGGTGCAAATCGCCATCACTGTTCCGGGAAACACGCCTCCCACCATCTCACCGATCGCCAACCTCTCCACGAATGAAGACGCGCTCACGAACGCCATCCCCTTCACGATCAATGATGCGGAAACGGCTCTCGCTTCGTTGATTGTCAGCGCCACGTCTTCCAATTCCGTCTTGGTTGCTCCGAACGGAATCCAGTTCGGCGGAAGCGGTGGTAACCGCACGCTCACGATCACCCCCACTCCGAATCAAAGCGGGACGGCCATCATCACGGTGCGTGTCACCGACCTCAGCGGAGCCTTCGCGTCCACCGCGTTCACGCTCACGGTGAACCCGGTCAACGACCCGCCGCTGCTGGCCAACATCGGCCCCCGGTCTCTTAATGAAGGGGAGCAGGTCCGCTTTATCGCCGGGGCCACCGACCCGGATGGCGAACAGGTGTTCTTTGATTTACAGAACGCACCGGCCGGAGCCACGATCGACATGTCCACCGGCGTGTTCACGTGGACCCCGGACAGCACACAGGGGAGCACCCTGCCGTACAACGTGACCGTACGAGCCTTCGACGTCGGCGGCCAGAGCGATTTCGAAGTGATTCCGATTACCGTCAACGATCCCCCCACGATCACCGACCTCGGCAATCAGACCACCGCCGAGGACACGCCACTCGGCCCGATCGACTTCGTTGTGGGAGACCTCGAAACACCCTTGAACAATCTGTTCGTGCTGGGAACTTCCTCCAACACCACGCTGATCCCCAATTCGAAGGTGGTCGTCACCGGGACCGGTGCCAACCGGCAGGTGACCATCACTCCCGCCGCCAATCTGTCCGGTACATCGACGATCACACTCCGCGTCTTCGACGGATCGACCTCCTTTTCTGACACGTTCGTCGTGACGGTCACAGCGGTCAACGATCCGCCGACGATCTCGAACATCCCCGCTCAGACCATGGACGAGGACACGACACGCGTCATCAGCTTCACCATTGGGGATGTGGAAACTCCCGTCGGCAACCTGACAATCTCGGCTACGTCGGACTCACAGGTGGACATCCCCGACGCCAACCTGATCCTTGGCGGCACTGGGACCGCTCGTACTCTGAGCATTACCCCGTCCGCAAACGTGTCCGGTTCGACCGTGGGGATCTCGATCCAAGTCAGTGACGGCGACATCACGAACACACAGACGTTCAGTATGTTTGTCAACCCGGTCAACGATCCGCCGACGATCACCGCCATCGCCGATCAGACCACGTTTGACAACACGCCGACGGGCGCGATTTCGTTCGATGTGGGGGACACCGAATCGGACCCGGCCACGTTGCTGCTCAGCGCGATCACCACCAACCCCACGCTCGTGCCGGTGGCAAACATCGTCTTCGGCGGCTCGGGAATCAGCCGCACGGTGACCGTCACGCCGGCCCCCAATCAAGTCGGCTCGGCCGTGATCAACGTGCTGGTCACCGATCCCGACAGTGGCCTGGCGCTCGAACCATTCGTGCTCAATGTCAATTTCCAAAACAATCTGCCGACGATCACGGACATTGCTGATGCGACTGTGGACGCGAATACGACAGTCGGCCCACTCCCGTTCACGATTGGCGACCAGGAAACGGCCGCGGGATCACTGGCGGTCAGCATCAACATCACCAGTGTCAACAATCTGCCGCGGCCCGCAGTGTTTGTGACGGGACAGGGCGCGAACCGCAACCTGACTCTGGTTCCCCCGCCAAACGTGGCTGGCACGTACACGGTGACCGTCACCGTCGGCGATGGAAATGGCGGGGCGGCGGCCGACACCTTCCAACTCACAGTCCAGTCGGCCGGCCTGAATCTCACCATCACCGATCTTCCCGACTACACCATTCTGGAAGACTCGCCTTTGGGACCGATTGATTTTCAGGTGACGAATCAGGCCTCGCCCGGTCTGTTCACCCTGACCGCGACATCATCGAATCCGTTGCTGGTGCCGGTCCAAAACGTCACGTTTGGGTCGTCGACGAATCCCGGCATCCCCGCGCTCAGCTCGCTGAAGATCCAGCCCTCCGCGAATCAATCCGGGTTCGCGGACATCACCGTCACGGCCACCGGTCCGGACAACAGTTCCGTCTCGACCACGTTTCGTCTCACCGTGCAGTCGGTCGTGGACTTGGGTCGCTTCCGCCGATCCTACAACCCGAATGCCGACTTCCATTTTTTCACCACATCTCTGGCGGAATTCAACGCGGCGGTCTCGGCCGGGTATCGCGATGAAACCACGAACAATGCCGGCTTTGCCGTGGTGACCGAGGCGGTCGCCGGAGCACAGACCGTGTACCGGCTGTACAACCTGCAACGGGGCTTCCACTACTACACCACCAACGCCGCCGAACGCGATCGTCTGGTGGGTTTGGTCCCGCCCACGTCACCCGACTTTGGAACAATTGGCTGGCGCTACGAAGGGGACGAAGGCTTCATGTACGCGGGCCAGGTCGCTGGCACGGTCGAAATCTTCCGTCTGTACAATCCGCTCTCCGGAACGCATCTGTTCACCGAGAGCGCCGAAACACGCAACGCCGTGTTGGGTCTGGGAACGTGGGTTCAACACAGTCGCCTGGGCTTTGCGTATCCGATCGCGATTGGCGTTGCGGATCTGCCCGTGATTGTGGCCGCCCGATCCGGAACTGGCGTGGCCGGTTCCCGGAGCGCGATGGTGACGGCTCCCCCGGCATTGGCCGACAGCCTGACAACCGTATCCGTCGCCACTCCCGATTTCAGCCAACTCGGCGGACGTCTGGTGGACGAACTCTCCGCTGTCGTAACGCCCGGTGTCGTGCGAAATCGCCCCGCGTCCGAATCCAACACGTCCACGAATTCTCCAACGACCAGTCGAACGCCATCGACAAGCGCGAAAGCCGATATCGATGTCGACACTTTGTGGATGCAACTCGGACCCGGCTTGACCGACGACATCGCCCGGTTGTGGAACTAGGGATCGCGAACGCGATAACTTTCCGATTCCCGGAGACCCGGAGACGTAGTCCGGACCCCTTGGTCCGGACGAGACCGTTCGCGGCCGTCGTCGAGGACTTCGTCCGGACCAAGGGACTCGGACTACGAATCCCTGATATCACGCGGCCGTTTCTTCCAGCACTTGTTCCCACTCGGGAACCATGCGGCGCTCGTCGAGCGGCAGCAGCGCTTGTCTTCCAAGCGGTGCGATCTGGTACAGAATGCCATCCATCCGGAGGCTCAATTCGCACTTGAGAAACCCCAGCGCGATCAGCTTGCCGTGGACCGTCGAAAGCAGTTCGGCCGGCACGCCGTCGATGACCGCCATCCGAGGCAGCCAGCCCTCCTCTACCGAGTCGCGTTGCTGCTGGTAGGCTTCCAGCACCAGACGCCACTCCGGTTGGGCATCGAACAGTTCCAGCTCGGGCGATTCCATGCTGGAAGATATCGACCGGCGCGGTGTGCCTTTGGAGCAGGACCTGCGGCGGCGATACGGCCGCTACGACCAGCCCGGAATCGTCGTCATAGTCCGCACCATCGGAACGACAGGCCCAACTACCAAATCCCAATGACCAAAGAATGTCCAAACTTCAAATCCCAAACCCAGCGACTGTGATTCTTGGACATTGGGTTTTGGTCATAGCTTGGGCATTGAGAGTTGGACATTGGTTATTCCACCACCTCCTCATTTGGTACGCGCGCCATCGAGACCAGCGTGTCCCCTTCGTCGAGGCGAATGATCCGCACGCCTTGCGTGTTGCGTGCGATCTGGCTGATTTCGCGGACGCGGACCCGCTGAATCTTCCCCTGCGCGGTGATCATCAGGATTTCGTCCGCTTCGGACACGGCGATCGTGTCCACAACCTTTCCGTTGCGAGCCGTCGTCTTGATGTTTCTTAAGCCCTTGCCGCCACGGCGCTGACGGCGGTAGCACATGCCGCTCTTGGCCGACTCCTCTGACCCTTCGTCCTCGGCGACTTCCTCTGCCGCGTCGTCGGGTGTTTCGACATCCGCCGCCGATTCCTCTCCGGGTGCCTGCGTCTCCGCGTCTCCGTTCACCGGCTCAACAACTTCACCGATCCCCGAATCCTCATCGCCGGGCAAACCAAATGGAGTCCGCTTCCCGTGGCCGTTCTCGCAGATTGTGAGCAGATCCAGCGCGGGATCGGCGACGACCATGCCGACGAGGTAATCTCCCTTGGTCAACTTGATGCCTTTCACGCCGCGCGTGTTTCGCCCCATGCTACGGGCGTCGTCGTGCGAGCAGCGGAGCGACATGCCGTTCGCGGTCGAAAGGCACAGGTCGTCGTTGGGGCCGACGAGTGCCACGTCGATCAACGCGTCTCCGTCGTCCAGCTTGATGGCGATGATGCCTCCCTTTTGCGGTCGGCCGTACGCGGAGAGCGGCGTCTTCTTGATGATGCCGTTCCGTGTCGCCATCACCAGATGCCGGACGTCGTCGAATTCGCGCACGGCTAGGCAACTGAAAACCTTCTCGCCCTCTTGCAGGTTCAGCACGTTGATCAGCGCCCGCCCCTTGCTGGTCCGGCTGAGCAACGGCAGGTCGTACACCTTCTGCCAGAACACCTTGCCCCGGTCGGTGAAGAACAGCAGGTAGTCGTGCGTGCTGGCGACAAACAGATGCTCGATCGGATCGTCATCATCGGTCTTGGCACCGGTGATTCCCTTGCCGCCGCGTCCCTGAGCCTTGTACGAATGCAATTCGGTCCGCTTGATATAGCCGCGATGCGTGATCGTGACCGACATCGTCTCTTCCGCGATCAGATCCTCGCGCTTGACGCCGCTGGATTCTTCGTCGGTGATCGTGGTTCGGCGTTCCGACTCGTACTTTTTGGAGACCTCTTCCATTTCGGCCCGGACCACCGCCAGCAGGTTGGCTTCGTCGGACAGCAATCGCAGGTACTCAGCGATCTCCGTCAGCAACGAGCGGTATTCTTCGCCGAGTTTTTCGCGTTCGAGACCGGCCAGCGAACCGAGCTGCATGCTGACGATTGCTTCGGCCTGCGTCGCGGTCAGCCCATACGATTCGGCTGCGCCGCGCTCGGACAGGAACGATTGGAACCCCTCGTCTCCGAGTGCCCGGGCGATCAGTTCGCCCGGCACGAGCAATTTCTGCAACTCTTCGCGTGCGACGGCGCGGCTGGGGGACTTTCGAATCGTGCTGATGACTTCGTCGATGTTGAGCTGCGCGATCAGCAACCCCTCGACCGTGTGCTTGCGCTTGCGAGCTTCGGACAGCAGGAACTCGGTTCGCCGGCGGAGCACATCCACCCGGTGGCGGACGAATTCCTGAAGCATTTCCTTCAGCGTGAGCAGTTGCGGCCGGTTGCCGACCAGCGCCAGCAGGATCACGCTGACCGTCGTTTGCAGCGGCGAGAACTCGTACAGTTGATTGAGAACCACGTCCTTGTCGGCGTCGCGCCTGAGATAAATGTGCAACCGCACCTGCCAGTCGGGCAAGGTCCGGTCGGTCAGGTCCACGACTTTGGAGATGCCCTTGATTTTGTCGTCGCGCACGAGTTGTTCGAGTTTCTCGCGCGTGCGGTCGCGGGTCTCGCTGTACGGAATCTCCGTGACCACGATCACGTCGGAGTTTTTCTCGGTCTCGAAATGCGTGCGGGCGCGAAGCGTGATCGTCGACCGACCGGTCAGGTAGCCCTGACGAATTCCCGACCGGCCGCAGATGATTCCGCCGGTCGGAAAGTCCGGCCCCGGCATCGCGTCCAGAATGTCGTCGATGGAACACGCCGGATCGTCGATGAGTTTGATCACCGCGAGACACGTTTCGGAAAAGTTGTGCGGCGGAATGCTGGTGGCCATTCCGACCGCGATGCCCGTCGATCCGTTGACCACGAGGTTCGGGAACCGCGACGGCAGGACCACCGGCTCCATGTTCCGCTGGTCGTATGTGGGGATGAAATCGACCGTGTCTTTGTTCAGGTCCGAAAGCATCTCGGCCGCGACAGCGGAGAGTCGAGCCTCCGTGTAACGCATCGCCGCCGGAGGCAGACCCGCCAGCGATCCAAAATTCCCCTGCTTGTCGATCAACACCTCGCGCATGACCCACGTCTGAGCCATTCGCACGAGCGTCGGGTAAATCGATCCGTCACCGTGCGGGTGATAGTTACCGCTCGTATCACCAGAGATCTTGGCGCACTTCACTCGCGACGAATTTGGCCCGAGGTTCAGGTCGTTCATCGCGACCAGAATGCGTCGCTGCGATGGCTTGAGACCATCGCGCACATCGGGGAGCGCCCGGCTGACGATGACGCTCATGGCGTACGTCAGATAGCTGGTCCGCATCTCGTCCTGGATGTCCAGCGTGCGGATGTTCTCGCCCGGCTGAATTGGCCCCTCGTTTCCATCGGTCGACAACTGCGGAACTCCTTGTCGCGTAGTGCATTTCGTGCAACCGTCCGGGTCGCCCGCAAGGGCTTCGGACAGGGCGTTTTCGAGGCCGAATTATAGTGGTCTGGGGGTGGGTGTGCCAGCAGGTCGCACGGCTCAAAACGGCTCCAGTTTCGGCCGATGAATCGAGCTGTTTTGCGCTGCAAATTGGCGTGCGGATGCCGCACCGATAGAATCCCCACACCGCCCTTAGAAACACCAGTTCACAAATGACTGACCTGCCCGCACCGATATCGGCCAACCAAACTCTTCACCAGTCCGCCGACGAACTGGCGGCGGCGGCGCAGCTCAGTGCGCGGCGGTTGCAGCGGCAGCCACCGGCTCGGGTGCCGGGGTATGACATCCGGCGGTGTCTCGGTGAGGGGGCGTATGGGTCGGTGTGGCTGGCGCTGGAACGGAACACCGGAAAGCTGGTGGCGATCAAGTTCTACTCGCACCGGCGCGGGTTGGATTGGTCATTGCTCAGCCGTGAAGTCGAGAAGCTGGCGGTGCTTTACACGTGCCGCGACATCGTCGGGTTGCAGGGAGTCGGTTGGGATTCCGACCCGCCGTACTACATCATGGAGTACCTCGACAACGGTTCGCTGGCGACACGGCTCGAACGCGGACCGCTTTCGGCGGACGAGGCGGTGCGGATTGTGACGTCGGTTGCTCAGGCACTCGTACACGCGCACGGTTGCGGCATTCTGCACTGCGACATCAAGCCAGCGAACGTGCTGCTCGACAAAGACCACGCGCCGCGGTTGGCCGATTTCGGGCAGTCGCGCCTCTCGCACGAACAGGAAACAGCGCTCGGCACACTGTTTTACATGGCTCCCGAGCAGGCCGACCTGCATGCGGTGCCCGATGCGCGGTGGGATGTGTACGCGCTCGGATCGCTGCTCTACCAAACACTCGTTGGCGAACCGCCGTATCGTGCGACCGATCTGGAGAAACGAATTGACGCGGCCGGTTCGCTCGAAAACCGGCTGGCCGAATACCAGCGCATCCTGAAGCAGTCGCCGCGACCGACAAAACACCGGCGCACGGACGGCGTGGACAAGCGTCTGGCGGACATCGTGGACCGGTGCCTGGAAATCGATCCCACGAAACGGTTCGCCAACGCACAGGCAATTCTCGACGCGTTGCACGACCGCGTCCGAGCCAGAGCGCGCCGCCCGATGATTTCGCTGGGGATCGCGGGACCGGCCGTGTTGCTGCTGGCTCTCGTCCCGATTGCGCTCCGCGCGACCAACAACGCCGTCACGACGGCCGAAAGAATGACTTCGCACCGGGCTTTGGAAGCCAACCTGGTGACGGCGAAAGTGCTGGCGAAGTCGCTGGCCACCGACATTGATGATCGCCGTCAATTCCTCCTCACGCTCGCTACCGATGAACTCAGCAGCGACGACAAGACGGCGGATGGCAAACGACTGCGGGAACTGATCGTCGCGGCGGCCGACAAGCCACGCGAAGCGCCGGAACGCAAATCCCTGGAGGGCGTCCTGACCGAGTACAAGAAGTTCATCGACGACCGCCGTGGAAAACAGGGGGGGACTCTCGACAGCAGTTGGTTTCTCACCGATGGCCGAGGCGTGCAGTTGTGGCGCGATCCACCCGACGAAAACACGATCGGCCGGAACTACGCCTGGCGCGACTATTTCCACGGCCGAAACGTGGATTACCCCCGAGACCAGGTGCCGATCGACATCGAACCAATTCATGCTTCGCACGTGTCACTGCCGTTTCGTAGTACCGCGGAGGGCCAACGGCTGAAAGTGGCCATCACCGCTCCGGTGTTCAACGAGGCGGGCGAAGTGATCGGTGTCTTGGGACGTTCGATTCAACTCGGTGATCTGCTGGCCGAGTACAAGCGGACCATCCAATCGTCACCGGACCAGATCCAAAGGCCGATCGCGTTGGTGGACGTTCGGAACGGCAAACTCCTCGATCATCCGTGGATGACTCCGCCATCATCCGACACTCCCTCACCACTGCAACGACTGTCTGACGAAGAATTGAATCGGATGGTTGTGGCGGAACAATTGGCCCAGGAGTTCCGCGAATTGTGCCGTCGCGTTCGAGATGACCTGCCTCTCGTGAATCAGCATCAGCAGATCAAGTACCGTGATCCGGTGGCCATGATTGATCCCGCGTTCGACGATCTCTGGCTGGCCTCCGTGTGGCCTGTGCAGGGGACCGACTGGGTCACGATCGTTCAGGAGAACAAATCCCAAGCCACTGCACCGGTCCAAGAATTGCGAAGCGGGTTGGTGCAGTACGGCCTGTGGGCACTCGTCGTGTGTGCTGGACTGATCGCGCTGATGTGGTACTTTGTGCTGCGAGCGATGGCGAACGGGCGGGGCAGGTAACGAACTAAAAATGGTTGACTCCCCATTTTCGAATTCCCCCTCTCCCCCGGAGGGGGAGAGGGGGTCAGGGGGTGAGGGGCGATTGGCTCCCGGCACTGTTATCAACAAAAGCAGGGCAACGCTTGCCCCTCACCCCCGACCCCTCTCCCCTTCCGGGGGCGAAGGGAGAAAAATGACGCGGAGCACACCTTGTACGAACTACTGGCGGAAGGGCCGGAACCGAAGCAGCGGGTGAAGATCGCGGTCGTCGCGGATCAGCCCGTGGTCGTCGGTCGTGAACTGGGTGTTGATCTGCCGGTGCCGTGGGATGCCAGCGTCTCGCGGCGGCATGTTGAGGTCGTTCTGCGTGACGGGCGACTGACGGTGCGGCGTCTTCCGGCCGCGTCGAATCCAGTCTTCTTTCGTGGGCAACAGGTCGAGATGTGCGAGCTGCAACCGGGCGAACACTTTGTCGTCGGCTCCACCTGCTTCGTCCTCGCGGACGCTCACACGGCGCTCGAAGATTCGCCGACGCCCAGTTCGCCGATGGAGGAGCTGACGTTCACCCGGCAGGCGCTCCAGCAGGTGCGGTATCGCGATCCGGACAAGCGCATCGAGGTGTTGTCGCACCTGCCGGAATTGATCTGGGGCGCGCGGACCGATTCCGATCTGCATGCGCGACTGGTGAACTTGTTGCTCGCGGGGATTGGTGATGCGGACGCTGCGGCCGTCGTGTCGTTGGACCCGTCGGACGCGATCAACATCCTGCACTGGGAGCGGCGGCGCGAGACGGCGGGCGAATTTCATCCCAGCAGTCGGCTGATTCACGAAGCGTTGCAGAAACGCCGGCAGAGCGTCCTGCACGTCTGGGAGAATCTCGAACCGACCGAGCAATCGTTCACGATGGCGCAGGAGTTCGACTGGGCATTCTGCACGCCGGTCCTCGGCCCAGCGGCCGAGTGTTGGGGCTTGTACCTCGCCGGCCGGTTTGAAAAGAACGTGCCACAACGCGACACACTGCAAGCGACCGGCTTGTTCCTCCAGTCCGACGTGAAGTTCGCGGAACTGGTTGCGGAGATCGTGAGTTCGGTCCGCAAGTTGAATCAGCTCGAACGGCAACAGGCCGGGCTGCGGCAATTCTTTTCGCCGGTGATGTTGTCGGCGCTCGGCGATACGCTCGACCCGCAATTGCTGACGCCGCGAGAAACGGATGTCACGGTCCTGTTCTGCGACCTGCGCGGGTTCAGCAAAAAGGCCGAGGTGTTGCGGGACGACCTGCTGGGTCTGCTCGATCGCGTGAGCCAGGCGCTCGGGGTGATGACGCGGTACATTCTCGCGAACGGCGGCGTGATCGGCGACTTTCACGGTGACGCCGCGATGGGCTTCTGGGGCTGGCCCGTCTCGACCCCCGATGACTCGCTGCGCGCGTGCCGGGCCGCGCTCGCCATCCGCGCTGAATTTGAAGCGACCGCCGGTCAGGCCGGTCACGTGCTGGCGGGTTTTCAGATGGGGATCGGCCTCGCACGCGGGCGCGCCGTGGCGGGCAGCATCGGCACGAGCGATCAGGTGAAAGTCACCGTGTTCGGTCCCGTGGTGAACCTCGCCAGCCGCCTCGAAAGCATGACCCGTCAGCTTCGCGTTCCCATTCTGATCGACGAAGAACTTGCCGAACTGGTCCGCTCGCACATGACCCCCGGAGAAGCCCGCACACGTCGGCTGGCCCGAGTGCAACCGTTCGGCATGGAACAACCGGTGACGGTCAGCGAACTCCTGCCACCGGAAGCCGAGTGTCCGGAATTGACGGGCGACCACCTCGCGACATACGACACGGCCGTCGAACATTTCATCGCCGGACGGTGGGACGATGCGTATCGAGCGTTACGGCGCATGCCCACGGCGGATCAAGCTCAGGATTTCCTGTCACTGTTGATCGCCCAGCACAACCGCACGGCGCCGTCCGATTGGACCGGCGTCGTGCGGCTGCCGAGCAAGTGAGGGGAATTTTACGTAGCCATCACGCTCCGCGTGATGAGCCGAATGGCAGACAGACGCCGAATTCGAACTCGGCTCGTCACGCGGAGCGTGACGGCTACGTTCCTTTGCGACATTGCAAACTCACTCCAACCCCTCGCCGTAACCGACGACGCGGAACAGCAACTGCGGCGCCTTGCGACGGCTGATGGAATGGGCAACCTCAGTTCGCAGTTTCCCGGAGACCCGGGCCAGTCGCTGGAGCACATCGGCCATGGGAGTCTGATCGCCGGCGTCGAGTGGTCCGACGGTGACGAGCAGGCAGGACGGATCGCCCGCGGCGTCCACGCGGACGGCGTAGAAGTTGCGCAACACGTCGTCATCGCACTCGCCGGACAAAACGTAGTTCAGCGTCTCGGCCACCTGGTGGCACAATTGGAGCGTCTTTCGTCCGCCGTCGTGGGGTTGATGTTTTCTCATGGCGTCACCTTGCAAAATGCGTGATCCAAGCGAATTGAACTGACATGTCAGAGACGAGATGAGTGGTCTTGGTTCGGATGATTCCGCGATCCAGGATCGTGACGGAATAATACTCGGTTGAAGTTCTGTCGTGAAACGCGGAGGAGATTGGAATGCGAGTCTCACAGCCAGTCTGACACCGGTTGAGCCCGTGGCCGCTTGAACCGTTGAACCGCTCCTGGTGTGGTCGCATACTTGCCATTATCTCAGTCTGATGGCAGGATAGTTTCGAATGATCTTTGCCGAATTGACTCCGAGAGTCTGCTGGTTCCCATCCATTTCGTCGTGGCGTGATGGTTCTCGTCAGGACTCAATCGTTTTGAGTCGTCCGCCATTGGGAGTCCCATCCCAAACTGGCTGGGCATGCTTCCCGCAACAAAGGAAGACAAACTCATGTTGCCAACACTCTGGATCCGCTTACGTCGTATTGCAAGGCAACGTCGTCGAGCCAAGCCGGTCGCGATAGCCATCGAACGCCTCGAAGAGCGTTGGCTGTTGTCCAACTGGTCGGGGGATATCCCCGACGGAACCGTGTGGGCGACCGGTCAGGTCCAGCGGATCACTGCCGACGCTCGGATCCCCGCCGGTTCCACGTTGACGATCCAGCAGGGCGCGGTCGTCAAATTCGATGCGTACTACGTCGACCTGACAGTCGACGGAACGCTGCTGGCCCAAGGCACAGCGGGGTCGCCGATCGTCTTCACCGAATTGCGGGACGATACTGGGGGAGACACCAACGGCGATGGCGGCGCGACGTTGCCGAGCAATGGCAATTGGGGACGAATCGAGTTCACTGCGGGCAGCACTGGCAGCGTGCTGGATCACGTCGATCTGCGGTACGGCGGATTCGGTGTGCCCGGCGAGGTGTTTGTCAACGGCGGGCAGCTCACGCTTTCCAACAGTACCGTGCGCAATTCCTCCGCGGCGGGCGTGCGCATCCAAACGGGCAACCCAACACTGACGAACAACACGTATCAGAACAATTCCGGTGCGGCGGTGAGCATGGACCTCGCTTCGAACCCGGCGATCAGCGGCGTCACGGTCACGAATAACGGAATCAATGGCCTGTTCCTCGATACGGGCACGCTGGTGGGGAATGGCACGTGGAACGATCCCGATATTGTTTATTGGTTCGATAATGACATCACCGTGCCGCAGGGAAGTACTCTGACAATCGCGGCCGGTCAGAAGATCAAGCGGCCGTACTACGGCGACCTGTTCGTCAACGGGTCGTTGATCGCGAACGGCACGGGTGCGGCACCGATCATCTTTACCGAGCGGCGCGACGACACGGCGGGCGGCGACACGAACAACGACGCTGACGGATCGGGTCCGAGCAACGGCCAGTCGGGTGTGATTCAGTTCTCGAACACCAGCACGGGGAACGTGATGGACCACGTCGAGGTCCGCTACGCCGGGTACGGTTACGCTGCGGCGGTGATCGACGATGGTGCTCCGTTGACGTTTACGAATGGTGTGATTCGCAATTCGGGCACGTACGGACTGCGCATCCAATCCAGCAACCCCACGGTGACCGGCAACACGATTCAGAACAACAGCTACGGGGCGATGAGCATGGACCTGGCGTCGAACCCGGCGGTCAGCGGTAACACGCTGACGACGAACGGCGTCAACGGGTTGGTGCTGGACACGGGGACGCTGGTGGGCAACGGAGCGTGGAACGACCCCGACATTGTGTACTGGATGTCGAACGACATCACGGTGCCGCAGGGGAGCACGCTGACGATCGCGGCCGGCCAGGTGATCAAGCGACCGTTTTTTGGCGACGTGTTCGTCAATGGGTCACTGGTAGCGACCGGCACCGCTACCGCGCCAGTCATCTTCACAGAGCAGCGCGACGACGACGCGGGTGGCGACACGAACAACGGCGCGGGAAGCCCGAGCAACGGCAACGCGGGCGTGATTCAGTTTTCGAACACCAGCACGGGAAATGTGCTGGACCACGTTGAGGTCCGGTACGGTGGGTACGGTTACGCAGCAGCGGTGATCGATGATGTTGCACCGCTGGCGTTCACGAACGGCGTGATTCGCAATTCCGGAACGTACGGACTGCGTATCCAAGCCAGCAACCCCACGGTGACCGGGAACACATTCCAGGACAACAGCTACGGGGCGATGAGCGTGGACCTGGCGTCGAATCCTGCCGTCAGCGGCAACACGCTGACGACGAACGGAATCAACGGACTGGTGCTCGATTCCGGAAATCTTGTCGGCAACGGGCAGTGGAACGATCCGGACATTGTCTACTGGCTCACGAACGACGTCACGGTGCCTCAGGGGGCGACGCTCACAATCGCACCGGGCCAGGTGATCAAGCGACCGTATTTTGGCGACCTGTTTGTTAACGGGGCACTTGTTGCGACCGGCGTCGCCGGCGCACCGATCATTATCACCGAGCAGCGTGACGACACGGCGGGTGGCGACACGAACAATGACGCCGCAGCTTCCGGCCCGGGCAACGGCAATGCGGGTGTGATTCAGTTTTCGAATACCAGCGCGGGAAACGTAATGGACCACGTCGAGGTCCGGTTTGGCGGATACGGCTATGCCGCCGCCGTGATTGATGACGGCGGTCCACTCGCGTTCACTAACGGCGTGGTCCGCAACTCGTCCACCAATGGACTCCTGGCGAAAACCAATGCGGTCCTGAACGTCCAGAACAATCTGATCGTGAACAACAGCGACACGGGGATCCGCGCCGAATCCGGTGCAACGGTCACCGCCGTCAACAATACGATCGATGGAAACTTTCGGGGCGTGGCGGTGGACAGCCGCATCACGGTGGTCACGTTGACAAACAATCTCATCACCAACAATTCGCGTTCTGGAATCACCGCGACCAACCAGGGGAGTATCTCGGTGAGCTTTAACGACGTGCTCAACCCCGGTGCGATCGACGGAAACTACAACGGCCTGCCGAATGCGACCGGCGTGAGCGGCAACATTTCCGTGGACCCGAAGTATGTGGACCGTGCGATACGTGACTTCCACTTGCAGGCGACGTCGCCGGCCATCGACGCGGCGACCAGCGACAACGCACCCATTGACGATTTCGATTTCAACTTCCGCACGGACAATCCCGCGACCACGAACACCGGTTCTGGTCTATCTCCGTTTTTCGAGATGGGGGCGTACGAATTTGGTGGCCGGCCCCGCGCTGTCAAGCACTCGCCAAGCGGCGATGTGGCTGATGTGGTTTCCAAAACCACATTCACGTTTCGAACGGCAATGGACACCAGCAGTTTTTCGCCTGCTGCCGATGTCGTGAGTTTCACGGGACCGGCGGGGCCGATTGTGGTCTCGGGATTCCAGTGGATCAATCGTTTTCAACTGGAAGCGACGTTCAGTCCGCAGGCCACGGCCGGCAACTACCAGGTTGTGATTGGGCCCAACATTCTGGATTCGAATGGCAACGCACTCGACACGGACGGAGACGGCGTCCGCGGCGAATCCGTGGACGACCGTTATTCGGCGAATTGGAAAATCGTTCCACCGCGCATCGTGCGGCAGTCGCTCCCGAATTTCGTCCCCGCTCCAGTCAACCATGTCGATTTCACATTCGACCGGCCAATGGACCAGCAGAGCTTCGTGCCGGCGGACGACATCGTGAGTTTCACCGGGCCGGGTGGGAACATCTCGGCGACGGGTTTCACTTGGACAGACTCCCGAACTTTGCAGGTTTCATTCGGTTCGCAGACTGTTCTCGGCCTGTACGAAATGGTGCTCGGACCCAACATTCGCGACATCGGCGGAAACCTTCTCGACCAGAGTCGCAATGGCCTGGGTGGTGAAGTGCCTGTCGACCGCTACACGGCGAATTTCACACTGGCCAACATCTTTTTTGCCTCCGGTAACATCACACAGAACACGACGTGGGGCGGACTCATCATTGTCGACGGCAACGTGACTGTGCAGTCGGGCGTCACACTGACGATCAATCCGGGAACCGTCATCAAGTTTCGCGACAACCTCGCACTCACCGTCGCCACCGGTGCCACGCTGTCCGCCATCGGGACCGTGGCGCAACCGATCCGCATGACGTCGATTCACGACGATACGATTGGCGGCGACAGCGAGCAGGACGGCGACCGAATTGCACCTCAACCAGGCGATTGGAGCCAGATCGTCAACCAGGGGACGGCCAACTTTGATCATGTCCAAATCTTGTACAGCAGCGGCGTCGGCAATACCGGTCTCAACAGCGGTGCCATTCGCAACGCAGGCGGCACGGTGACGTTCTCGAACAGCGCGATCATTGATGCGTTTTATGACGGTCTCGATTCGGTGAACGGCACCGTCACGATCACCAACAGCATGATCATCGGCGCGGACCGGGGTGTCGTCTCCACGTTCTCGGCGGACAACATCACAATTATCAACAGCACGATTTTCGACAACCGCCTCGGCGTGCTGGCCCACGCGGGCGGGCATATCACGATGAAGAACAGCATTATCGCCGAAAGCTTGCAGGTCGGTTTCGACACCGACAGCGGCGACCAAACCGTGCGTTACACCGACATCTTCTCGAGCGTTGCCGGGGCGACCAGTTATCGCGGCATGACCAGCCAGACGGGAGTCAACGGAAACGTTTCGGTGAATCCCAAGTTCATCGACGCGGTGCAGCACAATTATCGCCTGGATTTCGCCAGTCCGGTGATCGACGCCGCCGAGGGCTCGGTGGCACCGACTACCGACCATGTCGGATCGCCGCGCTATGATGATCCTCGCACAGCCAACACGGGGACGCCAACCGCCAACAGTGCCTTTGCCGATATGGGAGCGTTTGAATTCGTGGAGGGCGCCCCGTCCGACTTGGACCTGATTGTCATTGGTGTCAGTGGCCCAACTGTCGCCATGACGGGAGACATCGTCACGGTGCAGTGGACGACGAAAAACGTCGGTACCGGCATTGCGACTGGAGACTGGCAGGATGCTGTCTACCTGTCGGCCGACACGGTTTGGTCGCCGGATGACGTGCTCTTGGGGCAAACTCTGCACTCCGGCAATCTTGGACCGGGCCAGTCGTACTCGAATTCGGCGGAAGCGAAGATTCCGGGAATCCTGCCATCCCGGTACTACTTCCTTGTGCGAGCCAACTCGGACAACGCCGTGTTCGAAGGCCGCAATCTGACGAACAACGTCGCGGTCGCATCATCCGGTGTGACGATCGACGTGGCCGTACTTGGCATCGGCACACCGGTGCAGGGGACACTGGCAGCGGCCGGTGACGCCAAGGTTTACAAACTGCTCGTCCCACCGGGCAGCAATCTCAAAATACTGCTCGACGGTCCGAATGGCGCGGCCAACGAACTGTACCTCCAGCACGGCGCAGTACCGACGCGGCAGTCATTTGATTTGCGTGGCATCTTGTCGAATCAGCCTGACCAGTCGGTGTCGCTCGGCACGATTACCGGTGGCACGTACTACGTCCTCGTTTTTGCCGCGAGCACGCCGACCAGCGAGACGTTCACGCTCACAGCCTCGCCAACGGGATTCGCGATCGACTCGATATCGCCGACGCGCGGCGGGAATACGGGGAGGATGACAATTTCGATCGCCGGCTCGCAGTTTGACGCCAACTCGCAACCGCGTCTCATCGACAGCGCCAGCCAGACGATCAACCCCGTCAGTGTCGCCTTCACCAACTCCACGTTGATCTCGGCCACATTCGACTTGACGGGACGGGCGACTGGTCCCGCCACTGTTGAGGTTGTCAACACCGGCAACTTTGTGGCCTCTTTGCCCGATGCACTCAACATCGTCGCGGGCGGTCAGGGGCGGCTGGTCACAACCATCAGTGCGCCGGATCGCGTGCGCTTGGGCCGGGATTTCGTTGCGTATGTCACCTATACCAACGCTGGCGATACCGACCTGATCGCGCCGATCTTCCGGGTCATCAACAGTGGATCGTCGACGCTCAGTCTGACGAAGGATCGAACGGTCACGGCTTCGATCATCGAACTCATTGGTGTGAATCCGAACGGCGCGCCAGCCGGAATCCTGCCGCCAGGCGCGACTGGGCGAATTCCCATCTACGGTCGCGCGGCCACAACCGCTGACCAGAATCTACGAGTCGAGACAGCGCAGTTCCCATCGACACCCATCGACTATGCTGCGATCGAATCGGCGATGCGTCCGGCAGGTCTCACGGATGCTCAATGGGCTCCGCTGTTCAATCAACTCAAAACGCAAATCGGCACAACGTGGAGCGGCTATGTTGCGGCGCTGTCGCGGGACGCGACGTTACTGACCCCCGCCCAGGGACTCAATTACTCTGTCGCTGATGTCTTCCAGATCGAAGTTGACAAGGCACGAGCGGCGCTGAATTCATCCGTGTCCGGCAGGTTGTTTCTGAACGACACGATGCATCCACTCAGCGGTCCGACGATTCTTCTGGTTGAGCAATCCACCAACCGGACTTTCACCACGCCAGCTTCGAGCGACGGTACGTTTCTGTTTCCGCGGATCGATCAGCCGGGCACGTACGACGTGAAGGTGGAAGGGTACATCCTCCTGTCACCGGTTTCAGTCACGGCCGGCACGAGTGACGTGACCGGCGTGAATCTCCTCGTCACGCCGGCCGCCACAATCAGCGGTCGCGTCCTGTTGGCAGTCGGCGGAGCTCCGGTCGCCGATGCCGCAGTGATGGCCTACCTGGCGGGTGGAACATCGTTCGTGGCGACCACGCAGGGAGACGGTACGTACACGATTCCAAATGTTCCCGCGGGAACGTACACGGTGCAGGCTGGCGAATCGTCGTATGTGAGGTCAATGGTTTCGAACATCCTGGTCGGTGCCGGTGCCAAAGTACAGAATGTGAATCTGGCCATCGAAGTCGCCGGAAAAATCTCCGGGAAGGTCAACGGGCCGTCCGGCGTGCTGACGGGCGCGACAGTCAGCGTGTATGGGGCCGACGGTGTTCCAATCGGGAGCGGGTCTGTTTCGTCGGCGACCGGTGACTACACCATTGGGGGACTGCCGGCCGGGCAATTCACCGTTCAGGCATCAGCCAATGGTTTCGCCCCAGCGTATCTTCCCAATGTCAGCATCAGCGCGGGCGTGACCTTGACGAATCAGAACCTCACACTTTCCGCGGGCGGATCGGCCAGTGGCATCGTGAACTCGCTGGCCAGCGGCACGGCGGTCGTCGCGGCCGTCATTGTCGCGAGCAAGGCGGGAGTGGATATGGCGGTGACGAACAGCGATACGGATGGTTCGTTTAGTTTGCCAAACCTTGCGCCCGGCAGCTACACGTTCACTGCCTTCCTGCCAGGATTCGCGAGCACAACGGTGAATGCGAGTGTGGTTGCGAATCAAACGACCAATCTCGGGACGCTCAACATGGCCACGTCGGCGTCTGTGAGCGGCACCGTGGTGCGGACCTCCAACAGTACGGGAGTCGGCGGTTTGCGAGTCACGGCTTGGACAGGCGGCCTGGCCGTCGGCGAGGCCATTACAGACAGCAATGGCGGCTTCGCAATGAATGACCTCGCCTTCGGCACGTACCTCGTGACGGTCGGCGGTGAGGGACAGAGCATCATCGCCAGCAGCAGCGCCATTCTCTCCTCCGGCACACCTGCGGCGACATCGAATTTCAGTTTGCCGATTGTCGGTTCCATTACGGGGACGGTCTTCGAGAGCAACGGTGTGACGCCAGTGACATCCGCTGCCGTGACACTCGTCAGCGGTGCCACGCAGCTCACCAGCACCATCACCGGAGCGGATGGACGCTACCAGTTCTACCTCACGGCACCTGGCACATACGGCGTGCAGGCAGTGTCCACGGGCGCGGCCTTTGGATCACAGAATAATCTCGTCATTGCGTCCGGCACCGACCTCACCGCGATCAATCTTGTCGCGGGAACCGCTGTCGTAACGGGAACGATTCGCAATGCGGCGACGGGACAAACAGTTGCTGATGGATTCCTGCACATTAGCGGTACCGGGATCAATGGCATCCGGACGATCGTCGCAGACACGAATGGGCAGTACCGGTTCGC
>JACRIH010000444.1 GCA_016235885.1 Planctomycetales bacterium | reverse complement strand
GTGGGCCGTGGACAAGATGGAAGAGCGCTACGACCTGCTGGCCCGTTGCGGTGTCCGGCATCTCGACAGCTACAACGAATTGTCCCTCGAAGAGAAGCTGCGCCGGCTGGGGATTGACCCGGAAAACTCCGAGGACGACGAAGCGGCACGCATCCCCGAGAAGATGCCGTACATCGTGATCATCGCCGACGAAATGGCGGACATGATCATGACGTCGGGCAAGGAGGTCGAAGGGCACATCATCCGCCTCGCACAGAAATCGCGAGCCGTCGGCATTCACCTCGTGCTGGCGACTCAGAAGCCGACGGTGGACGTGATCACCGGACTGATCAAATCCAACCTGCCGGCCCGCATCTCGTTCCAAGTGGCCAGCCGGATGGATAGTCGTGTGGTGTTGGACGAGATGGGAGCCGAGCGGCTGCTCGGCAACGGCGACATGTTGTTCCTCGCGCCGGGAACGAGCAAGATCACCCGCGCGCAGGGGACGTTCGTCAGCGACAACGAGGTAAACGAGATCATCGACTTCTACCGCGACTACGAACCGCAGTACAGCCGCGAACTGGCGACGGTCGGAGCCAAGTCGGCCGGTGGCGGCGGCATCGACGCGATCCGCGCCCGCGACGAACTGTACGAGCAGGCGATCGACGTCGTGGTCCGTGAAGGCCGCGGCAGCACATCGCTCCTGCAACGCGCGCTCGGCATCGGCTACGGTCGCGCCGCCCGGCTCATCGACTACATGGCCGAAGACGGCATCGTCGGCGACTACAACGGTTCGCAAGCCCGCGACGTGCTGTACACGCCCGAACAATGGGCCGAGATTGTCGCGGGACAAGAGATGGAAGAAGCGTCTGTTTGAAGTGACGACACGTTTCTTGTTCGCACACAGAGCGACGAACGAAGTTGAATTCACTCGCCACATCCTCATTGCACTGCCCGACGCCGATGCCAGGCGGCTTTCTCGTGGTCACCCTTCCGCGCAAAGTGTTCCGCAAGATGTTGGTGAATGTTCACGAGTCGCGGGTTGATGCGAACGGCCATCTGCAAGGCTTCTTCCATGCCGGCCGGGTTTCCCAGAGACTTCTCGCATTCAGCTTTGAGGAGCCATTGGACAGAGTGACGACGAAGTTGGCTTGCGGTTAGCAAAGCGTCTCTCGCATCGGCATATCGGCCTTTCCGAAAGTGGGCATCGGCCATCAGGAAGAGGGCATTACCCTTTTCCATGCCGCCGAGGTCACTGAATGCTAGGGCGCTTTGAGCCAACGGGAGAGCGCCATCCAGATCCAAGTCGAAGCACAGGCTGGCCAGCGACGCGTCTGTCACGCCATCCTTCAAGCCCGTCGCATGAACCTCGGATAACAGCGCCAGAGCTTGCCGTTGATATTGCTCGCGCCGCGCCGCGTTGTCTTCGTGAATTGCCAAGTCGAGGTAGCCCAAGCCGAGTGATCGCTTCTGGTCGATGTCGCTCAATCGGGAAAGGCCCAGAAATGGCATGAGCACACCGGGGCGGCTATCCGATCCGGTGGATGCCTTCTCCTTGGACGACGGCTGATCGTGAATGCCAACGCGGTGGTGCGTGAATGCCAGGTGCGGAATATCCGTGGCGGAACTGGGCATGTGACAGTGGACGCAGTCGTTTTGCGGACTTTCCTTCGCCCGCCGGGCCTCATCAACGTGGCATTGCTCGGGCTGGTGGCAGTTCAGGCAAATGGATTTGTAGTATGACTCCCGTTCGTCAGCGGGCGGTTCGTCGTGAGGGCTGTGGCAGGTCGAACAAGTGAATGTGTTGGTCGCTTGATAGCAGCGGCTCAGGTGCATCTGTTCGACGTGACCGACAACGGTCATCGGCTTGTTCGGAATTTCGAGCGCGTAATCCTGCCGAAAATCTTGCAGCGGCAGCCCTGGTCGAAAATCGGACAGCGTCCGACCTCGCGAGACGACCGTGGCGCTGGTTCGCAAATGGCACTGTTGGCAAATGGCCTCGGCCAGTTCGCGCGACAGGTGGACCGGGTTGACGATCGTATCGTCAATGGAATTGGAAGTGTCGTTCGCAGAAGGCGTCTTCCCCGAATGGTGCTCGACGTGGAGCGCCCCCGGACCATGACATCGCTCGCAACCGATGGCCACTTCCGTGACGCGCATTCGGTGCAAGCTTCCGTCGATCGCTGCCGCCTGTCCGGCGTGACACACGAGGCATCCCTCACCCACGGCTCGCTCGAAGCCGGAATGATTCGGCTTGTCGTAGCCGGGTGACATGCCCCACGCCTGGCGCGACGTGTACCACGTCACCGGCGATTCGACGAGAAAGCCCTCCGCTTCGGCGACGTACGTCAGCGAATGCCGACCGGAACCGGTCACGTATTTGACGGGGTATTCGGACAGCACCACTTCGTCCTGCCCACCAGTCAGCAGCAATTCGCGGTGCCACATCTGGCCATTTTGGCGACGGACCTGATACCGGCGTTTCGACGGCGGATGGTCAAACTCAGCGTCCGACGGCTCGCGACTGAGATCCACTTCCGCCATCGAGCGCCCCATGCCCGTGTGACGAAACGATTCGTGCTGACTCACGTGGCATGATCGGCACGCCTCGCTCCCGACGTATTTCACGTCGGGCTTGGTATTCAAGAAGCGACTCGTCGCGACGGGAGACAGCGGCCAAACGTCTGCGACCAGCGGCTCGGATCGCCGACGTCCAGATTTGACTGCCAGTGCCACCACCACGACGACCGAGACAACGATACCAATTCCCAACAACAACCAGAGTCGCCGTCGTCTGTTACGGCTGTCGTCCGAGGACACGACAACTCCGCTCGCGGTTGGGGCAGCACCGTCGCCACCGAGACGTTCTCCCTGTGAATCGGACGTCACTTGAGACGCATGGTCGTCCGAACTGTGATTCGATTTGACGTCGCTCACGTCCCGTCCCGTTCGTCCAGACGACTCGCAGAAAGGCGAGTCACTTCCTCGATCATTCGAGATCGGCTTTGTGTTCAATCGTCGGCGATCATTTGCCCAGCGCCGTCGCGGACTTGCCGATGCAAATCAGCGACTTTTCTGTTCGCACGAAAATTTGTCCGCGGCTGATGGCGGGGGAGGCATAGCACGGTTCACCGAGGGAGTTCTCAGCGACGACGTTCAACTTCGGGCCGGGTTCGATCACCTTGGTAATGCCATCGTCGTCGGTGAAGTAGACTCGACCTTCGGCAGCCACGAGCGACGCGCTGAAGTGCGAACCGAGACGTTCGAGCCACTGAATCTCTCCCGTCTTCGCGTCGAAACACGTCCCCATCCCGCCATCGGACGCGACGAGGAAATAATCTTTCACCGCGATCGGAGACGGCACGTACGACACCCCTTTGTTTTTGTGCCGCCAGACGATGTGCGAGTCGGTGACGTTGCCGCGGCCGGTCGGGTCGATCGCCAGAGTGTGGTGTTCGGGGAAACCGCCGGTGATGAACAGCAGGTTGTGCGCGTAGAGAGGCGACGCAACGAACTGTTCGGTCGGTCCGTCGATGATCCAATGCCGTGAGCCATCGTCCGGGTTGTAGCTGGCCACGCACTTGCTGCCGGACAGCATCATCTGCGTCCGGCCGCCAATTTCACGGATGATCGGTGTGCAGTAGCTGCGTGTCTTGTTCTCACGCGGCGTTTTCCACAGCGTTTTTCCGGTCGCTCGATCGAGAGCCACGATGTACGCTTCGCCGTCGTGGTCGCCGTTCACGATCACCTTGTCTTTGTACAGCACGGGTGAACTGCAATAGCCATGTACGCTGGCAAACGCTCCGGGATGAACTTTCCACAATTCGTTCCCCGATAAATCGTACGCCGCGATGATCATCTCTTTCTGGTCGAGGAAACTGGCGTACACCCGCTCGCCGTCGGTGGCCGGAGTGCTCGAAGCATGACTGTTCAGCCGATGGATTCTCTCGGCCGATGGAGAACAAACCGCCCGATCCCACAGCAGCCGCCCCGAACGGCGGTCGAACGCCGACAATCGCCGTTCGTTCAATTCGAGATCGGCTCCCAGCACGAACACGTAATCGTGCCAGACGATGGGCGACCCGTGACCGGCATGCGGAATCGCCACCTTCCACGCGATGTTCTCGGTCGCGGACCATTTGATCGGAACGTTGGTTTCCAAACTCGTCCCGTCACCGCGCGGGCCACGCCAGTTCGCCCAGTCCTCAGCCTGAGCGTTGGCCGCGAAAGATCCACCGGCAACAACCAGCAACAGGAGGCACGACCACACCGCGCCACGCAGCTTATGAATCGAGAGAGCTGATCGGATCGCTTCACATCGAGTGACGGTTCGCATCGCAGGCGGTCTCCATACGGGACGGGTTCTGGTTCAACAAGTGCAACTGAGCGTAGCGACTTTCGTGTTCAGCGCCGAGCGAAATCGTTTAGCGAAGTGACTTCCGCCCCACCGGGCTTGCCCCGGTGGATTCAGGCCTTTGCACTACTTTGAAATCCCGCGCGCTCTGGCAGCGAGTAGTGCAAAGGCCCGCGAGCCACCGGGGCAAGCCCGGTGGGGATGCTGAATCGAGTCCAAATCCATCGCCAGAGAGTGGGTGACTTTCAGCGGCTCATGTCGTATGCTCACGTTCATCATGAATCCTTTGGATGAACTCTCCCGACTGACCGACCTGTTCCCGACGAATGCTCCGCT
>JACRIH010000447.1 GCA_016235885.1 Planctomycetales bacterium | reverse complement strand
GTCAGCCCCCGGACTGAGTCGCCGAATGGTCCGGGGGCTGACGCCCGCCGGCTCGCCGAAACGGAACGGGACGCGGGAGCCGGAATGGGCAACTCTGCGCATCGCGCCGAAGCGTTCGCGGTCGTCTTCAGTCCCGATGGAAAACAAATCGCCACCGGCGGGTCGGATGGGATTCGGCTGTGGGACGCGGAGACGGGGAAGGAACTCAAGACGCTGAATGCTGGTCGGCGAACGAATTCGCTGGCATGGCTGATGCCGTTGGCAGCGGATGCTGCGCGTCTGGACGTAGGCGTCCGGACTACGTTTCCCAGCGTCGGCCACGGGGGGACAACTCTATTCGCTTGCTGTCACGACTTCGTCAGCGCCTGGAATATCGAGACCGGCGAGGCGTTGTTTCATCAGGCTCTGGACCGAACCAACGGCTGGCGAATGGCACTCAGTCCCGACGGCCAACAGTTCGCGGTCGGCCTGAAAACCGGCGGCATTCAACTCCGCTCGGCCGAGCACGGCGGGTTGCTGTTCACGCTCGACCCGAAGAGCAAAGACAACTACGACGTCGCCTTCAGTCCCGGCGGCTTGCAACTGTTCGTCGCCAGCAACGAAAAGTGTCTCACGATCTACGACCTGAAGACGCGAGCACAGCTTCGTCGTTTCGACAAATACGACTGGCCCGTCTTCAGCGTGGCTCTGTGTCCGAGTGGCAACCAGTTCGCCACCGGTTGGGGAACGTGGACTTTCGACTCCCCCGGCGGCGTGACGATTCACGACACGTCGACGGGAACTGTGGTCCGAACGCTCGGCGCACCAAGCTCGGCGGCGGCCTATGAAGCCACGCGGCAAAAAATAAGCCCAGGGAAAAAAGCATCGCGCCCAAAATGAGTTTGCCGAAGCGATTGCCTGTTATCGGGAGGTCATTGCGAGTGAGCCGAACAATGACCTGATCCTGAACGATCTCGCCTGGTGGTTGTTGATCGGTCCCGATGAAGTTCGACAAGTGGCCGAAGCGGTGGACCTTGCTCAACGTGCCTGCCGCTTGCAACCGGAGAACGGGATCTATCTCAACACACTGGGCATCGCCCAATACCGCATTGGCGACTATCGCCGGGCAGTGGACACTCTGACCCGCTCCACCGAACTCAACACCAAACAACTTGGCAACCCTCACCCAGTGGATATCGGCTTTCTGGCAATGGCCCACCACCGCGTGGGCGAGGAGGCTAAAGCACGCGAACTGCTGGCCCTCCTGCGAGAAAGGATAAAAGACGATCGCTGGAGAAATTACACCCTGGCCAACTCTGTTTTGCACGAGGCCGAAGTGTTGATCAAAGAGAACAAGTCGGTCGTCCCCTAGCGTAGCCGGCTCTCGCCGAGAACGGCCTCCTTTTTTGCCGGCATTATTTGCGCGCTCCGTCGAGCGGGGGATGTCGCCTGTAGAAGTAGGTCGGCCCTTCCGGGCCGACGCGACAGCCTGGAAAGGCCGTCGTACAACCCGTCAACTCAGATTTGGCGGTCCTGTCAGTAGCGGCCGTGGTGCGTCATCGCGGCTTGGTGCGACAACCTTCATTAAAGAGGAGCGAATGATGAACGGAAACAGCCGATGGTTCGCGGTGGCATTGGTCCTGTTCGTGTGCGGAACACTCCAGGCGGCGGATGATGTCCAGCCCGTCGTCAAGACGGACGCCGTGAAAGCGATCGAGTTGACGGTCGGTGACGCAGCTCCGGCTTTCAAAGGGACCGACGATCAAGGCAAAGCGTGGGACTCGGCCGAGCATCTGGGGAAGAATTACACGGTGGTCTATTTCTATCCGGCCGACTTCACGGGGGGCTGCATCAAGCAGGCGGAGACGTTTCGCGACACGATGAATCAGCTCGCCGACCGGGGAGTCACGGTGATCGGCATCAGCGGCGACGCTGCCAAGAATCACAAGTTGTTCAAAGAGAGTTGGAAGCTGAACTACACGCTGCTCGCCGATGAAGCGGGCGAGATCGCGACTCAATTCGGCGTCCCCCAGCGTGCGGGTGGACAAGCCCTCCCGATCGGACCGGATCGCAAGCCGCTGCTCAACGAAGCGGGCGAGAAGTTTCGCATCGAACGCAAAACGACGTTCGCCCGCTGGACGTTCCTGATCGGCAAGGATGGCAAGGTGCTCTACAAGAACACCAAGGTCGTGCCGGCCACGGACGCCAAGCAGGTGTTGGAGTTCATCCAGAAGGAACAGGCCGGCGGGAATGTCGAAGCGGTGAAGACGCCCTGACGAGGGGTGACGCGGATGGCGAAGTGCATTGTTGTTGAGGTTCACATGATGTGCGTGGGTCGAACAAGCTTCCAAACCGACACAAAGCGTGAACCTTCACGTTGAGCCGTTTTCAGCCGCGAAGCGGCGACGGAGTTTAGCCGGGGGCGAAAGCCCCCGGATGATGAAAGAAACTCTCGCCAGCCCCAGAGGGGCGACACCAGCGAGACCCGTTGTGAACAGTCTCCGGATGTCGCCCCTCCGGGGCTTGGCATTCCTGCGTGCTGATAACCGGGGGCTTTCGCCCCCGGCTAAACTCTGTCGCCACTCCGTGGCTAACTCAGTGCGCAACATCAATCCCGGCGTGTCGGACTGGCGAGTCGGTCTTGAAATCGCTTCCATGTTCTCGACAACACAGCTTCGTCATTCTTTCGTCATGAGGTATTTCACACTTCGTCAATTCCCTGAGACTTCCTGATGTCCGAAAACAGCGTCACCAAAGCCTTCGACGATTCCGGTCGCCAGCAACTGTTGGAGACCGTGATGGCGGAGTACATCCGCGCGTGCGATGCCGGGGTCGCGCCGGATCGGCAGGAGTTTTTGGAGCGGCATCCGGAACTCGCCGATGACTTGCGGGACTTTTTTTCTCAGCGGGATCACCTGAATCAGTTGGCCGGGCCGATGCGTGCGCTGGGCGAATCGCTGGTTCAAAGTGTCGGGCCGGGCAAGCACATCAGCTATGTCGGCGATTACGAACTGCTGGAGGAAGTTGCTCGCGGCGGAATGGGAGTCGTTTACAAGGCCCGACAAAAAACGCTCGGTCGCATCGTGGCCGTGAAGATGATGCTCACGGGGCGGTTGGCCAATGAGGATGACGTCAAGCGGTTTCAGATTGAAGCTCAAGCCGCCGCGAACTTGCAGCATCCCAACATCGTGCCGATTCACGAAGTCGGCCAGCACGAGGGCTTGCATTACTTCTCGATGGACTTCGTCGAAGGCCGCAGCTTGTCGGCTGTTCTGCGCGAGAACGTGTTGCCGGCGAAGCAGGCCGCGAGCTACGTCCGGCAGATGGCCGAAGCGATCCACTACGCGCATCAGCAAGGGACGCTGCATCGCGATCTGAAGCCGTCGAACGTGCTGATCGACAGCCGCGATCAAGTCCGCATCACCGACTTCGGCCTGGCGATGCGCGTCGAGGGAGACAGCGGCCTGACGCAGACCGGCCAGATCGTGGGGACTCCCAGCTACATGCCTCCCGAACAAGCTCAAGGCAAGCGGAGCCTGATCGGTCCCGGCAGCGACGTGTATTCGTTGGGCGCGATCCTCTACGAATGCCTGACCGGCCGCGCGCCGTTCCGAGCCGACTCGGTGATGAAGACGATCGAGCAAGTGATCCACCGCGAAGCCGCCTCGCCGCGCCTGCTGAACCCCGGCGTGGCCCGCGACCTGGAAACCATTTGTTTGAAGTGCCTGGAGAAGGAACCCCACCGCCGCTACGGCACCGCCCAACTTCTCGTCGACGACCTGCAAAGCTATCTCGACGACCGCCCGATCCTGGCCCGCCCGGTGAGCACCATCGAGCGCACCTGGCGCTGGTGCCGCCGCAATCACGCCGTCGCCAGCCTCCTGGCGACAGTCGCCCTGTGCTTGATCGTCGGCATCTCCGTCTCATCCTACTTCGCGATCGAAGCCAGCAACCGCGCGAAGTCAGACGCGTTTCATCGTGGTCGTGCTGACGACAAGGCAAAAGAGGCATTGCACGAAAAAGGAATTGCCGAGTTAGCTCGTGGCGATGCAGAGCGGCGAAAATTGGAAGCAGAAAGAAATGCCGCCCTCGCCGAGACACGCCGAATTGAGTCCGATCAAAACGCGAAACTCGCGCGACGGCACTTGTATGCGGCTCACATGAATCTCGCGCAGAATGCATGGGACGCCAATCTGGTTGACCAAACAGTCCGCATTCTCGACTTGTACCGTCCAAAGGTAGATCGAGACGTTGGCACAGATGATCTTCGCGGATTCGAGTGGCATTATTGGGACCGTCTATGCCACAGCGATCTGAGAACGTTGAAGGGACATACCGACGGTGTCTCAAGCGTGGCATTTAGCGCGGACGGGAAGCGGTTGGCGTCGGCAAGCAATGATAAGACCGTGAAAGTGTGGGACACGGTAACGGGTCAAGAGACACTTACTCTGAAAGGGCACACTTATCTTGTCTTGAGCGTCGCATTTAGCGCGGATGGCAAGCGTCTGGCTTCAGCGGGGGCATTCCCAGACAACACGGTGAGGGTGTGGGACGCCACGACCGGTCAGCAGACGCTCACCTTGAAGGGGCACTCGAGTAATGTCACTTGCGTGGCATTTAGCGGGAACGGAATGCGGTTGGCGTCGGCTGGCGGGGATGGGACGGTGAAGGTGTGGGACGTGACGAGCGGTCAGGAGACGCTTACGTTGAAACACGGTCACGTCTTAACGAGCGTGGCGTTTAGCGCGGATGGGATTCGGCTGGCGGCGGGAAGCATAATTCAATTGGTGAAGGTGTGGGACGCCATGACTGGTCAAGAGACGCTCACCTTCAGAGGGCACAATGCGCAAGTCAACTGTGTGACGTTTAGCCCGGACGGGAAATCGCTGGCATCGGCAAGCAACGATACGACGGTGAAGGTGTGGGACACCACGAGCGGTCAAGAGACGCTCACGTTGAAGGGTCACTCAAGCGTGGCGTTTAGCCCCGACGGGAATCGGCTCGCATCGGCAAGCGATGGCCAAAACGTGAAGGTGTGGGATATCACGAGTGGTCGCGAACTGCTCACATTGAAAGGACACACCAATCGGGTCAATAGCGTGGCATTTAGCGTAGACGGCAAGCGTGTGGCGTCTGCAAGTGACGATAAGACGGCGAAGGTGTGGGACGCCACGAGTGGTCAGGAGCCGCTCACGTTGAATGGGCATACCAACCAAGTCCTCAGCGTGGCGTTTAGCCCGGACGGTAAACGATTGGC
>JACRIH010000053.1 GCA_016235885.1 Planctomycetales bacterium | reverse complement strand
GTGATGGGGATGCGGCACGTCAGGTGCGGACCTTCACGCTTGAACAATGGATGTTCCGCCACATGGATTTCACAATACAAGTCGCCGCGCGGTCCGCCGCGCTGGCCCGGTTCCCCTTCGCCGCGCAGGCAGAGTTGCATGCCGCTGTCGATACCGGGCGGAACGCGAACGTCGAGCACCGCCTTCTTCGCCTCTCGCCCGACACCGCGACACGTCGCGCACTTTTCGCGGACGATCGTCCCTTCCCCACGACACGCCGGGCAGGTCGTCTGCACGCGGAAAAAACCCTGCGACTGCACGACCTGTCCGTGTCCGGCGCAGTAGGCACACTTCTCGGGAGTCGATCCCGGCTTGGCTCCCGAACCCTTGCACGTGCCGCACAACTCGGCCCGGTCGATCTCAATTTGACGCGACACACCCTTGGCGGCATCTCGCAGGTTGAGCTGAATCTCGCACCGCAGATTCGCCCCGCGCGCGGCGCGTGAACCTCGGCGACCACTCGCTCCGCCTCCGAAGAATCCCTCGAACAGGTCGCCGAACGCCCCGAAGATTTCCTCGACATCAGAAAACCCGCCTCCGGCATGTCCCCGCCCCTTCACACCCGCATGCCCATACCGATCGTAAGCCGCCCGCTTGTCGTCGTCGTTAAGCACCTCGAACGCTTCGGCCGCCTCCTTGAATCGATCTTCCGCCGACTTGTCCCCCGGATTCCGATCCGGATGGTTCGCCAGCGCGGCCTTCTTGTAGGCCTTTTTGATCTCGTCCGCGGGCGCGTCCTTCTTCACGCCGAGGACTTCGTAGTAATCACGCTGGGTGGCCATGTCGGAGACTTCGGCACGAAACACTATCTATGAAACAGGCCACCGCGATGGGTGGCCTGTTCGACTGTTACCACGTTGGCGGCTGTCGCCTACCGCACGCTGCCTTCAACCTTGGCTTTGTCACCGCCGCCACCGATGTCGTCGGTCCGGGTGACCAGAACTTCGGTCGTCAGCAGCAGGCCGGCGATGGAAGCCGCGTTCTGGAGCGCACTGCGAACAACCTTGGCCGGGTCGATGATCCCTTCCTTGAACATGTCGCAGTACTTCCCTTCGCGGGCATCGTAACCGGTGTTGGTCGGCTTGTGCTTCACTTCATCGGCCACCACGGCTCCGTCGAGGCCGCTGTTTTCAACAATTTGACGGATGGGAGCTTCGAGGGCGCGGATGATAATGTCCACACCGACCTGCTCGTCACCCTTCTTGGCCTTCACGGCCTTGACCGCTTCAATGGCACGCAGGTACGCGACACCACCACCCGGCAGGATGCCTTCTTCAACGGCCGCCCGCGTGGCGTGCAGCGCGTCTTCCATGCGGGCTTTGGTCTGTTTCATTTCCGCTTCGGTCGCGGCCCCCACCGAAATGATGGCCACGCCGCCAGTCAGCTTGGCAAGACGTTCCTGGAATTTCTCGCGATCGTACTCGCTCTCGGTATTTTCGATCTGCGTCCGAATCTGTTGGACGCGGGTTTGAATGTCGCTCGACTTCCCGCCGCCTTCGATGATCGTGCAGGTGTCCTTGTTGACTTCGATCTTCTTCGCCCGGCCAAGATGGCTCAGTTCGACACTTTCGAGCTTCACGCCCAAGTCTTCCGACATCAATGTTCCGCCGGTCAGGACGGCCATGTCGCCGAGCATCGCCTTGCGGCGGTCGCCGAAACCCGGAGCCTTCACCGCGCAAATCTTCAGAATGCCGCGAAGCTTGTTCACGACGAGAGCCGTGAGCGCCTCCCCTTCGACGTCCTCGGCGATGACGAGCAGTTGCTTGCCAGCCTGAGCAATCTTTTCGAGCAGCGGGATCAGGTCACGCAGACTCGAAATCTTCTTCTCGTGGATCAGGATGTAGCAGTCCTCAAGCACCGCCTTCATCTCGGCCGGATCGGTGACGAAGTACGGCGAGATGAATCCCTTGTCGAACTGCATCCCTTCCGCGAGCTTGAGCGTCGTCGTGGCCGCCTTGCCTTCTTCGACGGTGATGACGCCATCTCTCCCGACCTTTTCCATCGCGTCAGCGATCAGGTCGCCGATCAGGTGGTCGCTGTTCGCGGAAATCGCGCCGACCTGGGCGATCTCACTTTTGTCAGACACAGGCTTCGCAGCCGATTTGAAATACTCGATGGCCGCATCGACGGCCTTTTCGATTCCGCGGCGCACAACCATCGGGTTGGCACCGAGGTTGACGCTACGCAGGCCTTCTTCGTAAATCGCCCGCGTGAGCACGGTGGCCGTCGTGGTGCCGTCGCCAGCGATGTCGCTCGTTTTCGACGCGACTTCGTTGACCAGCTTGGCACCCATGTTTTCGAACGGGTCGTCGAGGTCGATTTCCTTGCTGACGGTCACGCCGTCCTTGGTCACGACCGGATTGCCAAAGCTTTTGTCGATGATGACGTTTCGGCCGGTCGGCCCCATCGTCACGGCGACTGCATCCGCCAGCGTCCGCACGCCGCGTTGCAGCTTGAGCCGGGCACGGTCGTCAAACAGAAGTTGTTTAGGCACGTCGATTGTCTCCCATTTTCGGAGTAGGGTGGGCTGTGCCCACCAGAACTTGCTTGGCGTTCCTGTCGCGGAGCGGCAGGGTTACGAATTAGGCGAACTTCGCGAGAATGTCGCTCTCGCGAAGAATCTTGACTTCCGTCCCTTCGACCTCGATGTCCGTGCCACCGTATTTGCTGAACAGCACTTCGTCACCGATCGACAGGCTGACCGCACAACGCTCGCCGCTTTCGAGCAACCGGCCAGGTCCGACTGCACGAACCTTGCCGCGCTGGGGCTTTTCCTTCGCGCTGTCCGGCAGAACAATTCCGCCCGCCGTTGTGCTTTCAGCGTCCACGGGTTCCACAACCACACGGTCATCCAGGGGCTTCAGTTTCATCGTGAGTTTCTCCTGATCTCGGAAAGTTGATTTTGTAGGTCAGGCTTTCCAGCCTGACTGCTTTGATTTTCGACAGACAGGTCAGGCTGGGAAGCCTGACCTACGGAGTCGCAAATTACATCATGCCGGGCATTCCACCCATGCCGCCCATGCCCATGCCGGGCATCCCACCCATGCCACCACCACCCATTCCGTGATCGTGGTCGTGATGTCCGTCGCCTTCTTCTTCCTTCTTCGGTTCGTTGACGATAATGGATTCGGTCGTCAGCAACAGGCACGCCACGCTGGCGGCGTTCTGCAACGCGGACCGGGTGACCTTCGCCGGATCGACGATTCCAAAGTCGAACATGTCGCCGTAGCGATCGTTCAGGGCGTCGTATCCGTGAGTCTTGTTCTTCTCCTTCTTGACGTTGTTGGCCACGACCGAGCCGTCCATGCCGGCATTGTTCGCGATCAACCGCAGCGGGATTTCCAGGACATTCTTGACGAGCTGCACGCCGTACTTTTCGTCACCGTCGACTTCCAACTTGTCCAGTACCGGACCACATCGCAACAACGCGACGCCGCCGCCCGGAACGATTCCTTCCTGGATCGCCGCTCGCGTGGCCGCGAGAGCGTCTTCGATCAAATCCTTGCGTTCCTTCATCGCGGTTTCGGTGGCGGCCCCAACGTGAATCTGGGCTACGCCTCCCGCCAGCTTGGCGAGACGTTCCTGCAGTTTTTCGCGGTCGTACTCGCTCTCGGTCTCGGTGACTTCGCGGCGAATCTGTTCGACTCGACCGAGGATCTCCGCCTTCGAACCAGCACCCTGGACAATCGTGGTGTTCTCGGCGTCGATGCGAATCTTCTTCGCAACACCCAGATCCTTCAGATCGATATTTTCGAGCTTGACGCCGAGGTCCTTGAAGATCGCCGTGCCACCGGTGAGCACCGCAATGTCGCCGAGCATCGCCTTGCGACGGTCTCCGTAACCAGGAGCCTTCACAGCGACGATGTTCAGTATGCCGCGGAGTTTGTTCACAACCAGCGTGGCCAGTGCTTCGCCTTCAAGATCCTCGGCGATGATGAGCAGCGGCACGCGGGCCTTCGAAACTTTTTCGAGCAGCGGCACCAGCGTCTTCGCACTCGTGATCTTTTCTTCGTAGATCAAAATGCGACAGTTTTCGAGGACGCACTCTTGCGCATCCTGATCGGTGACGAAGTGCGGTGACAGGTAGCCGCGATCAAATTGCATCCCTTCGACGATGTCGACAGTGGTCGACATCTGACGCCCTTCTTCGACGGTGATGACACCATCGGCTCCAACCTTTTGGAGCGCGTCGGCCAGGATGCCGCCGATCTCGGAATCGTTGTTGCCGGCGATCGACGCGACGGTTTCGATGGCCTTGCGATCCTTGGCGAGGACCGGTTTGGCGAGCTTCTTGATCTCTTCCACAATCGCGACAACCGCCTTCTGCACGCCGCGGCTGAGCGTCATCGGGTCCGTTCCCGACGCGATGAATCGCAATCCTTCGCGGAAGATGGCTTCGCCGAGGATCGTCGCGGTGGTCGTTCCGTCACCCGCCACGTCGCTCGTCTTCGACGCCGCCTCTTTCACGAGTTGCGTCCCCATGTTTTCGAACGGGTCTTCGAGGTCGATGTCTTCGGCGACGGTCACACCGTCCTTCGTAACCTTCGGAGCACCCCAGCCCTTGTCGAGCACCGCATTCCGACCACGGGGGCCGAGCGTGCTTCCCACGGCGCGGGCCAGCTTGCTCACACCCGCCAACAAGCTCTTGCGAGCGTCTTCGTCATACACCATGAGTTTCGCCACAGCTTCTCCTCACCAACGAGTTATCGAGATGGCTTTTGTCAAAAAACCGATTGCGTCGTGTTGTTGAAGTCCCGCCGTCTGACCACAAACCGGCCCGATCAACGACTCCAACTTCCCGCACTCTGAGCACCTCTGTCAGCATTTCACAGGTGCCCACCGCCCTTGGCAATCGGCGTGCCATGCAGGAAGGACGTCGCAGATCCTTGACGGCCAGCGAGTTGTGGCCAGAGATCAGGTGCTTCGTGAACCGCCGGTTCTGCCAAACTGACAGAACGGCCGGTGACCGATTAGCGATGGACTGTCAGTTTGGGGCAGCTTCGCCCGCCGAAGAATCCGATCGCGATAACTTTCAGACGTCCGTAGTCCGGACCAAGGGGGCCGGACTACGTCGGCACGGATCGGAACACCATCTCGCTCACGTTTCTGGACTGGCAGCGGTCTCTTCTCGGAACGGCTGACGCGATTCATACAACTTCAACCGCGCGGCGTACCCAGCCTTCTTTGGTTCCGGTGCCAGTTGGATCGCTTGAGTCTGCCATTTCTTCGCTTGCTCGAAGTCGTTGGCTTCGGCGTGAGCGGCGGCGAGCGTGTCGAAGAAGTCCACCTTTTTTCCGCCGGACAATTCGTAAGCGCGCTGAGCCATCTGGACCGCACGTCGTCCGTCGCGGAATTTTTCGTCGGGGCAGGTCGCCAGCAACCAAGCCAGCGAGTTGTGCGCCAGGGCGTGTTTCGCGTCGATCCGGATCGCGGCATCGTAATCCGTCACGGCCGATTCGTACTTTCCCTGCGTTTGCCACGCCGCGCCGCGGTTGAGGTGTGGCAGGATTTCTCGCGGGTCGGCTTGGATCGCCGACGAGTAATCGGCGATCGCTTTCGCGAAGTCGCCCCGGCTGAACCACAGGTTGCCCCGGTTGTTGAATGCCCACGGATGATGTGCGTCCAATCGAATGGCCTCGTCGAAATCCGCCAGCGCCTTGCCAAGATCCCCCTTCGCCTGCCAGACCGTTCCGCGGCTGTTGCAGGCCAGCGAGTATTTTGGCTCCAGCTTCAAGGCTTCATCGAGGTCGCGCAGGGCCACATCGTGTTCGCCCTTCGCGGAGCGGACGAGTCCGCGATACATCCACGCGGTGGCGAACTTGCCATCGCGCTCGATCGCTTCCGAAAAATCAGCGATCGCCCGGTCGAAATCCTCTTTCGCAAACCAAGTGTTGCCGCGGCTGACAAAGATCAACGCTGACTCCGGCTCCAGCCGCAACGCCTCATCGAATTCGACCAGTGCCTGATCGTGCTGCCCGGCCCGCGTCAACGCGACACCGCGCATGTGCCGGACGTGAGCCGCGTTCGTGCTCCCGCCAACCGCCAGATCGAACACCGCGAGGGCTTGGTCAACCGAGACAACTTCGCGCTGAAGAATCCACCCTTTCGTGCTCCCCGACCGCACCCACAACCAATCGCCGGTCGCGAGTTCGACGCGGACGACCGCGTCCGTGATGACTCCCGCCTCCTGTCGCTTGCCCTCTTGCAAGAACCGCAATTTCACGCCGGGAGTCCGCATCATGACGTGCTGGCCCGCCCAGTTTGAGGGCTTTCCCGCCGTGTCCTGACTGCACGCGACGCGGCAAGAGTTGCCTGCAATCGTGACGACAATAAGAGCCGGCAGCCAGAAGGTCAGTCGATGAATTGTCATTGAATTTCAGGGCTTTCAGAAGCTCGCGGAGAAGTCCAGCTTCTCCGAAAAAACAGGGCATCGTCGCAGTCTGGCGAGCAGGTGGAACGACTGTCAACGGCGATGTGCCTGGGGACGTACGACGAATTCAAGACACTCAGGCCACAAGGGCCGGAGCTACCGTCCCGCTGGTTCACGAATCGCCATTTTGCTGTTTGAACTCGAACGATAGAATCCAAATTGGAAAGTGAGCGTGTCCGATGCGTCGTTTCCTGTCGAACAACTTCGTCGTCTGGCTGGCGATTGGTGGGGGTGTTATCGCGCTCCCCGCCACGGCGTCGGGTTTTGATCCCGAACCAGTGGCGAAAGCGGTTGAGCCGAGCGACCGTGAGATCGAATTGGCCGTGCAGGATCTCGCGAGCGATCAGTACCTCGTTCGCGAACGGGCGTCGCGGCTGCTTGGCGGCAGTGGCACTCGCGCGGTGAAAGCGCTGGCGGCGGGGATCGACAGCGAACACCTCGAAGTTGCCTGCCGCGCCGTGGCTATCCTGCAAGGGTTGTATCTGAACACGGATGACGTCATTTCGTCCTCCGCCGAGGATTTGCTGGAGAAGTTCAGTGAATCCCCCAACCGTCCCGTGGCGCGACGTGCTCTGTCGGCTCTCGGCAGTCAGGAAACTGTCCGTCAGGAGCGGGCGAAAAAGCGGATCGAGGAGTTGGGTGGTGAGGTTTCATTTGACGGTCCGCAGACCGCAGTGTTCCGCATCAACAACTTTCAGAATGGTGTGGCACCGGTCGACAATGTCATCATCGAACCGGATTGGAAGGGGGGAGATGCAGGGTTGCTTCTGATTCGCCGACTGGGGGACGTTCGCACACTGTACCTCGTGAACGATCCGCCGGTCTCCGCCGAGGCGGTGAAGCGACTCGAAGAATCGATGCCCGGTCTCAAGCGACAAAACCGCGGCGGCAAGCTCGGCATGGCAGGTCAGACGCACAAACTCGGGGCGCTCATCAGCATGATCCCGGACAACTCGCCCGCAGTCATGGCTGGATTGAAGCCGGGGGATCTCATCCGCAAGTATGACGGACAGGCGTTGATGAACGAGGGACCAGGCTCGAAGGGATGGGAACTCCTGATAGAATTGAATCTCAAACGAAAGCCCGGCGACAAAGTGCGGCTCGAGATTCTTCGCGACAGTCAGGAAGACGACGACGAGGACGATCCACCGAAGGGGACGAATCGCAAGCCACCGAAGATTGTTCAAATCGAAGTGGCCGATCCGCGAGATCCGGACAAGCTGCGGACAATCGAGTTTGTCGTGAAGGATGTCGAGTTGACTCTCGGGAGCTGGAAAAAACCAGTGGCGAAGTAAGCCGTTACTCCGGCTTGTCTTCCTTGAGCCGGTAGCCGACGCCGCGCACGGTTTCGATCAGATCTCCGCGGCCGCCCAGCTTTTGTCGCAGCGATTTGATGTGGACATCGACGGTTCGTTCGAGGACGAGCGTGTCGTCACCCATGCCGGCGTCCATGAGTTCCTGCCGGTTAAAGGCGCGCCCCGGCTGGCGAATGAGTGCCCACAGCAGTTTGAACTCGGTGGGAGTCAGCTTCACTTCGGCACCTTCGATCACCACGCGATGCTGCCGCCGGTCGATGTCGATCCCGTGCGAATGCACCACGTCGGCGGCGGCCGGTTCGGCCCCCTGCTGTCTTCGCAGCAGCGCTTTGATCCGCTGCATCAGCGGTTTGATTTTGAATGGTTTCGTGACGTAGTCGTCGGCTCCCATTTGAAAGCCCACGATCTCGTCCACCTCTTCGCTGCGGGCTGTCAGCATGAGGACGGGGATGTCTTTTGTGCGGGCGCTGCCGCGAAGCTGGCGGCACACCTCCAACCCTTCCATCACCGGCAGCATCAGGTCCAGTACGACAAGGTCGGGAAGCTGCGCCTGCGCACGACGCAGCCCGTCCTGCCCATCACTGGCGGTGAGGACTTCGTAACCTTCCTTCTTCAAATTGTATTCGAGCACCTCAATCAGCGCCCGCTCGTCCTCGATGACGAGTATCCGTGGCTTGGACATGCGGTGGCGATCCTTCTGATGGCGACTCCCCTCGCCCTTTGGGGAGAGGGGTTGGGGGTGAGGGGCAAGCGGGTCAGAGATCAGAAGTCAGAGATCAGACAGCCAGTTTGATGCCTTCCGACCTCCGACTTCTGACCGCTGATTTCTGTAACCGCCCCTCACCCCAGCCCTCTCCCCCAAAAGGGAGAGGGAGTACGGACGTTACGGCTTCCAGAACTCGGCCCGATGCCGGACGATTTCTCCTTCGACGAGATACACGACTTCCTCAGCAATGTTCGTGGCGTGATCGGCCACGCGTTCGACGTGTCGAGCGGCGGAGAACAGATGCATGGCCGGTTCGATCAGTTCGGGTGAACTTTTCATCGTGATCAGCAGTTCGGCGATGATCTCCCGGTTGAGGTTGTCCACGATGTCATCCTGCGAGCACACGTCACGGGCGAGGCGACTGTTCTGGTGGACGAACGAGTCGATGCTCAGGTGCAGCATGTCGAGCGCCAGGTGGGCCATGTGGTTGAGCTTCTCGGGAATCGGAATCTCCGGGAAGTTTGCAAGGCTGGCGGCACGTTCGGCGATGTTCACACCCAGGTCGGCCACACGTTCGAGTTCCCAGTTGATTTTGATGACGGAAGCCACCCGTCGCAGATCGTTCGCGACCGGGTGATGCAGCGCTAAAATTTTGAGGCACTCCTCTTCGATCCGCACGTCCCAGCGGTCGATCTCGTCGTCCTGATCGGCGAGTTCACGGTACAACTCGACGTCCGGCTTGCCGAGTTCGTCGACCGCCCGGTGAATGATCTCTTCAACCTCCGCGCACATCGACAATATGTGGCGGTGCAGCGATTCCAAGTCGCGGATGAGGTGGGCGGACATGGTGAGAAACTCTCGTAGGATGACGGTCAGTTGTGAGGATTTTCGATTTTCGATTTCCGAATGCCGAATGAAATCATACTTCGCAG
>JACRIH010000450.1 GCA_016235885.1 Planctomycetales bacterium | reverse complement strand
GCGGTGTCGTTCAGCAACCGTTGGAACGCCGTCTCCAACGCCCCTTCGTGCGTGACCTGCTGCTCGCTGTAGCTTTGCAGCGCGGCGTAGTACGTCTTGATCGCCTTGTCGGTGGGCTTGATGTGTCCGGTAACGGGCATGGGCGTTCCGAAGAACAAGGGGCAGCGGTCCAGTTCGGAGCGTTGTCGGCAAAATCACCATGAGATGCAAGCCCGGCATCGCACGACAGTCCGTAGTCCGTAGGGTGGGACCAGCGCAGCGCCGGCCCACCATTCCGACACTCGCTCACACTCCCGCGCGGACATCCCGGCCGAGCAACTGCGGCGAGGTGGGCAGGTCGGTGTGGCCCATGAGATATTTGTCCACGCCGACCGCACATTCTCGCCCTTCCCAAATCGCCCACACGATGAGCGACTGGCCGCGACGCATGTCGCCGGACGCGAACACGCCGGGGACGGTCGTCATGTAGTTGTCATCCGCCTTCACGTTGCCTCGCGGGTCGAGCTCCACGCCGAGTTGTTCGAGCAGCCCCTTCTTCTCGGGTCCGAGGAAGCCCATCGCCAGCAGGACGAGGTCGGCCGGCAATTCGAAATCGCTCCCGGCGACTTCCTTCATTTGCATCCGGCCCCCTTCGTTCACCCATTCCAGCCGGATACCGTGCAGCTTTTCGACGTGGCCGTTGGTGCCGGAGAATTTCTTTGTGTTCACACTCCAATCGCGATCGCCCCCCTCTTCGTGTGCGCTCGACGTGCGCAGAATCGTCGGCCAGTACGGCCACGGCATGGATTCGTCGCGACCCTTCGGCGGCTTGGGAAGCAGTTCGAGTTGCGTGACCGATCTGGCCCCCTGCCGGTGCGCTGTCCCCAGGCAGTCGGCCCCCGTGTCGCCGCCGCCGATGATGATGACGTGCTTGTCCTTCGCCGAGATGAACTCCTGATCCGAAACGTCGTCTCCCGCACACCGCCTGTTTTGCAGCGGGAGATACTGCATCGCGTAGTAAATGCCCTTGAGTTCGCGGCCGGGGACAGGCAGATCGCGACCGAGCGTGGCTCCGCCGGCCAGCGCGATCGCGTCGTACTCGCGACGCAGTTCCTCAACCGAAATGTTGACCCCCACGTTCGCGTTCGTCACGAACTTGATCCCCTCCGCCTCCATGATTTTCAGCCGGCGATCGACCACCCGTTTTTCCATCTTGAATTCCGGGATGCCATATCGCAACAGCCCACCGATCCGGTCTGCCCGTTCAAACACCGTGACCCAATGCCCGGCCCGGTTCAACTGCTGAGCACACGCGAGGCCCGCCGGCCCGGAGCCGACCACGGCCACGCGCTTGCCGGTCCGTTTCTCCGGCGGTTCGGGAACCACCCACCCTTCGGCGAACGCCTTCTCGATGATCGAGTTCTCGATGTTCTTGATCGTGACCGGCGGCTCGTTGATCCCGAGCACGCATGCCTCTTCGCACGGCGCCGGGCACAGCCGACCGGTGAACTCGGGAAAGTTGTTCGTCGAGTGCAGTCGGCGAATCGCCTCCTTCCAGTTGGATCGATACACGAGGTCGTTCCAATCCGGAATGATATTCCCCAGCGGACAGCCGGTGTGACAGAACGGCACGCCACAATCCATGCACCGCGCCCCCTGCTCGATCAGCTTGAGTTCGGGGAACGGTTTGTAGACCTCCTGCCAGTCGTTCAACCGCTCATCCACGGGCCGCCTCGACGGCGTCTCCCGCTCAAATTCCATAAAGCCATCCGGCTTACCCATGTCTCACCTCAAAAAAACGTTCAATTCTCGTAGGGTGGGTCGAGCGAAGCGAGACCCACCAAGATTCTTGTCGATTCACCTACTTGGATGGAGCCTCGTACAGCGTCTCCGGCGCGATGTCGGCACCATTGGGCCAGGCAACTGTTCCACCGTCGATGAAAAATCTCCGGAAGTACTTCATGTCGTAAAGAGGTTCGAAGACTGGGCCTGTCAACCACTGAGAGAAATCGATCGCTTTGCGAACCCCGTCCTGAAACGTCACCTCCAATATGAATTGCTTGAGATAACGAGCCTCGACAACTTCCGGGAGGAATCTCTCCTCTCCGGACCTACTCGAGCGGCGCGATGCGGTTGATTGTTTGTTCATGTTCGATATTCTCCCAATTCTCAGTCAACTCAGCCTGACGCAACAACGCCCATTCCCGAATGAGCCGTCGTGCGGTCGCCGACCTGATCTTACCCGCCAATAGGCGACCTCAAAATCGAACGTGGCTTTCTGTCCCTGATACTCCGCATGAAAGTGAGGGGGCGGATGATCTTTGTGAAACATCCGAATCGTGATTCCAAAGAAACCGCTGACGGTCGGCATCAGACCCTCACCGTCGCAGGAACTGGTTTCGACTCAGTCATCTCATCGACTCGCCGCTTCCGCTCCGCCAGCACTCTCTTAAAATCCTTCGGGAAGATCTTCACGAACTTCCGTTGCAGAGTGTCCCAATTCTCCAGCACCCACTGGGCTCGCGTGCTGCCGGTCGCGTCGATGTGTTTTTTGAGCAGGGACTGAACGAGGTCGATGTCCTCGTCGAGTTCCAACCGTTCGAGGTCTACCATCTCCTGATTGCAGAGGATCGGAAACTTGCCGGTTTCGTCGAGGATGTACGCGAACCCGCCGCTCATTCCGGCGGCGAAGTTCCGACCCGTCGGACCGATCACGACAACCGTGCCGCGCGTCATGTACTCGCAACCGTGATCGCCGACGCCTTCGACGACCGCCTGCACTCCGGAATTGCGAACGCAGAATCGTTCGCCCGCGCGGCCGCGGATGAACACTTCACCACCGGTCGCGCCGTAGCACGCCACGTTGCCGATGATGATGTTCTCCTCGGGCACAAACGTCGCTGTCTTCGGTGGGAAGACGCTGATGTTGCCGCCGGACAAACCCTTGCCGAAATAATCGTTGGCGTCTCCTTCGACTTCGAATGTGATCCCCTTCGGCATGAACGCGGCGAAACTCTGGCCGCACGATCCGGTGAACTTCACGTGGATCGTGTCTTCCGGTAGACCGTCGCCGCCCCATTTCCGTGTAAGCCGTGACCCGAGCATCGTCCCCACCGTGCGGTTGACGTTGCGAATCGGCATTTCGAACGACACTTTCTCACCACGCTCCAGCGCGGGCTGACAGCGGCGGATCAATTCGTTGTCGAGCGCCTTGTCCAACCCGTGATCCTGCTTGTCGCGGCAGTACACGCCGACGCTGTCGGGCACTTCGGGTTTGAACAGGATCGCGCTGTAATCGAGACCCTTGGCCTTCCAGTGATCGACGGCCTTGCGCGTGTCGAGCTTGTCCACGCGGCCGATCATTTCATTCACCGTGCGACAACCGAGCTTCGCCATGACTCGCCGCAGTTCTTCGGCCACGAATGTGAAAAAGTTGACGACGTGCTCGGGCTTGCCGGCGAACTTGGCTCGCAGACGCGGGTCTTGCGTCGCGATTCCGACCGGGCAAGTGTTGAGATGACACACGCGCATCATGATGCATCCGGCGGCGATCAGGGCCGCGGTGGCGATGCCGAACTCTTCGGCTCCCAGCAGTGCGGCGATGGCCACATCGCGGCCGGTCTTGATCTGACCGTCAGTCTGAACCACGATTCGGCTGCGCAGGTTGTGGAGCACGAGCGTCTGATGAGTCTCCGCCAGTCCGAGTTCCCACGGAATGCCGGCATGCTTGAGCGACGTGAGCGGACTGGCCCCGGTGCCCCCTTCGTAGCCGGAGATCAACACCACGTCGGACTTCCCTTTCGCAACGCCCGCGGCCACCGTTCCGACGCCGACTTCCGCGACGAGCTTCACGCTGATGCGGGCTTCGGGGTTCGAGTTCTTCAAGTCGTGGATGAGCTGCGCCAGGTCCTCGATCGAATAAATGTCGTGATGCGGCGGCGGCGAAATCAGACCGACGCCCGGAGTCGCATTCCGCACCTTGCCGATGTACTCGTCGACCTTGTGACCCGGAAGCTGCCCTCCCTCACCCGGCTTGGCACCCTGCGCCATCTTGATTTGCAGTTCGTTCGCGCTCACGAGGTATTCGCTCGTCACGCCGAACCGGCCGGACGCCACCTGCTTGATCGCACTCTTTCGCAGATCGCCGTTCGCGTCAGGTTTGTACCGAACCGGGTCTTCGCCCCCCTCTCCCGTGTTGCTCTTGCCGCCGAGCCGGTTCATCGCGATCCCCAGCGTTTCGTGAGCCTCCCGCGAAATCGATCCGAGTGACATCGCACCCGTGGCGAATCGCTTCACGATCGCTGTTGCCGGTTCGACTTCCTCCAACGGAATCGCGGTCTCTGCCCACTTGAATTCGAGCAGCCCGCGCAGCGTGGCGAGTGTCTTCTCCTGGTTGTTGCAGTACGCCGCGTACGATTCGTACACCTTCCAGTTGTTCGTGCGGACGGAGTGTTGCAGCCGGGCGACCATTTCCGGGTTGATCATGTGGTGTTCGCCGCGACGTCGCCACTGGTACTGCCCGCCCACATCCAGATCCAGTTCCTCGGGCACATCAGCCGTGGGATACGCTCGCGCGTGACGCAACGCGGCTTCCTTCGCGATCTCCTCCAACCCGATGCCTTGAATCCGAGTCGCCGTGTTCGTGAAGAATTCGTTGATGAACTCCTTGTTCAACCCGACCGCTTCAAAAATCTGCGCACCCTGATAACTGCGGAGCGTCGAAACGCCCATCTTCGACATGACCTTCAGCACGCCCTTGTTCAGCCCCTTGATGTAGTTCTTCTCGGCGTACCGGTAATCCAGACCGCCGACGCCGTTCTTCAAAATGCCCTTGCGGCACAAATCGGCGAGCGTCTCGAACGCGAGGTACGGATTGATCGCTCCCGCGCCGTAACCGAACAGCAGCGCGAAATGATGAACCTCGCGCGGTTCGCCCGATTCGATGACGAGGCCACAGCGCGTCCGCAGTCCCTCGCGAATCAAGAACTGACTGACGCCGGAACACGCGAGCAGGGCCGGGATCGGAGCCAGCTTCTCACTCACGCCGCGATCGGACAGGACGATCAATGCACATCCGTCGGCGATCGCTTGCTTGGCTTCCTGACGCATCCGTTCCATCGCGGCGCGCAGCGCGGCAGCGCCGCCAGCGACTTCGTACAACGTCGAAACGGTCGCGGCCTTCAAGTCGCCGACGTTCATCTTGCGGATCGATTCGAGCTGTGCATTCGTCAGGATGCCGTTGGGCAATCGGAGCAGGTGGCAATGCTCGGGCGTTTCCGAAAACAGATCGCGCTCGGGGCCGAGCATCGTCACCATCGACGTGACGATTTCCTCGCGGATCGAATCCAGCGGCGGATTGGTCACCTGCGCGAAGAGCTGCTTGAAGTACCAGTACAAAAGTTGAGGCTTCTCTGACAGCACGGCGAGCGGCGTGTCGTTCCCCATCGAACCGAGCGGCTCTTCCCCCTTCTGAGCCATCGGGCCGAGGATGATCCGCAGGTCTTCGAGCGTGTAACCAAACGCTTGCTGCCGCGTCACGAGCGAATCGAAATCGAACGGCGTCGGTTCCTGAAACGGCAGATTTTCCAATCGAACTTGGTGCTTGTTGAGCCACTCGCGGTACGGCTGGCGCTCGGCGAATCCCCGTTTGATTTCGTCGTCGCCGATGATTCGCTGCTGGTTCGTGTCGACGAGGAACATCTTGCCCGGTTGCAGTCGCCCCTTTGACAGCACGTTCGCCGGGTCGATCTCCAGCACGCCCGTTTCGGACGCCATGATGACGTAGCCATCCTTGGTCACGGTGTACCGCGACGGCCGCAGTCCGTTCCGATCGAGCACCGCGCCGACAACCGATCCATCCGTGAACGCGATCGACGCGGGACCGTCCCACGGTTCCATCAGGCAGGCGTGGAATTCGTAGAACGCCTTTTCATCGTCCGGCATTGTCTCGTGGTTATCCCACGGAGCCGGTATCATCATCATCACGGAATGCGGCAGCGAGCGGCCGGTGAAACAGAGCAATTCCAGCGCCCGATCGAACGCGGCCGAATCGCTCAAGCCTTCGGGGATGATCGGCAGCAGTTTTTGAATATCGTCGCCGAACTTGTCGCTGTGAAACATCGCCTGCCGCGCCCGCATCCAGTTCTGGTTGCCGCGCACGGTGTTGATTTCGCCGTTGTGCGCCAGAAATCGAAACGGGTGGGCGAGATCCCACGTCGGAAACGTGTTCGTGCTGTACCGCTGATGGACCATCGCGATCGCGGTCTCGAAGTCTTCGTCGCGCAGGTCGAGGTAATACTGGTCCATCTGCTTCGCCAGCAGCAGACCTTTGTAAATGATCGTGCGCGATGACAGGCTGGGCAGGTAGAAATCCACCCGCGTCAACCCGCGCGAAGTCGCCAGATGCTCGATGCGGCAGCGAATGACGTACAGCTTGAACTCGAACGATTCCACATCCGGCGTCTTCGTTCCCCGCCCGATGAACACCTGACGGATGACCGGTTCCACTTTGAGCGCGGTCTGACCGAGAGACGAATTGTCGCGGGGCACGTCACGCCAACCAAGCAGTATCTGTCCCTCTTCGGCGATCACGTTCTCGAACTCGCGTTCCATCTGAGCACGGACCGTGGCGTCTTGCGGCAGGAACACCATCCCCACGCCATACGTCCCCGGCAGCCCCGGCAACTTGATCCCCGCCTTGCCACACACTTTCGCCAGGAACTTGTGCGGCACCTGCATCAACATCCCGGCCCCGTCGCCCACGTTATCTTCACAACCACAGGCCCCACGATGTTCCAGATTCTCAAGAATCTGGATGGCATCCCGAATGAGCCTGTGCGACTTCTGCCCATCCATTTTCACGATGAACCCGACACCGCAGGCGTCGTGCTCATTGGCGGGGTCGTACAATCCCTGGGCTTCCGGCGGAGACGAACGATGTTGTGCAAATGACGTCATGGCTTACCTCATCCAACTTTCGCCGGGCTTTGCCCGGCATCCATCGTTTAACCGCGTGGGCAACGCCCAGCGCGGCCCGTTGGGCACGCAGTTAAACGAACTCGAAACTCAACACAATAAACAAACACACGCACTCCATGAGACACACCGGAGAGCCAGACCATCGAGCCAGCGCTCAGGCGCGTTTGCTCGATTTGCTCCCCGTTGCCGCCGCTCTCCTTCGGGCGGCGACGCCGCTGCGGTTCCGAACCGCAGGACGAACGACAGGGGCGTGGTTGGACGCCCCGTTCGATTTTGGAAATGAAGCCGGATCGGCGTGCAGCAACTCGATCAACTTGCGAACCGCTTGCGTGAGCTGCTTGTGCCGCTTGTGGACGATCCCCAGCGGCCGATACCACGCCACATCAGAAAACTGCACCGCCACCAAACTGCCGGCGGCGACCTCCTGTCGAACGGTCGGTTCGGGAAGCACGGCGACTCCCGATCCCGCTTCGATGGCCCGCTTGATGTTCTCGATATTGTCGAACTCGCGCTTTACGGTGACGGCCACTTTCGTCCGTTTGAACCAGCGGTCCACCTCGCGGCGAATGGCGAGGTCGTGCGTGAAGCTGACGAAATCCAGTCCCGACAAATCTTCCGTTCGAACACGATGCCCGTTGCGTCCGGCCAGCGCGTGTCCCGGTGGCAGCACCAGCACCATCGGCTGCTCCTGCCAATCGACACTCACCAAGTCGCCCCCGTGGCGCGGAAACGACACCAGCCCGATATCGGCTTCGTCGTTGAGCACCTGCGCGTAGACCTGATCGGGGTGCAGGTATTCGAGATGCACTTGCGTGTCGGGGTAGAGTTCCGCGAAACGCCGCGTGTAACTCTCCATCTGCATCAGGCCGACCGAATAAATCGCGGCCACGCGAACCGTCCCGGCCACGCGATGTTCAATCTGCCGCACCTGATCTTCGAGAGCGCGGTAGTTTTGCAAAACTTCGCGGCAGCCGTCGAAGTAGACTTGACCGGCCGGCGTCAGTTCGAGAGGCCGTTTGGAACGGTCGATCAGCGCGGTCCCCAGCCGGCGCTCGAGCGTGAGGACCGCCTGGCTGGCCGCGGACTGCGACACCTGCTGCGCCGCCGCACCCTTCGAAAAACTGCGCCGCAGGGCGACGTCGCAGAAGATTTCTACAAACTTCAGGTACATGCCTCGAACTATTAGCAAACTGAATAGAGCGCGATCATCAGTATTACAAATCCGAAGGGCGATGTTACGACTGTCGTCGGGCATCGTCAAGTTCGCATGGTCAGGCGACTGGAATTTTGCCGAAATTCTGCCACGGGAAACGGCCTCGTTCGTCCGCCGATGCAAACAGCCCGGCTGTTTTGAAACAGCCGGGCTGTTGCCGTGGTGGACGAGCCTCCACTGTGCCGTCCGATCATCATCACGGGCTCACTCCAAACGAGACGAAATCCCTCCGGCGGCAACCCAGGCGGCGGCCGTCTCACTGATCGTGCCCCATTGCACGAATGGAATCGCGCCCATGCGTGCGGCCCATTCTTCAATGACATCAATGCCATCCGCCGACCCGACAACCGTCAATGTGCTGGGTGACACGTTGATCGTCGCACTGGTCACCGGTGCATCGCTGCCAAAGGCTCCGAGTGCGAGAGCGAACAATTCGGCTCCCCCCAGCGTGCGGTCGCCACCACCGACGGCGATCAGCGATCCACGCGGATCGTGATCCTGCCACGCGGCCGAACTCGCCGGCTGCCACACTCCATACGCCTGATCATCCGCGCCGACACCGTGTCCAGTGCGCAACGTGATTCCCCACAGCACGCGAGCACGCCACGTCGTGCCATCGCGGGCGCGAAGTGTCCGGCGCAGAGCATCGATCTCGCTCGTGTTCAGTCCCGACGCCACCGTGTTGGCGACACCTCCCAGCCACATTATCTTCGAATAACATTCCGGCCGGTCTGCCATCTGGTGCGCATGGATGTCCCACTCCACACCCATCGCCTGCGTGACCGCGATCACCTCGGCGGCCCGGGGTTCATTTCGCAGCCAGCCGATGTCGGCACCGATCGACCACCGCATGCCATGTTCACGACCCTCGGTCAGGCCGGCGACGGTGGCACGCTCGAAGAACGCCATCAACGCGTCTGGATCGGGCCAGTTCGTTCGCGTCGATTCGATGTGCATCGTCCCGGAGACAAACAACCCCAAGTCGTCGGCGTCAACCTGTGCCTCAGCGGACGCAGTTGTTCCCAGCATCAACCCAAACCAACCCAGCATCGTGAACAGAGTTGCCTTCATGATCTCGCTCCTTTCGGTGGGGACTCGGCCGTGGAACGGAATTCATTCCGTTCCACTGTGTGACATGGAACACTCACTGAACAAACGAGGCCCGCAGTGAAACGACGCAGCGGATCCGCAATATGGCCGGGTCGCTCCGCGACTCGGCGGCCGGGTCACGGAGTACCCCGGCCACAAATGCCCGCAAGACAACTAAGAACTGCGGAATAGGTAGTACGGAAGAACTCCCGTTCCACGAAATCATTCGCAACAGACAGGGCGCAATGTGATCAGCACTCGTGCCCCGGACATGTACAAGCGACGCAGACTCTTACGCGGCATTACGCAGTGTGGATGTGCAGTTGCCCCGGCCTCTTGTCACTCGTGTCGGGGCATATCGAACAAACCCCGGTGAATCGGAAGAGTTTCGCAGCGCACTGAAAGATTGTGTCGCGGCGCGAGGCTGGCCGGTGGATGGTGGCGGCCTGTGCGGGGAGCGTTATGATACGCGAGCGTGGCCGGTTTCAATTCATTGATCGCAGGCGGGTTGTCACGTGTCGCATCGCAGCCTTCCAATCTGCTCCTTTCCAACCTCGTTCCGCCTGCGCCGCGGAGCCGTGCTGCTGGCGGTGTTGGTGTGCGTGGTCCTCGTCTCGTTGATCGCGCTGACGTTGATCAAACTCACGCTGGCGCAGCGTTCCCAGGTGCAGCGAGAACTGTGGCGGATGCAGGCTGACTGGCTTGTCGAATCGGGATTGGAACGGGCGGCGGGAAAGCTCGCGAACGACAGCGAATACGCCGGAGAGACATGGTCCGTACCCGCTGAACAGTTCGGCGGCGGACGTGGCGGAGAAGTCCAAATCGAGGTGTCACCGATGGACGGACAGCCGCAGCAGCGGCAGGTTCGGGTGCAAGCCATTTTTCCAGCGGACACCGATCAACGAGCCAAGTCGAGCAAGCAAGTCACAGTCGCCGTGCGTGGTGTCGCCTCGAAACTGCCGGCCAACGAATGACCACCACGGTCGCGGACATCTCACACCCATCCTGCAGGATGAATTCAGCATGAAACCTGTCCGCCTCAAGATGTCTCCCGCGTCACCAGTCACGCGATCCTCGATCCTCGATCCTCGATTCCCACCCGTCCTGGCGCGTCGCCCCGCGCCCCGCGTCCGCGTCCGCGTCCGCGGTTTCACGCTCATCGAACTGCTCGTCGTGATCGCGATCATCGCCATTCTCATCGCTCTCACCATGCCGGCGGTGCAGCAGGCACGCGAGGTGGCTCGACGGGCGCAATGCAAGCACCGGCTGATGCAACTCAGCCTGGCGCTTTACAATTATCAGGTGGCGTTCGAGGTGTTTCCCGCGGGCGTGGCCAACGCCGATGGTCCGATCAAAACCGAGGAGCAGGGCTACCACGTGGGTTGGCTTGTCCCGCTTCTGCCCTACCTCGACGAACAAAATGTGGCGAAGAAGTTCGATCTGTCGGTCAGCGTGTACGATCCGAAGAACGCCGCACCGCGCGACCACTTGCTGTCGAGCCTCGTCTGCCCGACGGCGCTGCGCGTGCCGAACTTGACGCATCCCGCATCGAGCTACGCGGGGAGTCATCACGATGTCGAAGCCGCGATCGACGCCGATCAGCGTGGCGTGCTGTTTCGGAACAGCGCCGTGCGGACAACCGATCTCTCCGACGGCGCGGCGTACACATTGTTGCTCGGCGAGAAACTGATCGAAGCGGGCGACCTCGGCTGGACGTCGGGCACACGGGCCACGCTCCGCAACGCCGGCGAACCGATCAACTCCGCCCGCCGCGCAGACACGTCTCGCAAGGCCGCGCAACGTGCCAAAGAGGCCGCGAAGAATCCAACCGGCCCGAGTTCCGAAGCCCCCCCCCCCGGCGCGGCCGCTTTCGACTCCGTCCCCGCCGGCCAATCGCCGCCGACCGCGAAGCCCCCGGGAGACGACTCCGCGCCGAAGACCGCCAACCCGCTGTACGTGGGAGGGTATTCGAGCCATCACGCTGGCGGATCACACTTCAGCCTCGCGGACTCGTCCGTCCGATTCTTCAGCGAGCACATGGATCTGAAGCTGCTGCAACGGTTGGCTCATCGGAGTGACGGCGAGATGGTGAATGAATTCTGACGCGGGATGGAACGCTCTGATGAATTCCGATCAGTTCTCACAGCCCGTGTCTCCAATCGAACTCCCTCTCCCCAAAGGGGAGAGGGGAGAAAGAGAATTGCGCGACCATCGGGCCTTCACGCTGGTCGAATTGCTGATCGTGATCGCGATCATCGCCATTCTGATCTCGCTTTTGCTGCCGGGAGTGCAGCAGGCACGAGAGGCCGCCCGGCGGATGCAGTGCAAAAACAACATCACACAGATTGTGCTGGCGTTGCAGAACTATCAGGCAGCGTTCAATGTTCTGCCGCCAGGATCCGTGAATCTGACGGGGCCGATCAAGCACGAACAGAAGGGCTATCACGTGAGTTGGTTTGTCCAAATCCTGCCGCACATTGATCAGCAGAATTGCCATACGAGGTTTGACTTCGAGTTCGGAGTCTATGACCGGCGGAATGCGACTGCAGTTGCGAGCAATCTGCCCTTGCTGATGTGCCCTTCCACCGCGCGGGGTCCGGGGTCTAACTACGCGGGCAACCACCACGACCGCGAGGCCCCCATCGACGTCGACAACAACGGCGTGCTGTTCCTGAACAGTTCCATTCGCCTGGACGACGTCACCGACGGCATCACTCATACCGCGTACGTCGGCGAGATTACGAGCAGCACTTTTGGGTGGGCATCCGGGACGGCATCGACGCTCCGAAATGGATCGCTGCACAGTTGGTCCGCGGACGCCCTAACGTATCTCAACCTGCCCGGCAGCCAGGCTCCCGTGCCGCGACTGTTTGATCCCCAGGGAAAGCCACTCGATCCACTGCTGGTCGTGGGAGGATTCCAATGGAACCATCAGACAGGCTTTCATCTCGGGATGGGGGATGGAGCCGTGCGGTTGATCAGCCGCAGCATCTCGGACGATGTTCTGCGCCGATTGATGCATCGCGCCGACGGCGAATTGACGACCGAAGAGTTCTGACACCGACGCCATCGACACCGGCCACGAAGACCCGAACCATGCCACGACCCGCCAGACAACTACGCGGATTCACACTGATCGAACTGCTGATCGTGATCGCGATCATCGCCATTCTGATCGCGCTCCTACTGCCGGCCGTGCAGCAGGCTCGCGAAGCGGCGCGGCGGACGCAGTGCAAGAATCACCTGACGCAGATTGTGCTGGCTCTTCAGAATTACCAAACTGCGTTTGATGTGTTGCCGCCGGGGACCGTGAACCCGACGGGACCAATCCGGTCCGTGGAGCAGGGTTACCACGTGAGTTGGATCGTCCAGATTCTGCCGCATCTCGAACAACAAAACGTCTACCACAAGTTCGATTTCACGTTCGGGGTCTACTCGCCGGAAAACGCTGCCGTGCGAAACCAGTCGCTGCCCGTGCTCGCCTGCCCGACCGATCCGGGGGCGGGCGGGCGAGGCGGGCCGTCGTTTCCCAGCAGCTACGCCGGCAATCATCACGACCGCGAAGCGCCGATCGACAGTGAAAACAGCGGCGTGCTGTTCCTGAACAGTTCGATCCGCCTGGAAGATGTGCCCGACGGGACATCGAACACGATCTACGCCGGCGAGCGCACGATCTTGCCGACGGTTGTCGTGGGGGGCACCGAACTGGGTTGGGTCTCGGGGACATCGTCCACGTTGCGAAACGCCAGCGCCCTGGGCGACGGCTACGCGCGCACGATCCTGGGCCTGCCCGGCAGCAAGGCCGGACCAGTGCCGCCACCCGTTCCGTCAGACGCTCCTGGCGCAAAAGATCCGCGGCTGCTCGTCGGTGGTTACGACAGCAGGCATTGGGGTGGCTTTCAAGTTGGCCTCGGTGACAGTTCGGTCCGGTTCCTCAATGTGAACATCAACAGCAAGATTTTCCGCAGCCTGATGAACCGTGCTG
>JACRIH010000448.1 GCA_016235885.1 Planctomycetales bacterium | reverse complement strand
TCGTCAGTGAACCGCCGCGATTGGGGCGATGGCATCGACGACTCGACAACCGCAGGAACGTGTTTCTTGCTCATGGCGAACTCCTTTCAGGGGACCATTCTCGCACCCCCGCTGGAATCCGTCATTCCTGGGCCATCGCACCTTAACCGATCTTCCTGCGATAGCAGAGCGGTTGGCAGGTGTCGCAGGATTGGTGCGAGAGTATCCCGAACTCGCATTCAAGGTGGAGCAAATCGCTCGCGAGGCGGCCTCGCACCAACCGCGCGCGCCGGAAGCAATCAAGAGAGCACTCGACATCGTCGAATCACTGGAGTGCATCAGCGGAACAGACGCCGAAGCACTCGTCACGCTACTGAGGCACCGCGTCCCGGACGGAGATGCTCAGTGCCTCATGGACGTATTCCTCGATGTCGAGCGCGTTGTACCGTGGCTCAAGGCCAATCCGCAGCGCCGACATGATCTCGCGAAGCTGTTGGAGTGTTCAAGCGAAAGGTTCATCACGTCGAGCGACGCCATCGAATTCGTTTTGTCGAATCCAGTCGTTCAATCGAGTGAGATCCGGCGGGTACTTGAAGCGCTGCCGAACAATGATGTGGCAGTGCATGAATACCTCCGAAAAAACATGGCGATCGTAAAAGAACTTGCGGAGAATGAATACACCGAGTCGGACCTCCAAGCTGTTCAGTACCGGAGACAACAGCTCGACGTGTTCAAGCTGTTGCTGAACGATCCGGCCTATTTTGAATCGAAGAAGCGGGAATGGAATGTGAGCCAGACGGAAGGCGTGTGGGACAGGTTCTTTCAGATGAACCAGTGGATATTCGGTTACGGCCTCCGGTACGTATTTATGACGGCGGTGAATCCAGACCGACTTCAGCAAACGACGACTGGAACTGCGTTCGATCGCGCTGGCAAGCGTCCGGACGCACTGATGCGAACGGCGGGCGAACTCAGTCACCTTTGCTTCGTCGAAATCAAGATGCACGACGCTCCGTTGCTGAAGCCCGTTGCCAATGCGTACCGGCCCGAATGCTGGGCGATCGGAAACGAGGTCACTGACGGGATCGTCCAAGTCCAACAGACGATTAAGAAAGCCGAACAGGAACGACCTCATCCCGTGAGGCAGGTTGATGAACGTGGCGACCCAACCGGCGAAGAGTTGTTCCTCGATCAGCCCAAAGGACTCCTCGTCATCGGAAATCAGGCCCAATTCAAGACCCCAACCGGGACCAACTGGCAGAAGATCGCGTCATTCGAGTTGTTTCGACGGAACATCACTTCCCCAGAAATCCTCACCTACGACCAACTCCTCGCGAGAGCAGAGCACATCGTCAAACGCGGTCGCGAAGAATCGCAGACACGACCTGAACCACGAACGAAAGAGGTTCCCGTCGAAAACTGAACCATTGAAGTACGATTTGCTCGAACCTTCTGGTGGGTCTCGTGCCTCGACCCACCCTACTTCTTACACATCGCCAATGGCTCGATTGGCATAGAGGGAGGGATGCATGGCATCTCGCGGTCAAATGACGGGAATGCGCGGCGTGTATTTGGTCGCCGCAGAATTGTCGAAACAGGGTCTCATCGCCTCCCCAACGTCCCGAAGCGCGATGGGCGCTGACATTTTGGTAACCGACCAACTTTGTTCCCGCGCTTGGTCAGTGCAAGTGAAGACAAACGCGAAAACACACTCCTTTTGGCTGCTGAACAAGAAAACTCAAGAGACCGTATCGCCCACACACGTCTACGTGCTCGTGAATCTCATCACACGTCGCGACGGCGAGACTGAGGAGTATTTCGTCGTTCCCAGCGGAGTCGTCGCGCAAAGATTGAAACACGACAAGAGCAAAGCTGAAACGTCCGAATGGTGGGCAATCTACCGCGAGAAAATAGCGGAGTATAAGGATCGATGGGACATCTTTGCGAAGTGAGTAGGGTGGGTCGAGCCTAGCGAGACCCACCGATTCCGTTGCATAATGCTGGTGGGTCTCGTGCCTCGACCCACCCTACTTCATTGTTTCCCCTAACCACGGTGCCACCAATGCCACGATTTCCATTCGCTGTGATTGTCCTATTCGTCCAGCTTGCGTTCGCCTCGCTCGCGTTCGCCGCTGAGCCGGAGCCGAAGAAGGCCGAGTGGAAAATCGGTGACGACACCCGCGAGGCGCTCATCTTTGCTCCGGCGACCGCCACGAAGGAACCGACGCCGCTCGTGTTCTGCTTCCACGGGCATGGCGGGACGATGGCCCACGCTGCTCGTGCGTATGGGTTCCACCGGGCGTGGCCGGAAGCAATCGTTGTCTATCCGCAGGGGCTGAAGACGCCGGGCAAACTCACCGACCCCGAGGGGAAGAAGCCCGGCTGGCAGGTCCGCGTCGGCGACCAAAACGACCGCGATCTAAAATTCGTCGATGCGATCCTGGCCACCGTGAAGCAGGACTACAAAGTCGATGAGAAGCGAATCTTCTCGACCGGCCACTCGAACGGCGGGCAGTTCACCTACCTGATGTGGGCCGCTCGCGGGGACGTGTTCGCGGCCGTCGCTCCATCGGCCGCGATCCCGACGATCGATTTCAAAGACGCGAAGCCGAAGCCGGTCCTGCATGTCGCCGGGGAGACGGACGAACTCGTGAAGTTCAACTGGCAGAAGCTGACGATCGACCGCGTGAAGAAACTGAACGGAGTCGATGCCGACGGCCAGCCGGCCGGGAAGTTCTGCACCGAGTACACCTCGAAGTCCGGCCCGCCGGTGGTCACGCTGATCCACCCCGGCGGCCACAGCGGCCTGCCGGACGGCACCGCGAAACGAATCGCCGAGTTCTTCCAGGCGAACCCGAAGAAGTGAGTGGGGGGCGTCAAAAGATCGGGCACGAAAACACTTCTCGGTTTCGAATTCCCCCTCTCCCCCGAAGGGGGAGAGGGGAGTACGGAAGCAGCGCGCTGCGGGTGGGTCTCGTTCCTCGACCCGCTACCGCTCTTGGGAGGAACGACTCACGATCAACCCTTTGCCAACTGCCGCAGGACGTAGTGCAGGATGCCGCCGTGGCGGTAGTAGTCCACTTCGACCGGCGTGTCGATGCGGCATTTCGTAGTGAAGTGGATGACTTTTCCATCGGGCTTGGAGGCGGTGACGGCGATGTCCTGAAGCGGCTTCACGTCGTCAGTCACCGCGATGTCGAACACCTCGGTGCCGTCGAGTCCGAGCGACTCGCGGCTTTCGCCATTCTGGAATTCCAGCGCCAGCACGCCCATGCCGATCAGGTTCGAGCGGTGGATGCGTTCGTACGACACGGCGATCACTGCGCGGATGCCGAGCAAGAATGTTCCCTTCGCCGCCCAATCGCGCGACGATCCGGTGCCGTACTCCGTTCCGGCCAGCACGACGAGCGGTGTGTTGGACTGCTTGTACTTGAGCGAGGCATCGTAGATCGACATCGGCTCGCCGGACGGCAACAGCTTCGTCACGCCCCCTTCGGTGCCGGGTGCCAACAGATTCTTCAGGCGGATGTTGGCGAACGTGCCGCGAGTCATCACGCGGTCGTTGCCACGTCGGGCGCCGTAGCTGTTGAAATCCAATGGCTTCACCCCGCTCGCCTGCAGAAACAAACCGGCGGGCGAATCAGCTTTGATCGAACCGGCCGGGCTGATGTGATCGGTCGTGACCGAATCCGCGACGCTGACCAGCACGCGGGCTTTCACGATCGGTTGGATCGGTCGCGGCTCGCGAGGCATGTCCTGGAAAAACGGCGGTTCCTGGACGTACGTGCTCGAAAGATCCCATTGGTACAGATCCCCTTCACTGCTCGGGATGGCTTGCCATTCGGGCGGGCCAACGGTCGCCTTCGCGTATTCGTTGACAAAAGTATCGGCATCCATCGAGGAGGCGATCGTGTCGGCAATCTCTTTTTGAGACGGCCACAGATCGCGCAGGAAGACGTCGCGCCCGTCGCGGTCTTTTCCGAGCGGTTCGGTCGCGAGGTCGATGTCAGTGGTCCCGGCGATTGCGTACGCGACGACGAGCGGCGGGCTGGCGAGATAGTTCGCCTTCACCTGTGGGTTGATCCGCCCCTCGAAGTTACGGTTGCCCGAGAGGACGGCCGAGACGACGAGGTTGCCGTCCTTGACCGCCTGCGAAACCGCATCGGGAAGCGGGCCGCTGTTGCCGATGCACGTCGTGCAGCCGTAGCCGACCGTGTTGAACCCGAGCGCGTCGAGCGATTTGTCCAATCCTGAGCGCAGCAGGTAATCGGTCACCACGCGGCTTCCCGGAGCCAGACTGGTCTTCACCCACGGCTTGCGAGTCAGCCCGAGTTTCGCTGCGTTGCGAGCCAGCAAGCCCGCGCCGATCATCACGGATGGGTTGCTCGTGTTCGTGCAGGACGTGATGGCGGCGATGACCACCGCGCCGTCGGAGATAGTTGCGGTGCCACCGTCTGACTTGATTTCTACGGTTGGCGATGCCGTCTGTCGGCCGAATGTTCCCGCCAGATCTTTGCGCCACGACGTTTTCATATCCTTGAGCAACACGCGATCCTGCGGCCGTTTTGGCCCAGCCATCGACGGCACGACGCTGCTCAAATCGAGTTCGAGCATGCTCGTGAATTCCGGTTGCGGCGACGCGTCCGTCCGAAACAGTCCCTGTTCCTTGTAGTATCGGTCGACCAGATCGACCTCGTCGCGAGTGCGCCCCGTCCGTTCGAGAAACCGCAGCGTCTCGGCATCGACCGGGAAAAATCCCATCGTCGCACCGTACTCGGGAGCCATGTTCGCAATCGTGGCGCGATCGGGGAGCGACATGCTCGACAGACCCGGCCCGAAGAACTCGACGAACTTGCTGACGACGCCGTGCTTGCGCAGCATCTGCGTGACGGTCAGCACGAGATCGGTCGCGGTCGTCCCTTCCGGCAACTGGCCGGACAACTTGAAGCCGACGACTTCCGGCGTGAGCATGTCAATCGGCTGGCCGAGCATGACTGCTTCGGCTTCGATCCCGCCCACGCCCCAACCGACCACGCCAAGTCCGTTGATCATCGTGGTGTGGCTGTCCGTGCCGACCAGACTGTCGGGGAACGCGACGCCGTCGCGCGTGAGCACGACCTTGGCGAGGTATTCAAGATTCACCTGATGCACGATGCCGGTGGCTGGGGGCACGACGCGGAAATTGTCGAACGCCTTCTGGCCCCAGCGCAGGAATTGGTAGCGCTCGCGGTTCCGTTGGAATTCGAGTTCCACGTTCTGCGCCAGGGACAATGACGATCCGAACGAGTCCACCTGCACCGAGTGATCGATCACCAGATCGCACGGGACGAGCGGATTGATTTTCTTGGGGTCGCCCCCCATCCGGACCATCGCGCTGCGGAGCGCCGCCAGATCGACGACCGCCGGCACGCCGGTGAAGTCCTGCAACACAACGCGACCCGGCATGAACGGCAGTTCGACCTGCTTGGGGGACTTCGCGTTCCACTGCGCCAGATCGACGACGTCCTGTTCGTTCACGATGAAGTTGTCGAGCTTGCGGAGACACGCTTCCAGCAGCACGCGGATCGAAAACGGCAACCGATCCATCGAGCCGAGGCCGGCGTCCGCCAGTTTTTGCAACCGAAAGATCGTGAACTCGCCCGATGAACACTTGAGTTTCAATTGGGCTCCAAATGGGTTGGTCACCGCCATGTAATTTCGCCTCCGCGTCTCGTAAAGTAGGTCAGGCTTTCCAGCCTGACGGTGCGGTCGGTACCGCTTAAATGTCAGGCTGGAAAGCCTGACGTACGACGCCGTCGGATGCTATCAAGCCCATTTGTGGATGAGAAGCGAGGTGATTCATGTTCGAGACTGTGTTGCCGTTGTTTGACTTTGCCCTCGGCTATTGTCGTCGTTTGGCAGCCGACATTCGTGAAGACGAGATGTCGTCACATCCTGCGGGAGTTCATCCGCCGGTGTGGATTCTCGGCCACCTCGCGACCACGCTGGACTACGGGATGAAACCACTGGGCCAACCAATGCTCTGCCCCAAGCGCTGGCACGTCCAGTTTGGACCGGGATCGAGCGACACGAACAAGCTCGATGACCCGCCGACAAAGGAGGAATTACTGCGGGCGATCGCGGCCGGTCATGCCGCGCTGCGGGCTGCCAGCATCACCGCCGATCCCGCGACGATGAACCAACCGCACGGCATTGGGTTGCTGGCCAACTCGCCGATCCGCACCGTCGGCGACTTGATCGGTCACCTGATGACGACTCATTTCGCGACCCACCTCGGCCAGCTTTCCGTCTGGCGGCGGGTGACCGGACGCCCGCCGTTGTTTTGAATGTCCAAGTCTCCACGAAACCTCCCGCTCCGGGCGGTGTTTCATTTCGGCGACAGTGTCGAGCCGGCTCGCCGTGCGCATCGGCACAACCGCTGTCACTGGCCTGAAAGGCAAAGAGAGTTGGGACTTGTTGTTCAAGGGACGTTGTTGGCGGTGCGTCTGAGTTCTCAGTATGTTCGTGGTTGGTGGACCGGGTCGCTGGTAGAATGTCCAGCGATTTCGGGCGGGCCAGCCGGAACACCTTGCGGGGATGCAGTGATTGCCTGAGCATCAGAAACCAAGACATTGAGACGCTCCATGAGGTTGAGGCTGCTGGCAAATCTGGCGCGGTGCCTGCATGCAGGCTGGACCGCATCGCGGGCGAATTCGGCCCGACGGCGGCGGTCTGTTCGTCCGCTGGCTTCCCTGCCGGTGGAAGTCGAAACACTCGAAGTCCGCACCCTTCCGAGCGTCCTCATTGCGGTACCAGACCATCGCGATCTGGTCTACGACAACACGCGTGACCTGTTGTATGTCACCACAAGTCAGGGGCGACTCGAACGCTGGGATCCGGTCCAACAGCAGTTGCTGTCCTCCATCGTTTTTGGGGCACTGCAAAATGGAGCCGACATTACGAAGGATGGCGGGTCGTTGTATGTCGCCGACGCCCAACTGTTGACGGCGGGTTTTGGCACGATTCACAAGTTGAACATCAGTTCCGTGGCCGTCACGGAGTTGGTGTACGCCGTGCAGGTTCCCGAACGCAGTGCCTGGGACATCAATGTCAACGACCAAGGGGTGGGGTTAGTCAGCAGTCTGTTGGAAATCTCGGGCCATAGTCCCCTGCGGAGTCTGGACACGGCCGGGGTGTTCTCAGTCAAGAATGCGAGCCTCGGCTCCGGACCCGACGGGACCGTCCAATCGCAGACGAACATTTTTCGCAGCCCCGATCGGTCGCTCTATGTGCTGCTCGAATCGAATGCGTCCTCCGGGCCGATCATGACGTACGGCAGCGTCGGTGGGACGTTCCTCAACCAAAAGTCGTTGGGGGTGAACCTCAACACGTCACTCGCGGCGATCAATCGCGACAACTCGCAGATTGCCGTCGAAGTGAACTCAAACGTGCGGGTCATGGATCAATTGCTCAATCCGTTGTACGAGCTGGTGGGGATTGATGGCGGAATCATTTACGACTCGCGGCAGGATCTCTTGTACGGCGCGTCGAGTGCCACCGATGAAGTGATCGTGTTTGCTTCGGCCACCGGCAGTGAGTTGTATCGATTGCCGGTTGGACACGACGTGACACCGTCCTCGCCGTACGGCAACGGCGAAATGGAGATTTCCAGCGACAGCAAGTGGCTGTTCCTCGCCACACCCGATGGAGTGGTGATGTTCGGTCTCACCGACCCGCCCACTCTGTCCGTGGATGACGTGACGGTGGTGGAGGGCAACACGGGCACGAAGACTGTCACGTTCACGGTCACATTGTCCGCCGCGGCCACGGACGTTGTGACTGTGGATTACGCCACGACCAACGGCTCGGCTCAGGCCGGATCAGACTACGATGCCGCAAGCCAATCGCTCACGTTCAACATTGGTGACAGGTCGAAAACCGTCTCGGTGATCGTGCGCGGCGACCGGACCGTCGAACCCCACGAGACGTTTTTCCTGAATCTTTCCAATGCCGCTCACGCGCTGATCCGGGACGGCCAGGGAACGGCCACCATTTCCAATGACGATGTCGGCGTGACGCTGACCTCCACGGATTCCAACCCCGTGTTGAATTCGCAGATCACTGTCAAAGTCCAGTTCACGGAATCCATCGACCCGGCTACGTTCGACGCGAGCGACATCCAAGTGACCAATGGCTCGGTGGTGTCGTTCACAAGGGTTTCCAGTACCGAATACGTGATTGTGATCCTCGCCGGGTCGGACGGGCCGGTCACGGTTTCGATTGGCGAGGACAAGGTCACGTCGTCCTCGGGCTACGGCAATCTCGCCAGCAACGTGTTTTCCACAGTGGTGGACGCGGTGAACGACCTCCCGTCGATCACCAGCATCGCCGATCAGATCGTGACCAGGAATTCGGTGGTCGGTCCGCTCGTGTTCACGATTGGTGACGGTGAAACCCCCGCGGATGCGCTCACGCTGACCGCGAGTTCCTCGAACACGCAGATCGTGCCGCTGGCGAACATCGTGTTGGGAGGCAGCGGAGCCAATCGCACGGTGACGGTGACACCCGCCTTGGATCAATGGGGCACACTGACGATTTCACTGACCGTCACCGATTCTCGCGGCGACACCGCGACCACATCGTTTGCGATCACGTTCAACCCGGTTCCCGGAACCCCGACGGTGACGAATGCCCAGACCGAATTCCCAAGGCAGTCGACCAACGGTCTGGTGATCAGCCGGAACAGTAGCGATGGCCTCGAAGTGACTCATTTCCAGATCACGAACATCACGGGAGGCACGCTGTTTCAAAACGATGGCGTGACCGTGATCAATGCGGACGACTTCATCACGTACGATCAGGCTCACGCCGGGCTGAAATTCACACCCGTCAGCGATTCCGCCGGCGCGGGCACATTCCAGGTGCAGTCTTCGGTCAGCGATGCGACATCCGGTTTGGGCGGCGGCACGGCGACTGCCGTCATCACCGTCGTGGGCTTTCCCATTCGGATGTATCGCGCGTACAACCCGATCGCAAATTTCCATTTCTTCACGACGTCCAAGACACAGTTTGACAACGCGGTGGCGCATGGATATCGCGACGAAACGACCGGCCGGCCGGGCTACTCGGTCCATTCGGCGCAGGTGACGAACTCCGTGCCGCTGTTTCGCCTGTACAACCTGCAACGCGGCTTCCATTACTACACGGCCGACGCGCAGGAGCGACGGTCGCTGATCGACATCGTCCCGCCCGGTCACCCGCAGTACGGCAAGATCGGCTGGCGCGATGAAGGGATCGAAGGCTACATCTATACGACTCCGCAGTCGTACACGGCGCCGATTTATCGACTGTACAACCGCGAAGCCGGCACGCACCTGTTCACCGAAAGCGCGGCGACAAAGAACGCGATCCTGCAACAGTTCCCGACCTACTGGCGCGAAGAATCCCTGCTGGGCCATGCCTTCCTGGCTCCCGCGGTCGGTACGATTCCGGCCGACCCGCCCGCCGGTGGTGGTGGCGCTTCGCAGCCTCCCGCAGCGCCCCGCAGCGTCCGTCGAGCCACCGAGACCTCGGTTCCGCGCCCGCTCATCGTGTCTGCTGAATCCACATCCGTGCCCATGCGAGTCGCAGCGGAAATCACCTCGCCAGCCCTCGGCGGATTGCTCGCGACGGAGATGTCCGCTTCGGCAACCCGCCGCAATCTGATACCGGCGGCGGAAGCCAACAACTCCCGCGATAGCGCGTCACCGGCGATTCGTCAGGAATTCTCCACGAAGCCAGCCATCGCTGCGGCGAGTTCGTCAGCGTGGAACAGCGACTGGACCCAACAAACCACGCAATTCTTCAGCGCCTTCGACGGCCGCGCGTGGGAGTAGCCGCGTGTCTGGTTGGACCACATCAGATTTCTTTGCCACGGATGAAACACGGATTGAACACGGACAACCTTCACGAATTTTTCGAATCCGTGTTTCATCTGTGTTTCATCCGTGGCTGAACGCTGTTCACCGCTTCTTCGCGGCGCGGCGAGCAATCGAATGTTCGCGCCGCTATTCACCATTCACCGGCTTGTCTCCCGCTGCCGGTGTGCTCAGCGGTTTCAGGATGCGGAGATCAACATTCGTCGCGAACCAGCGCACCGTTCCGTCGGCCATCAGGAACTGCACGCCGTCGCCGAACGGATGGCCGAACGTCGTCGGCCCGCGGATGCCTCGGGCAGGATCGCGCGTGTTGTTCGGCCCGCCCCACGCCACGAAGTTGTCCCGGCACTCGCCGCCGAGGATTGTGTTGGAGGTGCCGTCGGTGATCTCGTGAATCTTGAGTGCCGTGTTCACTCGCAGCACGTGCGAGTTCGCGGCGTAATGGATTAGAGCGAAGCCACTGGTATCGGTGAGCGGCGACACATCGGGTATGTAGAAATTCGGAATTCGCGATCTAAATTTTGGCGCGTTACGTGGATCGTCCCACGACCATTTCATGTTTATCGAATTGTACAACGGGCTTGAGTCGTAATATGGAAGCGACCGGGTGATCCAACTGTGGTGCATCCGGCCGGTCTGATCGACGGTCGATTCCGGTGGAAACATGAAGTAGTTGTCGTGGTAAAGGTGCAGAGCCAGCCCGATCTGCTTGAGTTGGTTTTTGGATTGCGTCTGTCTTGCTTTTTGCCGAGCAGAGAGAACCGCGGGCAGCAGGATGCCGATCAGCACGGCCAGCACCAGCAACACGACCAGCACCTCCACCAGCGTGAGGCCCGGTCGGCGTCTGCGATCATTCATCGTCAAACCTCCCTCATCGGCGGCGGACTCCCGTCTCAAGATCACAGATTGTGATCTTGAATGCGACTCGCCCCGACCCCGCAGGGGTCGCACTCCACAGCCCAGGGTCGCGCGCGGAGCGAGCGCACCTTGGGAATTCATGCCATCGCGTCACCAACCCTGAAAGGGTTGCACAATCTTCACGGACTTGGCCACGGATGAAACACGGATTGAACACGGACAAGCCTCACGGACTTGTTGAATCCGTGTTTCATCCGTGTTCCATCCGTGGCTGAACTCTGGTCACTGTTTCTTCTTCGTCTTCGCCGCCCCACCCGCCGGCCGTGCGGTCGCTTCCGGCCACTTGTCCTTCGGCCAGTTCATCAGAACCAGTTCGTGCAACTCGGCGACGACGTTTGCGAACTTCGGGTCATCGGCGAGGTTTTTCGTTTCGAACGGATCGGTCTCGTGATCGTAGAGCATGCGGCCTTGCTCGCCGTAGTTCCACGCGGTGTAGCGATACCTCGCGGTGCGAACGGTCAGGCCGTGGATGTTGGCTCCGCGTGTGACCTGGGTGAACGCGGCCGGCTTCACCGATTTTGAGGGGTCGGCGAGCATGGGCCGCAAGCTGACGCCATCGAGGTACTCCGGCGAATTCAAACCGCACAGGTCGGCGAGTGTTGGGTAGATGTCCACCATCTCGACCAACCCCGCCGCT
>JACRIH010000445.1 GCA_016235885.1 Planctomycetales bacterium | reverse complement strand
TGAACTGGACCTACACCGGACGGCCGACTCGCAACACTCCCACACCACGCCCACGAACCTGGCGCCAGCTTAGGACGACTGAGAAGATTTGGAAACAACTCGCTCTGGTGGGAATGAATTTGTAATCGGCGGTACTAGCGCGTTCCGGCTAATCTGAATTCGGGAAATCATTTCGTGCCCGCTCCTAATCCGACTTCAACTCCACTGGAAGCCGGTCGATCTTCGCGGCGAGGATGAAATCGTTCTCGGACAGGCCGCCGATCGCGTGCGTCCAGATTTCGATCGTGACGTTGCGGAATCCTTCGAGGTGCAGGTCCGGGTGATGCCATTCGTTCTCGGCGACTTGAGCCACGCGGTTGAGGAACTCGACGCCGGTTGCGAAGTTCTTCACACTCCACTCGCGCCGGATTCGTTGTCCGTCATGCGTGAGCTTCCAGCCATCGATCGCGCTCAGCAGTTGAGACACCTCGTCCGCTGAGAGTTTGGGGACGCCCCCTTCGCACGCCGTGCAGGTCTTCTGCGTGAGTTGTTCCGCATTCGGATTGAGCATGAGGGACCTCGGTTCGATCTAGGGTTTGCTCGGATTATGCGGACGTCAGACTCTTCCTCGCGAATGGTCCGAGCCAGTCGGCTGGCGTCGGTGTTTGATCTCGGTCGGGCGAGACGGGCTGGGCTGCATTCGCCACCCACCACAGTTTCGTCGTTCGTCCACCGTGGGACAACGGCGCGGCTTGCCGGGTTGGATGCTGCGGTTATACTCGTCGCAATTCGCAGCGGAGCAAGGCCTTGGCCGGCTCCGACATTTGTCGCGACCCGCACGGCGGCTCGTCGCTCCAAACCTTTCACCGATTGTCACACGATGCCCGAAAATCCCAATGTGCAGGCCGTTCGCGAGCGGGTGCTCCAGCTCGCGCGGCAGATCGACAAGCTCTCCGACCCGCGCACGCCGGAAGAAACTTTCTTCCCGCAGTTCCTGGAGATTCTCGTCCAGACGATGGCTGCACAGGCCGGAGCCGTCTGGATGCAGGACGGGCAGAACCAGCTCAAGCTGTCGTGGGAACTCAATCTCGGTTCAACCGGTTTCTTCGAAACGCCCAACGCGCCCGAAGACAATTACAAACTGCTGCTCAAAACACTCGACAACGGTCAGACGACGCTGATCGGTTCCACATTCGACGGCAACGCCACCACGCCGACCGGTCACATGCTGCTGCTCTCGCCGCTTTTGAAAGGCAAGAAGGTGGCCGGTGTCGTCCAGATCTTTCAGCGCGCCGGAACGCCCGAGCAGGCACAGCACGGTTACCTGCAATTCATGGAGCAGGCGTGCGGCCGCGCGTCGCGTTACCTCGTGGCCCGCGATCAGCCGCTGCCCGACGAAGCCCCCACCCCCGAATACTGGAAGCAGTTTGAAAACTTTGTACTGCAAATGCAGCGCAGCCTGCGCGTGGACGAGGTCGCAGGCACGGCGGCCAACGACGGTCGCCTGTTGCTGCAATGCGATCGCGTGAGCGTGGCATTGCACCGGGGAAATCGCTGCCACATCCAGTCGATCAGCGGACAGGAATCGGTCAACCGCCGCGCCAATCTGGTCACCACGATGGGCAAGCTGACCGACAGCGTGATCGCCACATCCGAACCGCTGCTGTTCGCGGGCAAGGCCGAAAACCTGCCACCGCAAATTGAGAAGCCGCTCGCCGAATACATTCAGGAGGCCGGCTCCCGAATGGTCATGATCGTCCCCTTGTTTCCGCCCGACCCTTTGATCCGGGCTGACGAAAAGGAAGTCAAAGAGGGACGTCGCAAGATCGAGCGCAAAAAACCGTTCGGAGCGCTCATCGTCGAACAGGTCACGGACAGTCGCCCCAAACCGGGGCTGGTCGACCGGTCCAACATGGTCGCCGAACACGTCGCGGCTGCGCTACACAATGCTCGCACCCACCAGACGCTGTTTCTCCTGCCGCTGTGGCGATTCCTCGGAGATGTCTACGAACGTCTGTACCGGCGCACGCTGCTCAAGATCGCCGCGTTCGTGCTGGTCATCTCCGGTGTGATTGCCGGCTTGTTTCTCATCCCGTGGGAATACCGCGTCGAGGGGAAGGGCAAACTCATGCCGGTCACGCGAGCCGAAGTCTTCTCGCCGTGGGAGGGGGAAGTCTTCGAAATCCTCGTTAAGGCGTCCGACCCGGTGAAAAAGGGAGACATTCTGCTCAAACTGCGGAATGAAGAGCTGCGGGCGAAGTTGCTCGAAGCGGAGAACAAACTGGCCAACGGTGTGCAGACGCTGGCGTCGCTGAAGGCGCGGCTCGAACAGGCCGAGCGCGGCGGATCGCCTCAGGATATCATTCAACTGCGCGGCGAACAGGACCAGACGACCATTCAGATTGACGGGGCGAAAGAACAGGTCGCCGTGCTCAAAGAGCAGGTCGAACAGCTCATCATTCGTGCTCCGATCGATGGCACCGTGTCGACGTTCGAATTGGAAAAGCTGCTGCTCAACCGGCCGGTCCAGCGCGGTGAAGTCTTGCTCGAAGTCATGGATGAAACCGAGCGCTGGCACCTCGAATTGGAAGTCCAGGAGCAGCGGATGGGCCACTTCCTTCGCGGCGTGCAGGCCAGGAAAACCGAAAACCTGCCGGTCGAATTCATGCTGGCCACCAATGTCGAGGACCATTACTACGGCAAGGTCGAAAAAATATCCACGCGGGCAGCGCTCACGGAAGGTGAGGGAAGCGTGGTCGAAGTCCATGCGTCGATCGATGGAGCGGAAGTCCCGAAGCTGCGTCCGCGGATGCGAATCGGTTCCGAAGTGCGCGCCAAAATCGGGTGCAGTGATCGGAGCCTCGGCTACGTCCTGTTCGGCGATGTGATCGAGTTCGTGTACAAGTACCTGTTGTTCTGGTGATTCCTTCCCTCTCCCATACGGGGCGAGGAATTCAAATCTCCCCTCTCCCTTTTGGGGGGAGGGGTTGGGGGTGAGGGGCGGCGGCCCGTCTCTGATCTCGAACGAAATCTCCTGCCCATCACAAGGAGCCTCCCCATGCCAGCCGACGCCATCGATTACGAAATCTTCGGCGAAGAAATGCAGTACGTCGAGGTCACGCTCGACCCGCGCGAAATGTGCATCGCGGAAGCCGGGGCCATGATGTACATGACGCCGGGCATCAAAATGGAAACCGTCTTCGGCGATCCATCCGCGGCTCAGTCTGGCGGGTTCCTCGGCAAGGTCATGTCGGCCGGCAAGCGGGCGCTGACGGGCGAATCGTTGTTCGTTACCACGTTCACGAACATCGCCGCCGACCGGCAGCACGTGGCCTTCGCGGCTCCGTACCCCGGCCAGATCATCCCCATGCACCTCGATCAGCTTGGCGGCGAATTGATCTGCCAGAAAGATGCGTTTTTGTGCGCCGCGCGCGGTGTGAAAATCAGCATCGCGTTCCAGAAGAAAATCGGCGTCGGCTTGTTCGGCGGCGAAGGGTTCATCATGCAGCGTCTCAACGGCGACGGCATCGCCCTGATCCATGCCGGTGGCGCTTTGATGCACCGCACGCTGCAAGCGGGCGAAGTGCTCAAGATCGACACCGGTTGTCTGGTCGCCATCGAACCGTCCGTGAACTACGACATCCAGTTCATCGGCGGGATCAAGAACTCGCTGTTCGGCGGCGAAGGCTTGTTCTTCGCCACGCTCACCGGACCGGGAAAGATCTGGGTTCAGTCGCTCCCGTTCTCCCGTTTCGCCGGTCGAGTCCTCGCCAATTCGAAAGCCGGAGGCGGCAAAGAAGAAGGCTCCGTCCTCGGTGGCATCGGCTCGATGCTGATGGGCGGCGGCAGCGAATAACGTCCTCCCCTCTCCCCCCCGGGAGAGGGGCCGGGGGTGAGGGGCCGAGCCACGGGAGACCATCATGTCCACATCGACAACAGCCACCGACCGCGACATCCCCTGGCATATCGTCGGCCGCTGGCAGGAATTCGACGGTGAATCTCGGGCGAACTGGCTGCGGGTGATCGCCATCGCCGCGTTCTACGCCGTCGAACTGCTGAACTATCACGGCCTGTCGCTTGGCCCACTGACGTGGCCTAAGCTTGACGGAATCGACGCGGTCTTTCATCGGTCGGCAACCGCGATCGCGCTCGGCGGCGCAGCCGTCAGCTTGGGCGTGCTGCTCTGCCTGCGGAACCGCATCTTCCCCGACTGGCTCAAGTTCGTGTCGACGACAGGCGACCTGTTGTTGCTCACGGCATTCCTGCTGATCGGCGACGGACCGCGTACGCCGCTCGTCGTGGCTTACTTTCTGATCATTGCCCTCTCGACATTGCGCTTCAGCCTCGCGCTGGTCCGATTCGCGACGGTCGGGGCGCTGG
>JACRIH010000440.1 GCA_016235885.1 Planctomycetales bacterium | reverse complement strand
TGCGCTGCGCTGGTCCCACCCTACGAATGTCGAAGATTTCGCAAGGTCAGTGTGAGGCGCTTACTCTGATCGCCGCTCACCAAGCACGTACACGACTCCGACATTGCCATCCACGCGGATTCGTTGCCCGGTGGCAAGCTGGCGCTGCACCCCCGGCAGTCCGGCGACTGCGGGCAGGCCGAACTCGCGAGCCACGATGGCGCCGTGCGACAACACGCCTCCCGATTCCATCACGAGAGCTTTGGCTCGCAGAAAGAGCGGCACCCAGGCCGGGTCTGTCGACGGGCAGACGAGCACGAATTCGTCCGGACAGTCCGCCGGCAGCACGGGTTCTCCGAGCACGACCGCGATCCCTTCGAACACCCCCGCCGAAATCGGTGTCCCCTTCAACTCGGTGGCATCACTTGGCACGATCGGTCGGCCGATGGCATCCAAGTCGTCGCTGAATAGCACGGGAGGCACGTCCAGACTCAGCGCGATCTGCCGTCGTCGCCGTCGTTCGCGAATCGTGTCATCGAACCGTTCGCCGGCGATCAGTCGTGGCAGTTCATCCGACGTCAGAAAGAAGATGCCTCCCGCCAGTTGATGCCGCTCGTCGAGCGCCACGAGATACCGCCGAATCATCGAGTAGCCGAGCATGAAGTAGTGCTTCGCCTCCTCACGCACGGCCAGCAGTTCGCAAGCGAGTTGCAATGTCGGATCGGAACCAGTTGGCGCAGTACTACGAACTCCGCTCTCCCCTTTGGGGAGAGCGGTTGGGGGTGAGGGGCGGTTCTTATCCAGAATCGACTCCGGCCGCTCACTCCACCTTGGCTCCGCCAATTCCATCTCGCGTGGTCCACGATGTCCGAAGCGCCGCACGAATTCGTCCCGGTCAAGCTGTCCACTGGCGAGTTGCCGACACGCCTCCGCGAGATCGACTTCCGGCTGTGGTCGCGCCTCGTCCAGTGCCTCCCTCGCGACTCCTATTGTCTCAAGCTCCTGAATCGTCGCCGCCGCGAATACCGCCGGACGCAGAGACTGCCGAGCGAAGTCCACCAGCGTGTACTGACACCACGAGTTCAGTCGCTCCAGAAACTCCGAGTTCGACATCCGCTGCGAATCGAGCAACCGATCCGCTGCAACTTTCCGAGTCATCTCTGGAAACAATTCCCCCCGAAGTTTCGCGGCACAGGCGGTTCGCAGCCGCATCGCCGCCGTTTGTGCTCGCAACATGCGCCATCCGGTCAGGGGCAACCTGAGCCAGGTACGCAGCGTCGCCTGAGAACGATCCGCGGTCGGCGCGGGGTACATGGCTCGCTCGGGGTTGGCTTTCAGCGTCGCGAAGTCGTGCGCAAACGGAAAGTCCCGGAAGTACAGTTTCGGCTCGCGGCTGAGGTTCACGTACGGCTGACCACAAATCAGGTCGATGAAACCCTCGTCGTCGAGCAACGGATCGGGATCGTAGCCGAGGTCGCGGTACATCTGCCCGTAACCACCCCGGCCGGACATGAAGTGCTTGACGATGCTCCAGGTCATCGGCGTCGGCGTCGGCAGGATTTCGGAGAGGTTGTACCGTGACCAGACCGTGCAATTCGTCGCGGCCTTGTCTCGCAGCGTCGCGATTTCCTCGCGCCGAACCTGCTCGCGCTCGAAGGCCCCGGCGGTCGTGATTGGGCGGGCTTGGAGGATCCAGAACTGCCGACCATCCCACGCCCACTCGACATCGCGCGGCTCACCGAAAAACGCTTCGATCCGGAGACCGAGTTCCACCAGTTCACGAAGCTGGTCGGCTGTAAGACACGGCTGCAATTGCCGCGACTCTTCGACCGGTTCCCAGCCAGAAGCAGTCACCTGCTCGCGCTTCGTTGTCACGTTTTGATCGAGCAGCGCTCCGGTCTGCCGATCCACATGAAACCGATCTGGATGGACGCGGCCCGACACAACGGCTTCGCCCAAACCCCACGCGGCTTCAACGAGCATGGTCGCCCCCGTCGCATCGAGCGGATCGCGAGTGAAGAGGACTCCGGCGACAACCGCATTCACAAGCCGCTGCACGACGACCGCCATCGCGACAGCCGTTTCGTCAACGTTTTGTTCGCGTCGATACGCGACAGCCCGCGGAGAATTCAGCGACGCCCAGCAGCGTTCGACGGCGACGATCAACGCGGCTTCGCCCTCGACGCCGAGGATCGATTCCTGTTGCCCCGCAAAGCTCGCTTGTGCTCCATCCTCGACCGTGGCCGATGACCGGACGGCGACGACCGATCGTCCCAAACGTTCGTACGCCGCGATAATCTGCGCTCGATCCTGATCGCACAGCGGGGGCGTTTCTCCAGCTACGCCAACCGAGCGGCGATACGTTTCGCTCGTGATGCAGTATCCCACCGGGATCGGCAACCCGGAGGCCGCCAGCAGTCCCAGGCTCAGCCCTTTGCCGCCGACACGATTCAAGTCGTCCGGTCGGACCTCATCAAACGGGACGGTGCAATTCATTCGTGGGCATTCGATGCGTGTCTTGGGAAAACCATTTGGTGCCGTGGCGTCGCTTCAGCGGCCCGATATACTAGCGATGTTGGGCGACAGGGTCAGGCACCGCGACAAGGCCGGAGGATTCGCATCATGAAGCTACGTTTGGCTCGGCCGGATGTCGCCCATCTGATGTTTCGTGTGTTTGACCGCTCGGTCCATCCAGAATTGATCAGCGCCTGTACCGCAGCCGTCATCGAACAGCCGGCGTATTCCGCCGTGCTCCGGATATGCGACGCCGGCCACGCTGTCACGTTCAAGCATCAGGCGGACACACTGTGCGAAATCACGAGCACGGCCCAACATCCGCTGCCGCAACAAAAACAAATCTACTCGCGGCGGCTGCGGGGACACCGACAGGAAACGATCAACCTGGCGGGCGGGCGAGTGTTGTATCACGTCAGCTTTCAATTGGAGAGGTTGGACCCCGACGTCTTTATGCACTACCACGAAGAATTACTGAACGACAGCCGCCGCAGCCTGGTGGCCCACCAGTTCCGGTCCACCAATCGCTTCGCCCCACCGCCGCTCAGTTTCCTGCACGTCGAACAACAGCAACGGAGCCTGCTGATCCACGCGTTCCACACATTCCCAGGCAACTGCGCGGTTGTGAAGACGCAGTCGCTGTTCGAAATCGTTTAACGACGCAGTCTTTTGGCCGCAAACAAATGTAGCCGAACTCGTGAGAGTTCGGGATTTCCCCGAGCCAAGCCGTCCGATCCGAACTCTCACGAGTTCGGCGACAAAATGGGCGCACGGCAGCAACAAATTGACGAGTAGTAGTACGAGTCACCTCGATTTCATCGAATCATTTCCCCTCCCCAATTATGCAAGTCATTCTCACCGCCGTCGGTCCTGACAATCGCGGCCTTGCCGATCCCATTGTGCATTACGTTTCGTCGGCCGGGGCCAACATCTCCGAAATCCAGATGTACGACCACGATCAGGAGCGCATCTTCGCGATGCTGCTCCGCATCGACTGGCCGCTGGAACGCGAATCGGTGGCCGACCTGCGTCAGCGCATGCGCGAGATCGGCGCGGCGAAGGGGTTGTCCATCCGCACATGGTCTCGCGATGAAGCCGATCGCCCGCCGCGATTGGCGATCTGCACAACGTTTCGCCCCGAACCGGCTCTGGCCGTGCTCCGTTCCATCCGCGACAAACGACTGTCGGCCATTCCGGCGGTGATGATCGGCAACCGTGAAGCCTGCCGCGGCGTCGCCGAGCAGTTTGGAATCGACTGGCATCAGATCGGTGATGCGGCCGGCAATCCGGACAACGATCAACTGGTGGAAATTCTTGACCGTTACGATGTGGACTTCGTCGTGCTCGCTCGGTACATGCGCGTCCTCCCCGCCGCGACCTGCTGGCGATTCGCCGGCGGACGAATCATCAACCTGCATCACGGCCTTTTGCCTTCGTTCCCCGGTCCGACACCGTACCAGGATGCCTTTGGCCACCGCATGCTGACCTACGGCGCGACCGTCCACTTCATCGTCCCCGAACTCGACGCGGGCAATCAAATCATCCACCAATCGACGTTTACCGTCGCTCACGGCACGTCTTTGGACGAAATCTTGCGAATCGGACAGTCCGACCACGAACCGGAATGCCTCGTCGAGGGTTTAAGACGAGTAGTGGACCGCGAAGTCGAGTTGCACTTCCACCGCGTCGTGCGAACCAAACGAGACGATGTTTAGCCACCGATGAAACCCAGCGCGGGAAACCCGCAACCCAAATCCCATCGGAGAGAAACGCAATCGTTCTTAACGCAAAGCCGCAAGGCCGCCAAGGTGCAAAGAAAGACAAAAGTCGCCGACTTTCGAATGATGACAGTCATCCTGAGTGGCATCTTCAACATCTGGATTCCCAGGCCCTGCGATTCTTTGCGACTCTGCGTCCTCGCGACTTTGCGTTAAAAATCTTCACGGCGTGAAAAGAAATCGAACGTTAGTAGTACAGATGAAACACGGACTCGAAAAAGCGAGTGCCACGCCTTCGCGCCTAACCTATTCTTGATCCGTGTTTCATCTGTGTCCAAAATCATTTGGTGCGTGAATTGTAAAGTTCGCTACGCAATGTCCCCAGAGGTGCTTGTCATGCGATGGATCTGGTTTGCCTGCGCGACATGGTTTCTGGTTTGTCCCGGTGACGGCGCATTTGGACAGTCTCGGCCGGTACCGTTGACTGAACTCGGCGTGGACATGGTCGCTGTGAAGAGTGGCCCCAAACTGCTGGGAGCCATCGTGCATCGCGATGATTCGGGCAAGTTGCTGGTCGCTGTCCGACGCGAATGGTTGCGGGAGAGCTATCCGAAAGACTTCGAGAAGCAGGTGGAAAGCGAGACTCGCCGGGAGCAGTCGGCACGTGAGGAACTTCGCGAGCGAGTGACCGCGTGGGCCAGGGAGCGGCCGGACGAGCAGCGATTGCAGTTTCTTTTGAAGAAACAACTGGAGCGAATCGACCGGGAATTGCAGCACATCGATCAGGGGAAACCCGTTCCCGAATCGCCACCCCGGTTCCTTTTGATCGAACTTGCCGCGGATCAGGTCGAACGAGTCTTCGCCCAACCGCCGGCTCGGAGGCAGGTCGCACTGGTGGCCTGGCGCGAGCAGTTGGCGAAGCCCGAGACCCGCTCGATCGCTGCGCTGTCTCGTGAGCTGCGAGAAAAGGGAATCGACGTGGCGAAGGAACGAGTCGATCTGTCCGATCACCTTCCGAAGCGGCCTCAGTCGGATGCCGAATGGCAAGCGCGGCGGGCACTCGTCGAACATGCGTACGTCCGATCGCTCGACTTTCAGGGTCACGGCGATGCCGTCTTCCGCACAGGCGACGGTGCCGAGGCACCAGACGTCGGTCAGCTTCTCACATCCGTCTTGCAGGGAAGTCTCGGCGCCGACTTGTCCGACCTGTTGGAAGGGGTCAGCAAGCCTCAGACGAAGCCGGCACCCGGTCGCGAGAAGTGGATGATCTCTGCCATTCAGACGGCCGAACGCGAGAAGTTGGCGGGCTTCCGAGTGACTCGGGTCGTGGTCGATCCGCAACTGACCGCGGCCTCGGTCGAGACTCGATTTGTTGCGAAACTTCCGAACGGACGCTGGGAGACAGTCTGGTTGCACACCGAAACGGCCGACGCGACGAAGCCGCGTCCCGACAGCGAGAAGCGGATCAAGCAAGATCCGCAGATCGGCAAGGCGCTCGACTTGCTGAAAGCCGCCGGATTGGCCAATGGCGACAACCCGCTTCAAACCGCGATCCAATTCGGCGCGGCCACGATGGAAGCGCAGGACGCGGCCAACGCTAGGTTCTTCGAGTTCCGCGAGAAGTATCTTCAACGACTCGATGGCCCGCCACTGATTTGGCAAGCGAACGGTGGATCGAAGTGAGCGGATATCGTCACGAACCGTCTTTCGCCACGCGAGCCAATACGTCATTCGCCGCGGAGATGGTCGCGTCAATTTCTGTCGGCGCGTGCGAGGACGAAACGAAGTTGGCCTCGAACTGGCTGCATGGCAGGTACACGCCCGATTCGATCATCCCCCAAAAGTACCGCGCGAATCGTTTCGTATCGCAGCGGGACGCGATAGTGTAGTTCACGATTTTTGCTGCGTGGAAGAACAACGTGAACATGCTGCCGACCTGTGCGACGGTGTGCGGTAGCCCGGCCGCGGTCGCGGCGGTGCTCAGGCCAGCGCACAGGCGTTTGGTTTCGGATTCCAAACGCGGATACGGGTTGGTCTGTTTCAAAGTCCGCAGCGTCGCCAGCCCGCAGGCCATTGCCAATGGATTGCCCGACAAAGTTCCCGCCTGATACACCGGCCCGACGGGTGACATGCGATCCATCACGTCTTTCCTTCCACCGTACGCGCCAACCGGCATCCCTCCGCCAATGATCTTTCCAAGCGTGGTCAAATCCGGCCGGATGCCGAACCGTCCTTGAGCGCCTCCGAAGGCCACGCGGAATCCGGTCATCACTTCGTCGAAAATCAACAGCGCGCCGTGCCTTGTACATTGTTCGCGCAGAAGTTCGAGGAAGCCTGGTTCGGGGACGACAACGCCCATGTTGCCGACGACCGGTTCGATGATCACACCGGCGATTTCGCCGCCTCGTTTAGCGAACGCGTCGGCGACCGCCTGCGAGTCATTGAATTCGAGCACGAGAGTGTCCTTCGTGCAGCCCGCTGGCACGCCGGGACTAGAAGGAGTCCCGAGCGTCATCGCCGCGCTCCCTGCCTTCACGAGCAGGCTGTCCACGTGACCGTGGTAGCAGCCGGCAAACTTGACGATGACATCGCGGCCGGTGAAACCTCGGGCCAGTCGGATCGCGCTCATCGTCGCTTCGGTACCGGAGCTGACCATCCGCACTTTTTCGATCGACGGCACGGATTCGATCACCAATTCGGCGAGTTCCGTTTCCAATTCAGTCGGTGCTCCAAAACTCGTTCCTTTGCGCAATGCGGACTCGATCGCCGCGACAACGGCCGGATGGCGATGTCCGAGAATGTGTGGCCCCCACGATCCGACGAAGTCAATCAACCGATTGCCGTCGATGTCAAACAGAAACGGGCCATCGCCGCGGTCGATGATCAGCGGTTCACCGCCGACTCCGCCGAAGGCACGCGCGGGGCTGTTGACTCCGCCGGGAATCGAATGGCACGCGCGTGCAAAATGTTCGCGGCTTTTGTCTCGTTGCATGGATTTGCCTGGGGCTGGGTGCGGTCAGTAATGAAATCGGAACACTAACTCGAAGCGTAAGCGAAGGCATCCCTCGCCTACGTTTCGAGTTGGTATTCGCCACGCCTCGGTTGGCATTTTGATGCGGCTGACGGCACAACGCAACTGACCAAAACGCGAGAAACCCGGC
>JACRIH010000437.1 GCA_016235885.1 Planctomycetales bacterium | reverse complement strand
CGCAAGTGCGCCGGATGCGCAAGTGCGCCGGATGCGCAAGTGCGCCGGATGCGCAAGTGCGCCGGAGGCGTAAATGCGCCGGAGGCGTAAATGCGCCGGAGGCGTAAATGCGCCGGATTCTGAACCTTGATCATCAACTCGCGATTGGACCAACGTCGTGCAACCGGCCATCAATCTGCTGCCCATCGAACGATACTGGTTTCTGACTTGGACGACGTACGGCTCGTGGCTGCCGGGGGACAAACGTGGATTTGTCGGCCTCGCGCCCGATGAATCTGGCAGACTGGTGATGCACAACATCCCGCGGACACCGCTTGCTCCACCGCGACCGGGCCTCAAGCAATCGGCCGAGGAGCGCATGAAGTCGGACGTCGTGTTTCTCAACATCGATCAGGCCGAGGTGTTGTTGCCTCAGTTTCAGGAAACGACACAGCATCGTCGCTGGCTGCTGGCCGCGTTGGCGATCATGCAGACACATCTGCATCTGGTCGTCGGTGTAACGGGCGATCCCGATCCGGACAAAATCCTCGGTGACTTGAAAGCCTATGGGTCACGGAGCCTCAACCGGCTTGGTCCACATCGCGAAGATGACACTTGGTGGACCACCGGCGGTTCCAAGCAGAAGCTGGCCAGTTCCGAAGCCGTCGATGCGGCGGTGAACTACATCCGGCAGCAGCCGAATCCGTTGCTGATCTGGACACGCGATGACGGGATCGTGTTTTCGACGCGATGAGTTACGCACACACTGATTCCCGGCGAGCCGAGGGGCATTAGCCCCCGGACCAATCGGCATCGCAGCAACTCCGTGGCCACAGTCGCAGATTGTCCGGGGGCTTACGCCCTCCGGCTCGCCAGTGTCGCACGACCGTCGATTTGTCGACTGAGACCGGGACTCACTACGCCAACAGTTCCTTGATGACATGCGCCGGTTCCACGCCCGTCAGACGCTGGTCGAGTCCCTGGTACTTGTACGAGAACCGTTCGTGTTCGAAGCCGAGCAGGTGCAGGACCGTGGCGTGGAAGTCGCGGATGTGGACTGGGTCTTTCACGATGTTGTACGAGAAGTCGTCGGTCTCGCCGTGAATCGTGCCTCCCTTGGTGCCGCCGCCGGCCATCCACATCGTGAAGCAACGCGGGTGGTGATCGCGACCGTAGTTCTGTTTCGAGAGTCCCCCCTGCGAATAAATCGTGCGGCCGAATTCGCCTCCCCAAATGATGAGCGTGTCGTCGAACATCCCGCGCTGTTTGAGATCTTGGATCAAGCCGTGACAGGCCTGGTCCACGTCCCGGCATTGATCGGGGAGGCGGCCGGCGACGTTGGCGTGCGTGTCCCAATTGTTCAGGTAAATCTGTACGAACCGCACTCCCCGTTCGACGAGCCGCCGCGCCAGCAGCACCGAGTTGGCGAACGTGCCGGGTTTTTTCGCTTCGTCACCGTAGAGCTGGAAAGTGGACGCCGGTTCGGCGGCGATGTTCGACAACTCGGGCACGCTGGTCTGCATCCGGAACGCGAGTTCGTAGTTCTGAATCCGCGTGTGCGTTTCGGGGTCGCCAACGAGTTGATGGTTGATCTCGTTCAGCGTTTTGAGGCCATCCAGCGTTTTGCGCCGCACCTCGGTGGGCACACCGGGCGGGTTGTTGATGTACAGAATCGGATCGCCCGCGCTGCGGAACGACACTCCCGCGTGTTCTCCGGGAAGGTACCCCGCCGACCACAGCCGCGCCGAAATGGCTTGCACCTGTTCCGTATTCGTCGGCTTCGCCACCAGCACAACGAACGCGGGGAGGTCGTCGTTGAGCGAACCGAGTCCGTACGACGCCCAGGCTCCCAGACACGGCCGGCCCGTGACCTGATTGCCCGTCTGCATGTACGAAATCGCCGGCTCGTGGTTGATCGCTTCGGTGTTCATGCTGCGGATGAAGCACATGTCGTCCACCATCTTCGCCGTCTGCGGCAGCAACTCGGTGACCCACATGCCGCACTGACCGTGCTGTGCAAACTTGAATTTCGAGGGCGCGATCGGGAACCGGGCCTGGCCGGACGTCATCGTGGTGAGCCGTTGTCCCATCCGGACGCTGTCCGGCAAATCCTTGTCGAACCAGTCGTTCATCACCGGCTTGTAGTCGTACAAGTCCATCTGCGGTGGCCCACCGACCATGTGCAGGTAGATCACCTGCTTCGCCTTGGCGGCGAAATGCGTCAGGTTGGCCTTGGGAATTGATCCGGGCCGCGACGCTTCGGCCGCTTGAATCCGGCCGGGCATCCCGTTCACACCTGCCAGCGATGCAAGAGCCGCCCAGCCGACGGCATGTGATCCCTGCGAGAAAAAGTATCGTCGAGTGATGTTCTGTTTGAATTCGTCGAAAGGATTCATGGCGTGGTCCTTGTGTCACAAGAATGATTTCACGGCGTGCGAAATCAAGTCCTCCAATCTACTTGTTCAACACCTCATCGAGATTCATCAACTCGTTCGTCAGCATCGTCCACGCGGCGAGAGTTGCCGCGTCAAGCGAGGCGTCAGGCTTTGAGTCTCCGACCGTAATCAGTTGCTTCGCGTCGTCGGCGTGGGCTTGGTAGTAGGTCAACAAGTCAGTGAATGATGCCTGTACGACGGATCGTTCTGCGGTGTGGAACGGTCGGGCAAGCAGGCGCTTGGCGACGAAGTCGGATCGGGCGTCGAAACTGTCTGCCGACTTGATCGTGGCTTGGGCGAGATGCCTCGCGGCTTCCACAAATTGCACATCGTTGAGCGTCACCAGAGCCTGGAGCGGAGTGTTGGTCCGTTCGCGACGCACGGTGCAGGTTTCGCGCGCCGTGGCATTGAAGATTTCCATCGAGGCCGGCGGAGCACTGCGCTTGATGAACGTGTACAGGCTGCGGCGATAAAGGTTCTCGCCGGTGTCTCTTTTGTAGTCGCGGGTGTTGCTGCCGATCATGGCGACGGCTTCCCACACGCCATCCGGTTGGTACGGTTTGACGCTTGGCCCACCCAGCTTGGGAACCAGCAATCCGCTCGCCGCCAGCGCGTAGTCGCGAACCATTTCGGCGTCCATTCGGAACCGCGGTCCGCGCGACAGCAGCCGGTTCGACGGGTCTCGCTGCAACTTCTCTGGCGACGTCACGGCCGCCTGCCGATACGTCGCCGATGTGACGAGCAGTTTGAAAAACTTCTTGATGTCCCAGCCGGACTCGCGGAATTCGACCGCCATCCAGTCCAGCAATTCAGGGTGCGAGGGCAATTCGCCCGCGACACCAAAGTCGCCGGCCGTGCGAACGATTCCCGTTCCGAACAGCTCCTGCCAGAACCGGTTGACCGTGACCCGCGTCGTCAGCGGATGCTCCTCGCGCAGCAACCACTGAGCAAACCCGAGCCGGTTGCGCGGCAGATCGGCCGGCAGCGGTGGAAGCATGCTGGGCGTTCCGGGTTTGACGGGGTCGCGGCGTTTGTCGTACTCGCCCCGGAACAAAACGTACGCCATCGCCTCCTCGCTGCGCTCATTCATCACGTGGGCAATCGACCCGCGCGACTTGATCGTACTTTGTTCCTGATCCAGCACGGAGACTTTTGCGCCGAGTTCCTGGTACGGCTTGTCAAACGTCCCCAGCCACCACGGGAACACTTCGTTGCGTTCCGCGTCGGTTCGTTGATCGGCCGCCTTGGCGAGGATGCCGGCGAACCGGGACGTCTTCGCCAGCGATTCGACCTCGGCAGCGGTGAGGCCCCGTTTGTAGAGACGCAAGTCCTGGAGACCCGCGTTGGTCAGCGGTTCGCTGGCGTGGCGCTGACCGATCTTGAACGGCACGGCCGTCTTGATCGAAGCGTTGGCTTGCAGTTTGTCGCTCTCGACGAGCGTTTCCTGCGGCTTGCCGTCGTAGTACACCTTCACGCCGGCGGCTTTTCCCGAGCCGTCGTACGTCACGGCCACGTGTGTCCACTCGTTGGCCTTCAATTGTGCCTTGCCGACAACTTTGACGGCGTTATCCGGCCAGGCATCGACGATGTGCGTGCCGACTCGCCGCTGCTGCACCCAGAAATCCCAGCCGCGGTAGGCGTTCGCGTTATCCATGCGGGCCGCGATGGCCCCCTGTGTGTCGTTCGGTGCGATCTTAACCCACGCGGCGCAGGTGAATCCCTGTTGTTTGTCGAAATCGCCCGCGTCAGCGATCTCGCACGCGGCAACTCCCTGAGTTTGCAAAGCCTTCGATCCGCCGACTCCCTGCTGCCAACCCGCCTTGTCGGAGAGAGCAACGTCACGGGACTGTCCGTCGATCACAAACTTTGCTGTCTTGCCCTGTCCCTCATTGAGCGCGGCATGCAGCGAGAGGTCGGTTTGTGGAAGCACCGCGCCGAGATCCGCGACCGTGGCCTTCGCGAGCCAGGCGTCGAACTCCGGCCGCGCGGCCTGTTTGCGAGCTTCAGCAAGTTGCTTCGCCGAGGCTATATCGCCGGTCAGCGCGTCCCATCGCGGTCGATCTTCCGGCTGCGGCACGACCAGAATCGGCGGCGTGTCCTTGATGTTGCCATCCATCGCCGCTTGCGTCGAGTTGTTGAAGAACGCCGCCATCTCGTAGAACTCGCGCTGCGACATTGGATCGAACTTGTGGTCGTGGCAGGTTGTGCAATTGACGGTCGTTCCCAACCACACCTGCCCGACCGTTTCGGTCCGGTCGCGCGTGTACATCACGAGGTATTCCTCGGCAATTGTTCCTCCTTCGTTCGTCGTGATGTTGCACCGGTTGAACCCCGACGCCACCTGCTGGTCGAGCGTGCGGTTGGGGAGCAGGTCGCCCGCAATTTGTTCAATCGTGAACTGGTCGAACGGCAGATTGCGATTGAAGGCGTTGATCACCCAGTCGCGGTACGACCAAATCTCGCGGTAGTTGTCGAAGTGAATGCCGTGGGTGTCGGCATAGCGGGACACGTCCAACCAGTAGCGCCCGCGATGCTCGCCCCACTGTTTCGACGTGAGTAACTGATCGACCAGTTTTTCATAGGCACCCGGCGACTTATCGTTGACGAACGCGTCCACGATCTCCGGCGCGGGAGGCAGACCGATCAAGTCCAGACTCACCCGGCGAGCCAACGTGCGGCGATCGGCCTCGGGGGCGGGTTGCAGACCGGATTGCTCCAACCGAGCCAAAACAAACTGGTCGATCGGATTGCGGACCCACGCGAGTTGCTTCACGGTCGGAGGCGTCGGCCGTTTCGGTGCGATCAACGACCAGTGTGGTTCGTAGTTCGCCCCCTCGACAATCCACCGCTTGAGCAGGGCGATCTGGTCGGGCCTGAGCGGCTTGCGAGGCGACGGGGGCATCACTTCGGTGGCATCGGTTGAATTGATTCGCGAGAGCAACTCACTCTCGTTCGGATTCCCCTTCACGATCGCGGCCACTCCGTCGCGCAGCGCGGTCGCGTCCGCCATGCGATCCAGCCGCAGGTCGGCCTTGCGCGCCGCGGAATCCGGTCCGTGGCAGGGGAAGCAATTGTCCGCCAGGATCGGCCTGATGTCGCGGTTGTATCCCAACGGTTGGTCCGCCGCTGATGTCAATCGTGCGGTGAAAATGTCACAGGTCAGCAGGGCCAACAAGGCCGCCATCGATTGCGAAGCTGTACGGCGATCCATTTCGTCACCTCGTTCAGGTTTTGTTTTTGCCTTCCGGCGCTGGCGATCGCTGGATGCCAGCGATCAGGCTCATCGTGTCTTCAACCTCGGATGGTGTTTGATTCCGATTCGCTTCATTTTGCCATTCGTTTCCACAGTCGCTTCCGGTAATGCGCGGCTCCAATACTTCATTCCCGATCGAATGTGGTGCGACATGGCTCGGGCGGCTTCGACGCGGTTGCCGGCGAGCAGGGCTTCCACAATCGCCAGATGCTCACGGCCTTCCTCCGCCAGCCGGTGAAAGTCGTGTCGCGCGCCATCGTGCTCCCAGGCCACATCGCGAAACGCCCGGAAGAGAATTTTCAAACGGTTCAATTCATGACCGAGAAACGTATTTCCGCACGAACTGGCAATCAAGTCGTGCAGGCGACTATCCATTTCCTGAGCCTTGGCGATCACGCGGGAACCCGAGCGGGTCACGGCCGTCGTGAGACGTTTCAAGTCCGCTGCCAGTGCGTGCAGGTCCGCCGGATCGATCCGACCGCAGGCGGTGCGGGCCGCTTCGCATTCCAGTGCCCGCCGCACCTGGCACACTTCGCGAACATCTCGTGCCGTAACCCGCCGCACGACGGCCCCACGGTTCGGCAGCAAATCCACGATGCCCATGCCGGACAGAGAAATCAATGCTTCACGGATGGGCGTGTGGCTGACCCCAAATCGATCGGCCAAATCCTGTGTGACGAGGTGCTGGCCGGGTTGCAGGCGACCTTGAAACACGTCGGTCAACAATGATTCGACGAGAGTCCCCCGGCGCCGACCATGATCGCAGTTGAGAACATTTGTCTGCCGGGACACGACCCGCCTCCTCATTTTTTATTTTGTTGTTCAGTCGAAGCCGCATCCAGTCGTCATGGATTCCAACGCGAAGATACTTCGGGCTCTCGGCCAAATCATTCCGAGCCAACGATAACTGGTTCCTGATCCGGTTGGCAAGTGGATTCTATAGAATCGCGAGCAGATTCTACAGAGATGGGAAGTCGGCGGTCGGGTTGCGAGTATCCTCGCCGGTGAACCCATTCAAACGCCGACGGCCCGGTTTCCCCATTGAAAGCCGGGCCGCGATTGGGTTGGAAGCCCGGCGTTTCGGCTCACACTTTCATCTGCTCGTCCTCTTCCGGAGTGGCGGTGCTGTCCGGGTCAAACCACTCTTCCTTGAAGACGATTCGTTTTTTGAGCGCCATCGCCTTGTTGCAGACGAGGGCCATGATGGCATCGGCCATTGCCACCTTGCCGGGGCAGCGGAGTCCACGTTGCTCTATCGGCGTGTCCAGCGGAATGTTGTTGCGGATGCTCCAGGCGAAGTGCTCCATCTCCTCGGTGTAACCCCGACTGACCTTGTCCATTGTGCTGCCGGCGATTGCCGCCGCGGACGACGGGGCGAGGCTCGCGCTGGCCTCCAGCACGGCACCGCCGCCATTGGCCTTGCTGACCGTCCGCAATCGCTGACCCACTCCTCCGGCGTCGCCGCCGGGACCATTCTCCTTGAACAACAGGAGACTTTGTTCTTTCTCCGTGATCATCGTTCCACGGCTGCCGTACACCGTTTCGCCGTACGGTTCCAACTGATTCGTGTTGATCGACGAATACGTCACGATGACGATGTCGTTCTTGTCCTCATCGTAATGCTGGCCGGGAAATTCGAGCGTGACATACACGTGATCGTCGATTTCGCGCGGGTCGGATTGCTTGTCCTTCGAACCGACTCCCTTCACGCCGTAGAAGTTTCTTCCCCCGTAGCCCATGACTGCGATGGGATGCTTCTTGCCGAGGAAGATGCTGCTGGCGTCGAGTTGATGGCTGCCGAGTTCGGCCATCAGTCCGCCGCCCGTTTTACTGAACAGCCGCCACCGGCAGAGTTGTTCGACGGAATCGAAGCCGTAGCCTTTCACCTTCGCGTCGAGGGCTTCCTTGTCTTCCGGCGGAACTTTCTTGTTCCAGCTATCGACACCCGGCCAACTGTTGTTGCGATGCCAGCAGGCGCGGATGAACTTGATGTCCCCCAGCGCCCCCGTGCGAATCAGGTCGGCTGCGTTGTCGTACAGCACGCTGTAATGCCGTTGGTGACCGATCGCCAGCAGTTTGTTTTCCTGCTTGGAGACGCGAATCATTTCCTTGCACTCGCCGATGGTCTTGGCCATCAACTTTTCCGCCAGCACATGCTTGCCGGCTTTGAGCGCGTCGATCGCGATCGACGCGTGAACGTTCAGCGGCACCGCGATCACGACCGCTTCGATCTCGGGGTCAGCGAGCAGTTCCTTGTGATCGGCGTAGCGTTTGATCGTCTTGGATTTCTTGTCGCCGAGCTTTTTGATGAGGCCCACGCGGTCATCGTTGCCGTCGCCGGTGAACGCTCGCTTGAGGTTGCTCGGTCGGATGTCCGCCACTGCAACGATGTCCATGTATTCGGGCGGATGCTGCGTGAGGAGGATGCTCCCTTCGTCGCCGGTGCCGATCCAGCCGACCTTGACCGGGTTTCCCTTCAACTGTTCGTAGCCAAAGTAGGCCGCACCGAGACTCGGAGCGGCAGCGGCGCTTTTCAAAAATGTGCGGCGAGTCATCCCGGACGCCTCCAGAAAATTCTGGCGTCCAATTTCGCGTTCTTCCGGAGTCATGTTCATTGCAAAGTCCTCCAAGTGGGACGAGTGGTGTTCAGGGTATTCGCAGGATGGATTTCAATCCGTCTGTGGTAATCGGGACGGTTTGAAAACCGTCCTACTTTGGCCGGCATAGTATCATTCGGTCGTTCGACGGAAGAGATATCGCCGCACGAGCGAATCCAATCCGATCCAGCGTCCGCTGGGGGTCGCGGCGAGCGCCAGGCAAGCCAGCGCCTCGACGAGGTTTTTGTCGATGATCAGGCTGTGTTCGGGACCGGGAACCGGTGGGACTCCGGGCCACGGGGGCATGGCCAGGTAAAACGAAAACAACATCGTCGCGGCTCCGAGCGCCGCCACGCGGCTGAACAGGCCAAGCATCAGCAGCGCTCCGAATGTCACGAGGCCGTACATCACGCGCTGGTTCAGTTGCCGCACCGGCGTCGAGGCCGAAGGGACAGCCCCGCGGGCGATCTGATCGACGGTGAGAAACTTTTGGACGCCATTCTGAAGCTCCGCAGTCAGCGCATTGACCGGGCCAACGAGGGCGGCTCGCTTTTCCTGCAACTCGCTCCACTGCTTTGCCAAGTGCTCGTGCTGGAAATCTTGTTTCGCGTTCTTGAGGTTCTGCTCGTACCGTTCGAGCAGATGTTTGTACATTTGAATTTCGCCAATTCGTTCGTGATCGATGGTCCCCGCGTGCTTTTCGAGAATCACGCCGGCGCGGTCGGGGTCTTCCTTCAGCGACACCTGCAACCGCTCTTTCAAACTGAGCTTGCTGGTCCGATCGTACAACCGATTGATCGCAGTGACGAACGCCTTTTCCGCAGCGCTCAATTCCTTTCCGTCCTGCTCGACCTGCCCGATCAATGTGTCCCGTTCGCTCGGCAACAAGTGGTTTGTTGCGACCAGCCGTTTGGCTTTTGCGTCGTACTTCAGGATTTTCGCGACGCCTCCCTTGATCTCCACACCCGGCGGTAAAGAGGCCAGCGGCTCGGCCCAGGCTTTCGGGCCGTTGATCAGCTCGTCGATCCGCGTTTTTTGGTTGTCATCGAGGTCTGGATGAAACGCGATCAGGCGCTGCTGCCAATCATCCCACGTGGCGGCGACGTGGTCGTAGTCGAGCAACTTGAGACCATCCGGGTCGCCAGTCATGGCTCGAAAGTTGTCTCGAAACGGTCCGCTCGCGTTTCGCAGATAGCCTTCGGCGGACCACGGTTTGGGGGTGTTCAGCGTGCGGAGCTTCCACATCCCCTCATATAAAAACTGCCAGCCGATCGACACCCGCAGGACGACCAGCAGGAAACACGCCGCAAACGATAGCTGTCGGACTTTGGAAACCACAATCACTCCTGTTCGATGCACGTCAGTGTTGTTTAACCCGGAGCCAACGGCCACGGCGTTTCGCGCCGAGAGACATTTGACGCGCCGTCGCCGTTGGCTCCGGGTTAAACGACGGGTTACGACCGTTGGTTGTTACGGTAGGTGGAAAAACAACTGATCGTCCGCGATTCCGCAGTTGATCGGTTCGAGCTTACGACCGCGTTGGGGGGGGGGCAAGATCAGTGCGGAGACGTCTCGTTGTTGTTCGCGGAGATTATGGCAACAGGCAATTGTCTTTTCGACTCCCAACACAAAAAATGCGGTGGACAAAGCGTCCGCTTCGGCGGCGGTCGGAGCGAGGACTGTCACCGACAACATCCCCTCGACCGGCCAGCCCGTACGCGGGTCGATGATGTGCCCGTACCGCTGGCCACGGTGACGAAAATACTGCACGCCCGAACCGCTCGTGGACATCCCGCAGTCTCGCAGCAGGATCGTCGCGAAGTGCCGCTCGGGAAACAGCGGGTTGCGAATCGCGATCGGCCACCCCGCGTGGCCATTATGACCACCGCGAGCGAGTACACTGCTGTGCCCGCCGTGCAGCAACCAGTCCTCAATCTTCTCCGCGTCGAGCACTTCGCCGGCTCGGTCGAGGGCATATCCCTTGCCAATGGAATTCAGGTTCAACTCGACTCCCTGCCGTGCGAACCGCACCGTTGGAGTCCCGGCTTCAGCCGGTTGGCCGCCTGAAGGCGGGACTCCAACACTTCGCCGATCCGTCTGGAACTCGACATTGTCGATACCGATCACACTGCGAAGCTTGTCAATCTCCGTTTGCTTCGGGATGCGGTGCTCCTGTTTGCACAGCCGCCACAAGTTCACGAGCGGACCGGCGGTGGGATCGAAAGCACCACTCGTGTCGTCTGCCAAACGCCGTGCCAGCAACAGCAATTCAAACAGCCGCGGCTCGACCGGAAAGTCTTCTCCTGCCGCGAGCCGATTCAACCGCGACAATTCCGTGTGCGGCCGATACACGCTCATTTGATCTTCGAGTTGATCGACCAGATCGAGCGCCGCCGAAGCCGCCTTCAATCGTGAGACCGGACCGGGATTGAGGATCACATCGAAATCACACGCCATCGCCACCTTCCCCAGCCGGACCGTGTCCCCACTCATCGGGATCGTTTTCGCAATGAAATCGGCATCACAGGCCGCAAGAACTTCATCCCCATTCCGAGCCGTGGCCCGTTCGATCTCCGTTTGGATCGCCCGCCCAGTGAAGAAGTCGCGGCGGGATGGTGTCGGCTCGGTGCTCATGGGAGGAATTGTAACCCTGTACCGTGGGGGCAGCCATCGGTCCGAAATTCCTATGGGAGACGTCGGCCAGTGAGTTGGGGCGAGATTTGCGACGTTGAGTTCGCTTTGCTGCGAGATGAATGAGCGATCGATTTCGCCTGGAGTAAATGTGTCGCCTGGCCGAAGGTGCCGGCGAAGTACTTTTCAAATAAAAGCTCAATTGGACAAGAAACGTTCTTGCATATTCATTGTGCGTTGCGTAGTTTCAGCCACTGGTCGTTGTCCGTTCCGCACCGGTTGAGACCGGAATCATGGGTCGATTGCCGAAATCTGCGATCACTCGAGGTCGACAGCTCATCGCGCCCGCGATGGTTTTGCTGGGCGTATTGGTGTTGAATCCCAGTTGGTCGGTCGCGTCGTGTGGCGATTATGTGATCGTGGGAGGCCGCTCGACCGGAATGCACGGGCACCAAGCCATGGCGCGACATGTCGAGGACGACCTGTCGAACCCCTCTGACCCTGCGCCGCGTTGTCACGGATTGTTCTGTTCCGGTAACGGGCAACTGCCCGTTGCCCCTCCGACGATTCCCGAATCAAACCGCCACGACGATGGTTGCATCGCCGTGGGTGTTTGTGTGAACGAACAGCCGGTGGATTGGTCGATCTCTGCGGACCAACCCGCACGAACCATCCACCTCGGGCTGTCGATCTATCGCCCCCCGCGGCACTTCTCGGCCTGACAGGCCCCCTCGCGATTCAACGCTTGGATCTCGGCATTTTGTCGGCGGATTGACCGCGTCTGATGCAGCCCGGTGCTGGTCACCGACTCAGTCCGCCACAGTGCCATCCATCCGTGTTCGCTCGACGATGTCGTTGTGACGTCGTCGCCACAAAGTGAATGCCAGGATTTGCCTTCATTTGTGGCTCTGTTGCGAACCGGAAGGCAAATCGCCACTCCAGGCAACTTCGCGCGTGACCCATTTTCCGTGGGACGTGTCCTCTGTCAGGTTTTTCTCGCCGCGAGATTCCTGTGTCCAACTGCGCGGGAATTGTCGAGACCATCGCGCTGCGCGGGAGATACGAGACGGCCGGTTCAACGGAACCAGCGGGAGTTCACCATCCAAACCTAATTCTCATTTTTCATGCTGAGTTCACCATGCAATGCAAACGACGAGGTTTTACGTTGATCGAACTGTGGCGTCTGCAGCGACGACCAAAAAGCAAGAGGGCAAAGCTCGGTCCGAAGCACTGCAATTCTCATGTTGAGTTTCCCGCCGCGCTATCTCGTGGAGTGGCTCGCTGATTGTTTCTGCGAGGCGACTTTCGGCGGAGAGGCCTCGCGGAATCTTTTCTCGCGCTCCGCGGGGGAAGTCAGTCAACGAGCTTCCCGGGAACATTGATTTTTTTCATTCCGTGTCACATTCCAGTTATCCCCTTTCATTCGGAGTCCACCATGCAACCTGAATTCACTACGCAACGCAAACGACGAGGACGCGGTTTTACGTTGATCGAATTGTTGGTCGTGATCGCCATCATCGCCATCCTGATCGCCCTGTTGCTGCCCGCGGTCCAACAGGCCCGCGAATCGGCTCGAAGAACCCAATGCAAAAACAATCTCAAGCAGTTTGGCTTGGCGATGCACAATTATCTTGACACGCACCAGCGTCTGCCGTTGTGCGATCGGGTCTCGATCCATGCCGGTCTGTTGCCGTTCATGGATCAGGTGGCAGTGTTCAATCAAATCAATTTTAGCGCGTCGTATAACGCAGCATCGAACGCCGCGGCCTGCAATATCAACGTACCAATTTTTCTATGCCCCTCTGATCCACCGGATACTTTGCCAATCGGCTGGGCTGCAACGAGTTACCGGGCCAGCCAGGGGAGTGGAATTCTGAATGGTCAGCCGTCACTCACCGTGGGGAACTCGAACTACGGGATGCCAGCCCCCAATGGAGTGTTTGTCCCCAACAAGGCCATCGCCGTGGGAGATATCGAAGATGGTTTGAGCACCACCGCCGCATTCAGCGAGCACCGGATTGGAGATTTCGACCAAACCAAGTCACATCCGGCTGACACATTCGAGCCGGGCACGTACCCCGCCACGCCCGATGAGGCGGTCCAACAGTGCGCGGCCATGGACCCGACGAATTTGGCATTTCAAGGTGTGTCCAACGTTGGGGCGCCGTGGCTCCAGCGGTATCACTCAACCACACAGTACTTCCACGTGGCCCCGCCCAACAGTCGGTCGTGCATGTTTCCTCCGGGTCGCATCGCGACAACGGCCACCAGCCGCCACACCGGCGGGGTCCACGTCACAATGTGTGACGGATCGGTGCGATTTGTGTCATCCACGATCGACATCAATACATGGCGTGCCATCGGCAGCCGCAAGGGTGGCGAGCCGGTCGCTTCGGATTTCTAAGCGATGCCGCGAAGAGTCTGGCCGAGTTCCTTGAATTCGATTGGCAATGCTCGCCCAGACTCATTTGGTCTTCAGTTTTGCAGCAGCGGTCACTCCGTTTTCGTCCAGCCGCGAAAGGAACGTCTCGTTCGTGAAGACTGCTATTGGAGCTCTTGCTGTTTGCACTGCGAGTCGATCGCCGATTTTTCATCTCATTTTCCCCACGGAGGTATTCTATGCGGTTCTCGAAAACAACTTTGTTTGGATTCGCGCTGGCCTCAGCCAGCTTCGTGTACGCGATTGATTCGGTGAATGCGCCGCTCCCCGTGCCGCTGACTCGACCGGTGATGAAGCAGGCACTTGAGGACATGAAGGCCCGCAAGGAACGCATCCCTCTACCGGAATTGACCGAGGCTGATAAGGAAAAACTCGGTGAACGGTCCACGAGCTATGAAAGTCGGCTGCGTCATCACTACATGCCGTATTATGAAGGACAAGGATCGGGAGGCTCCAGTCGCGGGACTGGAACCGGTGGCGGTGGATTCGGCCGCAGCAGCGATCCCGATATGGGCTTGGACTATGCGTTCACAGTGGAGTTGTTCTGGCTTGTTTCACGAACCAACAATTGCCTGTATTGACTGGGTCATCAAGAATCGAAGCTCGCGGTCGCGGGCTTAAGCGAAGATCAAATCGCGACTCTGGATGGTGATTGGGCAGAACACACGCCGGCTCAGCGAGCGGCTTATGCGTTCACTCGCAAGCTGACTTACGAACCGCATCGCCTCGGTGACGCGGATATCGTCGAACTCCGCAAGCATTACCACGACAAGCAAATTCTGGGGATCATCTTGTCCGTCGCCGGCTACAACTCGACGAACCGTTGGAAAGAGGGGGCGGGTATTCCGCAGTCCTCCGGCGGCGGCAACTTTGGCAGCCGACGGTCCGAAAGTACCAACGCAGGGGCCGAGAAGGTCGCAGAGAAAACTGAGCGTCCGGTCGAAAGGTCTCACAACTACCTGACGTTCACGTCGCCGAAATTCCAGAACGTGATCACCAAAGTCGTACCGCTGATGATCGACGAAAAATCCGGCAAGCCGTCCACGCAGACCGTCTTTCGCCGTGCTCCGCTGGAATCGCGAGCAGATGTCGAGAAAGCGTTGGCCACCGCGCGCACGCGAACGCCGCGTCTGCCAGTAGTCGATCAAGCCAAGTCGCGGGAACTCGTTCCCGAAGGTTTCCCGGAAGGAGCGTTGCCGCAGTGGGTACGGCTGCTGGCCACTTTCCCGACGAGCGGGAAGGGCCGCATTGCCAGCATTCATACGTCCGAGTCTCGCGGTGATCTGAAGCCGTTATTGAAAGCTCAAGTCAGTTGGATCGTCGCCCGCCAAGACCGCGCGTGGTACGCGCTCGGCCAAGCTAAGCGACGTCTTCGCGAGTTGGGTTGGTCCGACGACCAAATCTTCAAGCTCGATGGCGACTGGTCGGAATTCACTCCGGCCGAACGTGCTCAGTTCCGGTTGGCTCGGCAATTGGCCGCGTCGCCAATCATGCTCACCGACGCTGAGACAACCGACGCCGTGAAGCTGGTCGGCCCGCGCGACGTCGTGCAGCTCATCAGCTACACGACCAACCGCGCATCGTTCGGCCGCATCACGGAAGCGGCCGGGTTGGCTTTGGAATAATCGGTCCACTCGTTCGGTGGTACTTGTTTTCCGACAATTCATGCATTCCTGTTAAAACCGATTGAACCGATTGATTAGAAGGCAGGCAGCGATGATTGAGCAATTGTTTTATCGTTTCGAGATGGGCCGATATTGTGTCTCCAGTTTCCTCTTGGGACTGACCGCAACGCTCGTCTTGGCTGGGTGTGGTGGCCCCAAAGTCATCAGTGCGTCAGGCAATCCGGAAGAGGCAAAAAAAGTGTTGTCGACAGCCCTTGATGCGTGGAAATCAGGACAAAAGTCCGATCAGTTACAAAGCGGGAAGCCCGTCGTGTACGTGGCTGACGAGGATTGGCGGGCCGGTGCAACGTTGAAAGCATATCAGTTGTCTGGAGCACCCGAACAACGCGGCGGTCACTGGCGAGTTTCCGCTGTACTGACCGTGGCCGCTGTTGGAAAGCCGGAGGCGCAAAAGCCGGTCGCCTTTGCTGTCACGATGGGGTCATCAATCAACATCACCAGGGTGGACGATGTTGAAGCTGAGACGGACGGTGTCGCAACCAGCTCGGGAGGTGTCAAAACTCGGGCAGACGATGACTAATGATGAAATCATGGATTGCTGTCATCCGGACCCCCGATCCATGTGAGTCTCAATGACCGGTTCGAGCCTCCGCAGGTTGCTCGGATTCGGAACTTATGAAGTCGTTTGTTCAACCTACTATTTCCTGTTTCTGAGGAGGTTTTTGTCATGTTACGTGTTCGTCGTCACTTGGGTTTCACGCTCATCGAATTGCTGGTTGTCATCGCCATCATCGCGATTCTGATTGCCCTCCTGCTACCGGCAGTGCAGCAGGCACGCGAAGCGGCTCGACGGACCCAGTGCCGGAACAATATCAAGCAAATCGGCCTGGCGTTGCACAATTACCACGGAACCCACAATGTCTTCCCGTACGGCAAGGGGCCCAGCTATGCCGGGGCTCCCGTGTATGCCCGTTGGTCACAACACGCTTTGCTTCTGCCCTATCTCGATCAGATCCCGCTGTACGATCGGATCAACTTCAATGCTCCTCCAGAAACTCCGGGCATGGCCGGTGTGATTGCCTTCATGCCGGCGTACGTCAGTCCGACGGGCCAGAATGCGGCCGCATCGCGGACGATCATTTCCATGTTTCTATGCCCTTCCGACATGCGGCCTTCGGACCCGTGGCAGGCCCAGAACAATTATGTCGGCAATCAAGGTGGCTGGCTCTGCGACCGCAGCAACGCACCGGGCGCACCGACGGACAATTCTCCGAATGAAATTCAAACTGGTGTGTTCTATTTCCTGAGCAGTGTTCGCACGGGTGATGTTGTGGATGGTCTCAGCAACACGGCGTTCTTCAGCGAGAAAATCCGTGGCAACGGCACCCCCGATCCGCAAACAGACATGTTCGTCATGCCTCACCAAACGTCCCTGGCAGCGACCTTCAGCACTTGTCAGGGGATCAATCCCCTGACGGCAACACCCCTCACGAGCAAGTGGGGGTATAGCTGGGTGATGGGGGAGAATTGTTGCACACAGTACAACCATGTGGCCGTCCCGAATTCGTACACCTGTGGCGGTACCGGCTTTCCCGGCACGATGACCAACATGGCGATGCAGGTGGCCCCGTCCAGCCGCCACGTGGGTGGCGTGCACATGATGATGGGTGATGGGGCCGTGAAATATGCCTCGTCTGGTATCGACCTCGCCGTATGGCGGGCCATCGGTACACGCTACGGCAAAGAAGCCTTTGAATCCCCGTTCTGAATGCGACTTCTGGATTCAGTTGGTCTCGTCATCGTCGGACCAGAGGAGGTTGCATGCACTGTCCGTACTTATTTCGAAATCGTCTTGTCGAGTGTTGCCTGCTGACATCCGTTTTGCTTGCCGGTTGCAGCCGATCGGCGGGAACCTAGCGTTTTATCCCCTCGGAAGACACGGCCCGCCAGGCGTTGGAAGCCACGCTCAGCGCTTGGCAGTCCGGCGAACCGGCCGGCACGGTGCCGAATACGAAACCCGAAGTCTTCGTGACAGATTCGCATCGGCGGCCGGATCAGAAGCTCGAGGCGTTCGAGATTCTCGGCCCTGTCCCCGGTAATGCGCCGCGGTGTTTCGCGGTGAAGTTGAAGCTCGTTTATCCCGACGCGGAAGAGCGAGTCCGATTCGTCGTCGTCGGCATTGAACCGTTGTGGGTCTTCCGGCAGGAGGATTACGACATGCTCGCTCACTGGGAGCATCCCATGCCTCCCGCAGACACTGCGACGTCATCGCCGTCGGCCGTCAATCCGCCTGACCAACCGACCGGCAACCCGTGACGTTCGAACTCCGATGAATCCCAACCAATCGCTCGCGACCGAAGATGCCGCCGGTTCTGTGCAGGCCACCGGGCCTCATGTTGCCACGCCCCACGAAGCGCCACCACGCGGTTGGCGGGAGCGATTCAAGTTCGGGTTGCGGATGGTGCAGGTTCGGCTGCGGTTCGTGATCGTGGCGGTCGTCGCCTTTCTCGTCGTCGGGCAGTGGGGGACGTTGCGGAACCATTTCGACGCCATCTGGCATCGACTGACCGGTCGTCACTCGCTGACACAAGCGGTCTCAGGTGACACCGAATTCTTCTGTCCGATGTGTCCTGGAGTTCTCTCCACGTGGCCGGCCATTTGTCCGGTGTGCAACATGGACCTCGTGCGCCGCAAGAAGGGCGAGGCCGTGTTGCTGCCGGAAGGCGTTGTCGCCCGAATGCAATTCTCGCCGTACCGCGTCCAACTGGCGGGCATCCACACAACGGCGGTCGAACCGCGCCCTCTCGATCCCGATCGCGTCTTGTTGCTGCCGCGTTCCGCCGTGATCGACACCGGCGAACGGCGCGTCGTCTACATCGAACGCATGCCCGGCATGTTCGACGGCGTCGAGGTGACTCTCGGTCCGCGAGTCGGCGAATTCTTCCCCGTGCTCTCTGGCTTGCAAGCGGGCGACCGCGTGGCCACGGCCGGAGCGTTCCTGATCGACGCCGAAGCGCGGTTGAACCCCGCGCTGGCATCCGGGTACTTCGGCGCCTCCCGAGCCACCGCTTCGACAGCCGAATCGCCGTTCGCATCGAAGCCGGCGGTCTCGACCGCCGGCTCATCGAAGAAAAAGAAGCCCACCGTCGTGCTCTCCGCAGCGGACCTCGAACTCGTCGCGAAACAAAAAGTCTGTCCCGTAACCGATCTGCCGCTCGATTCGATGGGCGGTCCGATCCCGGTCGAAGTCGCCGGTCGCCGCGTGTTTATTTGCTGCGACGGATGCACCGCCAGTTTGAAGAAGAACCCGGAGAAGTATTTGAAGAAGGTGAAGTAGGTCTGGCTTTCCAGCCTGACAGGTAGGCACGGGATCGCTCGCAAGAAATAATCCCAAGTCAAAGCGGAATGTCAGGCTAGAAAGCCTGACCTACGGGAATGATCGACCGCCTCATCGAACTCTCGATTCGCCATCGCTGGCTGACGATCGCCGCTGGCGTCGCGCTCGCGGTGTGGGGTGTGATTGCCGTGTATCAAACACCCGTCGATGCGGTGCCGGACCTGTCGGAGAATCAGGTCATCGTGTTCACCGACTGGCCGGGGCACAGTCCACCCGAGATCGAAGATCAGGTGACGTATCCGCTTTCGTTGCAGTTGCAGGGCCTGGCGGGAGTCCGCACGGTGCGCGGATCGAGCGACGTCGGGTTCTCGATGCTGCATTTGATTTTCGATGACGCGGTTGGCTTCGACACCGCGCGAGCCCGCGTGCGCGAGCGACTGACTCAGAGCAGCATCGACCTCCCCGACGGTGTCGTGCCGCGATTGGCTCCCGATGCGATCCCGACGGGACAAATCTTTTGGTACACGGTCGAGGGGCGCGGCTACGACCTCGCCCAACTGCGAGACATTCAGGATTGGTACGTGCGTCCGCAGTTGCAGTCGGTTGCCGGTGTCGCCGAAGTCGCCACAGTGGGCGGGCAGGTCCTCGAATACCACGTGCAACTCGATCCCGCTCGTTTGCAGGCATTCGACGTGCCGCTCCACGACGTGGTCGATCAACTCGCCAGGTCCAACTTCGCCGTCGGGGGCGGAGTGCTCCAGCAGCCGACCGGCGAAGTCATCATCCGCGGCGTCGGTTGGCTCGGCGCACAAACTCCCCTTTCCCCCCCAGGGGGAGAGGGGCCGG
>JACRIH010000438.1 GCA_016235885.1 Planctomycetales bacterium | reverse complement strand
TGCGCTGCGCTGGTCCCACGCTACGGTCCCTCTTGCCGTTTTCGCTTGAGCTTCAGCAGTCGCTCGGTGGTGGAACTTGCCTGCGAATCGTCGCCGGTCGTGGCGGGCTTCGCGCCGGGAGGTGGGTTTGGGGATGAACCCGAGGCGGCGGGGGTTGTTGGGCGGCTTGGCTTGGGCAGGCGCGGGCCGCGTTGGACCAGTTGCGACAGTGGGGTTTCGGTGCGGCGGGATTGCAGTTCGGAACTGACCGCCTGCTTGCGTTCGAGCAGAGCGCCCATCGTCGCCGTCGATGCGGCTCGTTTGCGGCCGATGCCGAGCCAGGCTTTGATCACGTACCAGTCGAGTTGAATTCGACGGATCGCCACGTCGAACGGGACGAGGCAGGCGAGCGCGACGAGGAACCAGTCGAAGATCGGCCGCGAGCTTTTCTTCGGCAGGCGGCGGGTTTGATAGATTTCCTGCGACTTCGTTTCGCTCGTCAGCAATTCGCCGCCGGTGCGGTCGGCGATCTCGCGGAGCGCGATCGGGCTGGATCGGAATTTCAGGTACTCGGGCGAGTACGGCAGGATCAGGCTGCCGTGGGCGCGGTCGGTCCGTTCGCCCGCGACGCCGGTACCGAGAATGTGATACCGCCCCTTCCCCCACAGCGGCACGGTCCCTTGATAGCGTCGCGGTCCGACCTGCTTGAGCGGGATCGTTTCGGCCCGATCGCGCGGGCCGGAAATGCGGGCGTGGACTTCGAGAAACGATTCCTGCGGATGGAAGTCCTCGGCGATGATGACTCCCTCGTTGCCGTTCGTGTAGCTGCGGATGCGGAGTTGGCTGGCCTTCCCCTCGCGCGAGATGTGCGTGAGCAACTGCTTGACAAACGCGCGGTACTGCTCCCATTCCAGCCAGTTTGCCCCCCAGTTGGGAGACAGGTCGGACGTGAAGGCGGCACTCGACCCGAGGCCGAACCGCCACGTGGACAGCACGGGGTCGGTGTCGGGATCTTCCTTGTTTTCGGGCGGTGCCTTGAGGATGGTCATCGACGGCGCGTTCTTCGCCGACGTGAGCACGTATCCGCGAAGCGGTGGCAACCCTTCGATCCCCTTCAAAATCGGCGACGGCATTTCCAGTTCGGGGGTGAACACTTTGTTTTGGATCATGCTCCGTTTGAGCGACTTCGATTCCTTGATGAAGATCGCCGGAAGCTGCTTCGGATCGGACGGAAAATAAAACCGCCCGCCCGTCGCCGAGCAGATGGCTCGCAGCTTGGGAATGTCCACGCCACCGTGCGGAAAGACGGTGACGATCGAAACGCTGACCTTGGCGTCGATGAATTCCTGCACGAGCTGCGGCGGCGGTGGCGACGGGTCGCCGTCCGAAATGATGATCATGTGCCGCGCGGATGCATCGCTCTTCATCAGCCCCTTTAATCCCATCGCCATCGTGCTGGAGAAGCTGGGCATGTCGCTCGGTTGCGAGGCGTTGATCTTGGGGACGAGCTTGTCGTATTCGGCGGCGGGCGTCAGTTCAAAAATCCATTTGTCGCCACCGGGGCCGTAGCAGATCGCTCCGACTTCGTCCTGTGCCCCGAGTACCTTGATCGCTTCCTTGGTGATCCGCTTGGCCCACGTGTTCCCCTCGGCGAATTCGCACGTGTGGAGGATGATCGCCAGCGCCCCTTTTGGGAGCACTTTTTTCTGCGTGACGTCCATCGAGACCGGCAGGATGTCTTCGATCAGCGTGCGGTGATAGCCGCCGGGACCGAAACTGTTTTCGCCGCCGACCATCAGGAAGCCGATCCCCAGGTCGTACACGGCGTCACGCACGGCTTGGAGTTGAATGCCGTCGAAGTTGTCGTACCCGACGTTCACGAACACGATGCAATCGTACGGCATGAGCGACGTGGCGTCGCGCTGGAGTTCGTACGCGGGCCGAACCTCCACCGCCCGCTCCCCCTCGCGAATCGCCTGAGCCAACGGCTGCCAATCGCGCTCGCTGCCGTTGGGGTCCACGACGAGGAGCACCTTTCCCTCCCCCTCGATGAACAGCGAATTGATGACGGTGTTGTTCTGTGTGAGGTTGTCCTTGCCGCGCGGCACCTCGATCGTGGCCGCGTATTCGTAGTAACCCGCCTCGCGCAGTGAGATCGGCACGGAGAATTTGTTCTTCCCCTCCTGAAACTTCACCGGTTCCTCGGAAATGATCTTGCCGTTCTCGCGCAGGATCAGCGACCCGCCCCCCGCCTTGAGCGACGACAACAGGATCACCGCTTCGTACGTTTCGCCCAGTTTGACGAACTGTGGAAGTTCGAGCCGTTCCAGCCAGACTTCGTCGTCGTACGCGTACTGGATCGGCAGGACATCGACCGACACACCGCGCGACTTCAATTCGTCGAGCACGCGAGACAAACTCCCCTCGGTGGCGGTCCCGTCGCTGATCAGCACGATGCGCCCCTGGTTTTCCTCCGGCAACATGGCGGCGGACAGGGCGAGCGATTGTTCGAGGTTGGTCGCGTCACCGTCGATCTGTGAGTTGAGCGCTTCCAGCGGGAAGCTGTTTCGAGGCGGAAGTTCGACCGCCGCGTTGCGACCGAACACGACCAGACCCGCTTCGTCCGTCTGCGGCTTCTCGGCCACGGTCTTGGTGACGAACTTGAGGGCCGCGTCGCTCGATCCGTCGCCGATGGAATCCGACACGTCGATGGCATAGATCACAGACATGATGTCGCGAATGCGGACGGATCGCGGTTCGGCCAAAACCACGATGAACACGCCGAGCAGCGACAACCGCACCAACATTGCGACTACCCCGCGCGACCGAGTCAACCCGGCGTATCCCACGACGCTCATCCACCACACCCAACCGGTCACGATCAGCAACCAGAACGCCCCCGGATGTGCGAACATCAGCAGGTTGGCGAGTTCGAGATACAGACACACCCCGCAGAACACCGCGAGAAACGCGATCAGGGGAATGGCATGTTTCCACGTCACCGGCCAGCGCGGGGTCGGGAACAGGTTGTAACGCAGTCGCCGGAGAAATGTTTTCATGGGAGTCCGATCCTCCGTACGACTAACGTTCGATTTCTTTTCACGCCGCGAAGGTTTACTTAGCCACTGATGAAACACGGATGAAACACGGATTTGCAACAACCATGATTTGAGTCGGCTGGTATTGTCTGGCCAGATAGTTCTGGGTGACTGCGGACTTGATGTACTCGCGTCGTCCGTGTTTCATCCGTGTTTGATCCGTGGCTGAATTTTTTTTTGGGTTGCGGGTTGCTGGCGCTGGGTTCCTTCCTCTCCCAAAGCGGCGAGGGGAGTTCTGTCATTTCAACTCCACGATCCGCCGGTTGCCTGTGTCCATCACGATCACCGATCCCGTTTGCGGGTGGATGGCCAGCCGCCACGGAGTCACCAGTTGGCCGATCTTGGAACCTTCCGAACCGAACCGTCCGAGCAGCCGGCCGGTTGGGCTGAGTTGCGTTACGCAGTTGCCTCCGTACTCCACCAGCAGAAAGTTGGGATCGGACGTGTCGCCTCGCGAATCGAGGACCAGATCGTACGGATAGTTTAGTTCGACCGGCGATTTTTCGTCACTGAGGATTCCCAGAAATCTTCCGTCATCGGCGAAGACCTGAATTCGATTGTTGAACGCATCCGCGACAAAGACCTTTTCCGCATGCCACACGATCCCACTCGGCCGCTGGAACTGCCCCGGTTCGGTCCCAAAACTGCCGAATTCGAGCAGGAAGGTGCCGTCCTTCGCAAACTTCTGAATCCGGTCGTGATCGCCATACTCGCCGACGTAGATGTTCTCGGCGTCGTCCTGCGCCACGACGATCGGGTAAATGAACTGTCCCGGCTCCTTGCCGAATTCACCAAGCCGCCCGAGTTCCTTCCCTTCCGTGTCGAAAAACACCAGCCGGCTGTAATGCGTGTCGGCGACGACGACGCGCCCATCACGCAACACGCGGACTCCCTGCGGGTTGCCGAGACCGGCATCCGGCATCCTCCACAGCCGCAGAAAATTTCCGCCGCCGTCAAACACCAGCACACGCGCCGCGTTGTCGAGGACAAACACGTCGCCACTCGGACTGACCGCCACAGCCCGCGGTGCCGGAGCTTTGATACCGTCCGGCGGGAAGGACCAATGTTTGACCGAGGCGACAGGCAGCACGGGGCTTTTAGTACGTTCGCGACAGCCAGCCGCCAGAAGGAACGGAACGAATGTGAACAGAAGCAAACGAAGGTAACGAAGAGAAATGAGGTGTAGTCGGCATCCCGGTCTTGGCCCCAACGGGGACCGATTCGATAGCCCAGGGCGCAGCCCTGGGTTGGAAGTCCGAGACAAAATAGAAGCCCCAACGGGGCGTGATTTGATTTCGAAGTCGCACGAGTTCCGCCCCGTTGGGGCTGCTGGTTGGTTGTCAACTCGTAACCCAGGGCTGCGCCCTGGGCTATCGAATCTCGCTCCTTTGGAGCTGAAATTCGGATGGCTGGTGACATCCAGATAACAATACGACCGTCCCAAAAACATCTTCTTCGTTTCCTTCGTTCCCTTCTGTTCAAAAAACCACGTCCACGGCTTCATAACGTGGTGACATTGCGCGACAGGTGAGAATGGCCGCGTCATGCGTTGCCCTTCTCGCTCTGTGTGGTCGCGGGTTCCACGCGGGTTGTCGGCGACTTCAACCGCGCGGCCCAGCGGACACTCGGAACTTCGACCGCGACATACAGCAGATGCCCCGCAGCGATGCTGCCGACAAGCGACATGCTGAGGATCACGGCGGATTGGATTGGGGTCGGCAAATTGTCGCACGCCAGCCAACCGAGCCACGTCACGACATGGCCCACCGGGTAGTGGACGAGGTACAGGCTGTACGAAATCCGGCCGACGTATTGCAGCCAGCGCCAGTTCAACCAGTCGTGAAAATGGTTCGTCCGCCCGGCGATGAACATCGAAACTGCGGTCGCCAGCGTCACAAAACGAGCCACGATCTCGGGAGATGTCAGCGAGCGGTCGAACACCATTTGACCTGCCACCACGGCGATTGTCCCAAGAAAAACGAGCAAAGGCACGGTTCGTTCCAGTGCCCACCAGGTGACCATGCCCAGAAAGAATTGAAACAGGAAGTGATGTACCCACTGCTCGTTCGTGTCTTTCCGGTTCCAGTTGAATAATGCCCACGCGGCCGGAAGGGCGAAGAAAATGAGAAGGTTGGTCCTACGGACAAACCAAGGAACCTTGGTGACGTCCAATACAATGAGTGGCTCGGCTTCTTCATCGAGCATGCACCGTTGCGACAACCCCCATCCGACCACAAACACCACATAAAACTGCACCTCAATCGCAACCGTCCACAGCCCGGCCGACAGGTTTCCGTAGCCGAGAATATCTTGCAGGTAGAACATCTGCGCCAGCACACCGGCGGCCGTGGGCGGTTCATCCAGCAGCGAGGGGAATCGTCTCCAGGCCGCGCACAGTCCATGCACCGCCAGAACGAGAGCGATCGTCACCCAGTACGGCGGCACCAGGCGCACGAGGCGACGGGCGACGAACGCGAGCGCAGTGCGCGGCGTCACGACCGTGTTGCGGAGTGTGTAGGCGATCACGAACCCGCTCTGGACCAACAGGATTTGCACACCGATCCAAGCGTGCTTCAGCAGCCAGTCGCCCCAAACCGGCATCGCCTGTTCGGCCGGATACGGAGCGGGTTCGTACCGCCAGATGTGATAGCTGGCAATACACAGCGCTGCGAACCCTCGCATTCCGTCGAGGAACACGAATCGTGCGGCCGAGCCGGAGACCGGAGCGGTTGAAGACGCGGAGAGGGGAGACGCGGAGACGCGGAGAGAGTCTGATTCTCCGTGTCTCACGGTCTCCGCGTCTCCGTGTCTTACCATCTTCGTTCCCCTCGCTTTCGTCACGTCGAAATGCCGACGGCTTGAACAACTACTCGATCCCCCGGCCGCAGTTCATCGCCCGACGGGCGATGATACAGCGTCTTGACCCGACTCGCCTGCTCGTCGGCGAGTTCCACCTCGGCGACCGAACCGGCGAACCGTGAGGCTCGCACGACGTGATGACCAGCAGGAGAACTCGCAATCGACAATCGCTCCGGCCGCAAACAAACGTCGGAGGTCACTGAAATCGACAGCCAACCTGTTGCCTCGTCGGGAGCAAACCAATTGATCGGTCCCAGAAATCGAGCCAACTCGGCCGATGGTGGCTGATGATACAGGTCGGCCACGGCACCAGTGAAGACGACGCGGCCGTCGTTCAGGCAGACGACTCGTTCGGCCTCGTGCAGGACGATTTCGGGAGAGTGCGTGGCCAGCACGAGTGACGTGGCTGTGGCGCGGCAGTGGTCGCGGACGACGTTCCAGTACGTCCCCACCCGCGCCGGATCGACGTGTGCCAGTGGTTCGTCCATGACGAGCACCGCCGCGTGACTGGCCAGCGCCCGAGCCACCGCGACGCGCGATCGTTCTCCCTGCGACAACCGATCCGGCCGCGCATCGCGGAGGGAACTCAGATCGAACGCGGCCAGCAGTTCGTTCGCGGCGGTTGTGCTGGCATCGTGCGGCAGGACGGTCGTGAGGTGTTCGACCACCGTCAAATGCGGCCACATCCCGTCGGTCTGCGGAACCCAGAATATTGGCAACCGGGACCGATCCGGCGGCTTGACGAACTCGATGACACCGTCGTCCGCTCGTTCAAACTCGACGAGCAGATTCAACAGCGACGTCTTCCCTGCCCCGGAGTATCCGATCACAGCCGTCGAACCAGTGCGAATCTCCAGCGACACGCGATCCAGCCGTGCCCGCCCCACGCCGCGCAGCGTGACGTCGTTCAGCCGCCACAGCGGTTCGGGTACTTTTGAGTCGGAGTCAGCCATCCGGATTCGAATTCTCGATGTTTTTGCGACGTAGCCGAAGTCGTGAGACTTCGGTGATGCCACGAACCGATCCCGAACTCTCACGAGTTCGGCTACGTGCCATTGCCCACCGCGCGAGAGATCACACCGCAAACCACCGGAACACCTGCCGTCGCAGGCTGACGCACAGCCACAACGCGACTGCCGGCAGGAGCAGCGTCAGGCAGGTCGCCGCGGACAACAGCGACGTGCGGCCGAAGTGCATCAAATCGTAAAGCCGAACCGTCGCGGATGCCATGCCGGTGGGGGCCAGGATCGCGGCCGAAGTCAGGTCGAGGTACGCCCAGTAACTGAGCGCCATCCAGCAGAACCACGTCGGACGGCTGTGCAGTTGCCACAGCAAGTCGATGCCTCGCGCCGCGACGATCGGTGTTGGTGACCACTGCAACAAGCCGGCCAAGTGAGTTGATTCACTTTTCCGGATGCCGAGCCACAACAATTGCAACAGGACTGCGCGAGGCAACAGCCAAGCGGACAGGGCGACGACCAACGGCAACGGCGTGTCGTAGACCACATGCAACGGCGTCCGTTGAAACAAGACGAGCACCATCAATCCGACCACCAGTGAACCCAAACCGCCGGGGAGCAGACAGAGCCACGCGATCTGCCGGCGACTTTGCCGCAGAACCACCGCAGCCAGTCCGCTCGCGGCACCGGCAGCGATCGCGGCCACAACAAAACCGCTGGCGATGTTGCTGATCAACGAATCGAGAAACACTTGGCTTCCCATGAGCTGCTGGAACCCCGTCCACAGTCCGCGGCCGGTGAGTGCGATCGGTACGACAGTTGTCAGCGTGACGGCGACAACGAGGTAGCCCCAAAGCCAGGCTTGGCCGATTCTCGACAGCGGCCGAGTGGCTTCGGGAGACGATGTGGACCAGCCGGAGTTGGCCCAGGCGACAACCAGCGCCGGCAACAGCACGACCGATTCGCACGCGAGGGGCCAGGCGATGTGATGCAGCGCCAGCGTGGCGTCTCTTGATCCGGCTTGCGCATCGAACAGCCAGACCGACCACGTTTTGACCCCCATCAGCGACGCGAGGTCGTACTCCTGAAACGCCAGCAGGAACACGAGCGCCAGCGCCGGAAACGCGGCTCGCAATGGCCCCCGCAGGAGGCCGCCGAAATATTCCGCGAGTTTTGTCCGCCATCCGGAGTCCGGAAAAATCGCCAGCCGCCGGCAATGCAACGCTTGAGCTGACAGCGGTGGCGGCGGCGAGAAATGAAACACGACTGTTCCCGCCGGGACCAGTTTCAACAACAGCAACAGATCGAACAGCAATTCGTTCCACTCCGGATGATGGATCAACGACAGCCAGAAGTTCGCGTAGGCGTAGCCGACCCACAGTTCGGGGAACAGGAATGGAATGAACAGCAACACAATCAGCCCGCGTCGCGTCTGGCCGCGCGAGGCGTGCCACGCCGTGCTAAGAAAGCAACTCACCGGCCAAGCCACGAGGGCGATGGTGAGGCTTCGCAGACAAGTCCAGATCAGTGCGGCGGTGAGGGACATTTTTGGGTATTGGGATCGATACGCGGCTTTCTCCTCTCTCCCCTTGGGGGAGAGGGGCCGGGGGGTGCCCCGCGCGGAGCCGCAGCTTGAAATCTTGCACTGAGAGGCTGTCCGAAAACGATACCGCTGTGCAAGAGATTCATCCGCAGATTTCACAGATTACGCAGATTTTGACTTCCGCCTTAAATCTGCGTGATCTGTGAAATCTGCGGACAGGCATGGTTCCTTTTCGGATAGCCTCTGAGACGCTTGGACCGCCCTCACTGCTAACAGCCGACGCCGCAAGGCGCATGATGCGACTTCCATCAAGTCTTACCGGAACACCCGGGTTTTCATCGCTGGCAATCTCGGTCCTAAATCGTTCGTCCACGATTCCGCTTCGATGAACAAGCAAGTGACGAAGCGCCTCGAGTTCCCGCAGGTCAAGCCCGTCAAACACTTCCTTCAAACCGGGTACTTCATTGCCAAAGACAGAATAGTACGACTCGGCGATTGTCCGAAGGCCTCTGTGAGTCTTCCTCCCTAGATTTCCTAGACGTGCTACGTCGCGGGCATCGTTTGAATGACATTCGAACGCCGTTCACACTTCGGTAGCAACAGCGCGACGAACCGCGTGCAGTGACGCTGCGACCTCCTCCTCGGAAGACATCTGCCGCAACTGAGCAATCGCGCGATCCTGTGTGGGTCTGAGATCGGCATCCCGCACCCTCTTCCATAAGGCAGCCTTCGGCCGCAACCAAAGAGGAGAGATGTAAAAACGGCGTACTTCCGTCACGATGTTGTTGTCACACAACCATCGAAGGGAGAACGCCGTGGAAAAGTTCTTGGAGAAGTATAACCAGCAGATCACGGGGACGCTGTCCTGTTTTGACCGGGTGATTTTCAAGGGTTATTTGCCGCTGGGGTGGCCGGATGCGATGGAGTCGTTGTTGGCTCGG